>NZ_JAWHOO010000015.1:0-36385 GCF_032586855.1 Pseudomonas syringae group sp. J254-4 | reverse complement strand
TTCCTCACGCTCCAGCGTGGGAATGCCGTGGGTGACGCTCCGCGTCACAGATTTGCGCCGCGCCGCAGTTCTCAGGAGAGGACGCGGAGCGTCCAGAACGGCATGCGACGCGGAGCGTCGCACGATAGTGAAACCCTGAAAAAGCGCCACGCACGATAGTCAGATTATCGTGCCTCACGCTCGCTCCTGCGGCCTGTCTAGAAACTCATACTCAACGCAACATTTACCCCTTGCTGGGTCACGTCGTCGTTCTTGCGCCAGTTGTAGTTGCCGCGCAGTGTCAGGTCTTGGGTCAGCTTCTGGCTGACGCCCAGCGTTGCCCGATTCAGGTCGCGTTGCGGTGTGTAACCTTCCAGCGTGAAACCCACTGACTGTACGCTGTTGAGCGCCATGGTCACGTCCTGCTGATCGGTCTCGAACTCCCTTTCATGGGCAACTTCTCCCCATACCTGCGTGCTCGGTGTCACCTGGAACTTGCCCTGCAGACCAACGCCTGCACGCCGCGACTTGCGGGTCTGATCACTGAAGGTCAGTGCCGTCGAGCGATCACCTTTTTCCGAGTAGCCATCGACATCGATATGCGCGTAGTCGGCGCTGACAAAAGGCGACAGATGCCAGCGGCTGGCAGCCCCCGCGATGTCGAAGCCGATTCGCCCGCTGGCCGCCCACATCTCGCCGTCGGTATCGCCTTTTTCCTGACCCTCGCTGACCCCCAGCGCGAACTTGCGCTCGGCATTTTCGTAATCAAGCTTGCCGCCCGACACCGCCAGATCACCCCACCAATGGTTGGCCTGATACTGCAGAAACGCGGTGGCGATGTAGCTGTTGAGCTTGTAGTCGGAGTCCCTGGGGCCCGCCTCAAGATTCTGGCGATAAGCCCCGGCAACAACACCGGTGCGCCAGTTTTCGGCAAACCGGTAGCTGCCGCCTATGGTCAGGTTATAGCCTCTTCCGTCAGCATCAGCCGAGCTGTTCTGCGCGTCGAAGTCCATTTTCTGACCGCCTGCCGAAAGCATGCTCTGCCACTGCCCGACACCTTGCCAGTTGCCCCAGTCGCTGAGCCACTGGGCGCGAATTTCGTCCTGATGCATACGCAGCGTGCCATTGGCCATTTCCGGCAGCAGGGAGACTTCCCAAGGGGCCGAAAGCAGCGAGTAGGCGTAGTCGGCCAGCAACCTCTGTCCGGCCTCGGTCGGGTGCACGCGATCGTTGAAGAACAGCCGGTTCGGATTCGGCGTCGTACTGGACCTGCCGTTGGTGGTGCTTTCCCGGCAGCTATTGCCGCTGAAACAGGTGCTGACCAGATTCTCGTTGGGATCGAACCCGAAGCGTGCCGGTTCAGCGAGGATCTCATTGATCAGCAACGGAACGTTCAGCGGAATGATCTGCGCATTGATCTGCGCCAGTCGGCTGACCAGTTGCTGATTGAAGCCCGCGCTGAGTGCCGAGGTGGCCGAAGCCAGTGGCGAACCGCTCAAGGCTGGCGTTTTACCGATGTCCGGCAGCAACCAGACCATGATGTAGCGCGCACCGGCCTGTTGCAGGGCTTGCGCGCTGTCTGCCAGCTGATTGGCAGCTTGCGCGGCGCTGCTGGCACTCAACACGCGACCTTGCAGAAAGTCGTTGCCGCCTCCGGTCAGGTAGTAAAGAGCGTTGGGGTCAGCGCGAAAACCGTTGGCGGGCAGATAACCTGTCCGGCTGCGCAGCAGCGTGCCGGTGTTCGGGTCGACGACGGTGGATTGCGAGTTGATCGAGTCGAGAATCTGATCGGTCCGATAGCCGCCGACCGCCCAGTTATTGCCATCGGGCACTCCCAGCGCAGCATTGACCGGTGACGTCGACGCCGCCAGATCTCCTGACGGCACACCGAGCATCCTGCCAATCAGCGTCGACGAGTTCAGGTTGAACGCTTCACCGCTGCCGTCCTGATAGGTGGGGCCGACACGATTGGTGAACCTGAGCGTGGAGCCTCTGGGCCCGGCGGTGTCCGGAAACTGCCCGGCATCGGCGAGACTGTCACCGAACACCACCATGGTCGAATAGGGCGCGGCAGCAGCGGTGCCGCAGGCAAGCGATAACAGGCAGGCCGCGAAGGGCCAGCGCCTCGATGTCTTGGTCATGAACGGATCCCGATTGTTTTTGTTTTGTACCGGAAACGTAGCAAGATTTTTCATGGCTGCAAAGTTCGATGAACATTATCGCGCTGCGGCGGTGCTTTTTTGACCTCAGGCTGCCCTGTTGGTCACGATGGCGCTCAGGTAGTTGGCCAGGTCATGCAGGTACACGAAGGGGTGACCCTGACGACTGCCGCCTGTGCGGCTGACCTTCAAGTCGATGCGTCCTGCGTTGATCTTGCGCAGCAGATTTCTGTCGTTCGACAGGTGCGAAAAATAACGCTCTCGGACGGCGCTCAGTGAAGGGCACGGCGTGGCGAATTCTTTGCGAAGTTGATCCAGTATTTCGTTCATTCCATGACTCCCTGTGGTTTGCATGTGAGTACTCCCGAGATGGGGTGCAGACAAACAATACGATATGTAGCGCGTCGTGACAATACAGTTTGTATTTTAAATACGATTTGTATTGTTCGTCTCACAGGGAATCGATGTACCAGGACACGCGAGCAGTGCCGTTTTCAGGGTTGCGGGTCACGCTGATACCTTCGGCCTCGCTGATCTGATCCATGATGCGCTCCCAGTGAGCCACCGATTCGCCAGGCTCCCTGATCAGCAGGACCTGATGCTCGATCTGCGCCTTGTCACTGGTGATAGCGTCCTGAATGCGCTGTGCCAAGGCCAGGTAAGCGTCATGTTGCGAGGTGTCGGGGAACTGCTTGAGCATGAGTGAACTCCTTTTTACTGTATGTGCATACAGTAATTGAGGGGTGTTTCCCACGCAAGCTGCAAATGTTTCCTACACGGACACCTGCCCGGGACGAAACAGTGGCGCATGAAAAAGCCCCGGTTATCGGGGCTTGGACGTGGCATGCCGGGGGTCAGAGACGCATCGTCATCTGCCTGATGACACCGATCAGTTTGCACTCCTCGGTCACCGCAAGGGTCGGGTAGGCGGGGTTCAGCGGCTTGAGAAAGTAGCGTCCGGCGTCTTCGACCAGTTTTTTGAACGTGGCCTCGTTACTTTCCGGCAGTTTGGCGATGACCAGCTTGCCGGCAGTGGGCTCGATTCCGGTGTCGACCAGAATCAACATGCCTTCAGGAATGCTCTGGCCTGCGGGTGCGGTCATCGAATCGCCACGGACCACCAGCCAGAAGGCTCTGCCCTTGGCTTTATAGTCGCTGATCTCGAAGGTGTCCGAATAGCCGGCAGGGTAGGGCTCGACGGCTTCACTCCAGCCACCGGCCTCCACCCAGCTGATGACCGGATAGCGATAGAAACGCGAGGGCTGCACCGTGGGCTCCACGTTGTGCATGCCGGGCTCGCTGGCCGGAATGGAGGTGGTGAGAATCGGCAGGCCGAGCTCGGTCAGGAACCGATTGATAACCTCGATCTTCGGCTCACGCTTGCCATTAAGCCAATGCCCTACCGCGCCGGGCGTCACGCCCATCCGCTCAGCCATCTCTTCCTGGCTGATCTGCTGGGTTTCCATGACCTGTCTTGCGACTTCATACCATTTTCTGTTCATGCGTCGAATCATACAGGCTGTAGGGTGTTGAGCAATATACATAATGTAATGCTTCGTTGTGTCATAAAAATACAAAATGTATTGTAAGGCCTTGGTTCTGCGCAGCGAAAGACGTTGCGCAGCGTTTCAGAAAGGTCCTACAGGAGAGACACGATGATCGAGAAAATAGAAGCCGTGATGCAGCATTGGGGTGAACAGCGCATGCGCATTGGCCTGGGCGGCGGACTGAGCAGCCCGATGGCCGGGATCATGGAGTGGGGCGCGTACATTCCGCGTCGCACACCCGGCTCGCGCGCACTGGTGGGTAATGGCAGCGGCCTGGACTATATAAGCAGCGAAGTCGAGGCGGCTGTGGCGCAGCTTTCGCGCAGCCCTGCAAAGAGCCGCGGGCCTGAACTGGCGCAACTGGCGACATTGCGTTATGTCGAGTCGTTGCCGGTGCGCGAGCAGATGCGTCTGGTGGGCATCAATGAAGGCGCAGACCGCACCTACCGCAACTGGATCAACAAGCTTCACCAGCAAGTGCTGGCGATTCTCGCTGAGCGCAGCGCTTCCAGAAGCAATAACGCCGTCGCCGACAAGGCTGCGCAAGGGTAAATGAAGACACGGTTTCACGCCGTTTATCCGGGTCGATTGCACAGCTGTGGCCGAACTCGTGTTGAACTCCGGTCAAACTCGACCCACCCCGAAACTGCCCCTTCCCAGGCTTTCCGGAGGGGGGTAAAAAGGTCCCACGATATGCGATTTGCGCCTCAGGGCAGCAGCCGGAAACAGGCTGAACAACAGCCACAACCGGTCACTCGCGACCCACCTCAAACCCCGCCTCGGCGGGGTTTTTCATTGGGTCAGGCACACGGAGGCCAGTGCACATGTTGAAGGACTTTCGATGCGGGCAGTGCAAGAAACTGCTGGCCCGCATGGGTGAGTACACAGAGCTCCAGATCAAATGTTCCCGCTGCGGAACGTTGAATCATGTGAAGGCCGCGAGCCTCGAGTTATCGCCGTTGAGCGACATAAAAGCGGAATCTTCCGCCAACAATCATTTAACTCAAAAGGTGAACTAATGCCCGCTTATTACCCGAAACATACTGATTCTTTCGTTCAGGTCGGAGCATCCAAGATGCCTGCTCTGCAGACTCTGGTTCAGGGCCAATACCTTCTTTCTCCAAATGGAAAATATCAACTTCTTTTACAAGACGATGCGAATCTGGCGATTTACGACCGAGAGACCGGAAAAGCTGTTTGGATCGCTGACGGCAATCAGCAGTACAGTCAGACGGTGGCACTTGAGGGGCCTATTGGCATGCATTTGCTCACGAACGGGAATATTTACCTGTACGACCCGATAAGAGGCCGGGTGTGGTCCACGAGGAACCTGTATGACGCAATCGAGCGTACTCAGCTTTCAATCCAGGATGACGGCAACCTTGTTGTTCTTGATATTCGAGCGTTGTGGTCGAGTAACGGCAGGCTTGCGTTCACGCCCGGCGCATTTGACGCAAAAGTCCTCAACGCTGATCAGTCGATGCAAATTGCCGTTCCGTATCCTGCTGGCGAGTTCAAGCTCATCTTCCAGGCTGATGGCAATCTTGTTGTATACGATCGAGATATGAAGGCGGTATGGAACGCGGGTACGCATAACAAGGGCGCTACCCGGGCTGTCATGCAGTCGGATGGCAATTTTGTCATCTACACCGATGCTGGTGTAGCGATCTGGAATACAGGTACCCAGGGAAACCCGGGTGCCTACGCTCAGATCCAGTCGAACGGTGCGTTTGTCATTGTTCAGGACAAGCCGGTCTGGGCGCGTTTCGGGTGGGCTCCTGAACCAGTCCGACCTCCACGCCGCGTATTTTATCCAGACCACAGCACCGGCCCGCTTCCGCTCTTTGGTGGTGTCGGCTGGGATTTCTAACTGACGATCACCTATCCACCACCCAGCTGATCTGCCTGGGTGGCGGATATTCGTTGGTCTGTCTTTGACGAGAAGTATCTTCGGGCAGGGTACTTATCCATTGCCCGGTCTATCTATACGAGATGCATAACTCAGTAATGATGAGTTATTTAAGCCGCTTTTACTGCCTTTCGCTATTTGAGAATAACTACAGTCAATGCCGCCATGAGCGGAATCTGAATTAATGGAGCACCAATGGACCCAACCGACCTAGGCCCAGGCACAGCTACCTGGCTGGGCGGCACGGGCACAATTCTGCTTGGCGGCTTTCTATGGCTGCGCAAGTTTCTTTCCAGAGATGCGACAGACCGGGCGATGGACAACGCGGACATCGGTACGGTGCGCCGCCTCAATGAACTGCTCGACTCCGAGCGCCAGGCGCGCAAGGAAGCTGAAGCGCGGGCTGATCAGTTCGCCAAGGAGCGCAACGAGCTCGCCGCAGCGGTTGGGCGGATGGAGGGCAAGATCGAAGCCCTCACCAGCCACATCGTTCAACTCACCGACAAGGTCACCACGCAAAGCGCCGAAATAGCCCGGCTGCGATCCCAACTCGGAGGTGCAAACGATGCACAGATGCGCAATTGATTTCATCGCTCGCCATTGGTGGCGGCGCCTGGAGGTCTGGCTGATTTCCGTGCTGCTGATCGCTGGCTGCCTGATGCTCGGTTTTCAGGCCGGGCAGTGGTCGGCGAATGCCGAGCATACGCAGCAGCTGGCCGAGGTTCGTAATGCCTACGACGCAGCGCTGGGCAAGCGCGACCGGCGCCTGGACAGGCTGGCCGAAACCACCACCCAGGCGGCAGACAAGGTCGAGAGTGCTGCATCAATTGCCAATCAGGCCGCTCACACGGCCAGCCGTGCTGCAGACAAGGCTGATGAGGCGTTGGGCAAGGCGAACCAGTAGGCGTTTCCCACGCCGCAATCAACCTTCAACACACGCGGAACCCCTCATGAAGATAACCCCGATAGTTGCCCACTTGCAGGCGACCTGCCCGAGCTTTGCCGGGCGAATCAGTGCCGGTATCGACTGGGCGGCGGTCGCCCTCGGTGATCAGCTCGCCCACCCGTCGGCGTACGTGATTGCCACTGGCGATCAGTCCACCGCCAACGATTTGCAGAACGTCATTCGCCAGAACATCACCGACACGATCGATGTCGTGGTGGTGCTCGATGGCGGTGACAAGCGTGGCCAGGAAGCCAGTGAGCAACTGCATGCCCTGCGCGCCGAACTGTGGCGTGCGCTGGTGGGCTGGAACCCGGATCACGATTACGACGCGATGCAGTACACAGGTGGCGCGCTGGTGCAGATCAGCGGCGACCGGGTGACGTATCGCTTCGGGTTTGCAGCGCAGTTTCAACTGGGCCGCAACACCTCCGATCAGCCCGCCGAAACCTGGCATGAAGCGTATCTGGATGGTTTGCCCGGCTTTACCGGCGCCACCCTCGAGATGGACTGCGTTGACCCCGCAGATCCGAATCTGAAAACCCCCGGCCCTGACGGCCGTATCGAAGCGAAATTCACAGCAGAGGTAACCCCATGACTCAACGCATCACTGTAGTACCGGCCGAGGGCCGCACTGTGCCGGATCCGGAGGCGGGCGATTTACTGCCCGTCGAAGGCCGGCAGGTGACCTTCAACGCCTGGTGGCAGCGTCGTCAGAACGACGGCGACATCACCCTTCAAACCGAGCAATCCACCACCACCCAACAAGCCTTCACGGCTTAACCAAGAGGAAGCCAAACAATGGCTATCAGCTTTAACAACATTCCATCCGATGTTCGCGTGCCGCTGTTTTATGCGGAGATGGACAACTCGGCTGCCAACAGTGCGTCGGCCAGCATGCGTCGACTGATCGTTGCGCAGGTCAACGACGATGTGTCCGGCCCCGAACTGGGTTCTCTGGTGCTGGTGCCGAGCGTGGCGCTGGCGAAAAACATTGGCGGTCAGGGCTCGATGCTGGCCGCCATGTATGAAACCTGGCGCAAGGCGGACCCCACCGGCGAAGTCTGGTGCCTGCCGCTGATCAACACCGAAGGCGCGAAGGCCAGCGCGAAAGTCACCCTCAGCGGGGCGGCGACCGAAGCCGGTTTGCTGAACCTGTATGTCGGCGGCATGCGAGTACAGGCCACCGTCGTTAACGGCGCAACCGCTGCCCAGGCGGCCACGGCACTGTCGGTGAAAATCAACGCCACGCCTGATCTGCCGATCACCGCGGCTGTCGAAGCGGGTGTGCTGACCCTTTCCTGCAAATGGAGCGGGGCGAGCGGCAATGACATCCAGCTGGAATTCAACCGCCAGGGCAAGACCAATGGTGAAGTCATTCCGGCTGGCCTGACGGCAGCAGTCACTGCCATGACCGGCGGCGTGGGTACGCCTGATCAGCTCAAGGCACTGGCTGCGCTGGGCGACGAACCGTTCGAGTTCCTGTGCATGCCGTGGACCGACACCGCCACGCTGGATGCCTGGAAAGCGGCGATGGATGACAGCACCGGTCGCTGGAGCTGGGCGCGTCAGTTGTACGGCCACGTTTACACCGCCAAGCGCGGCACGGTCGGTACGCTGGTGGCTGCAGGTCAACTGCGCAACGATCAGCACATCACCCTGCAGGGTGTCGAAAACGGTGTGCCGCAACCTGTCTGGCTGCAAGCCGCTGCCCTGGCTGCACGCACGGCGGTGTTCATCTCTGCCGACGCCAGCCGTCCGACCCAGAGCGGCACCATGCCTGGCATCGATCCGGCGCCGGCCAGTCAGCGTTTCACCCTGACCGAGCGTGAGTCGCTGCTGCGTTACGGCATCGCCACGGCGTACTACGAAGGCGGTTACGTACGCATTCAGCGTTCGATCACCACCTACCAGAAGAACGCTTACGGCCAGGCTGACAACTCGTACCTGGACAGCGAAACCATGCACCAGTCGGCGTTCATCATCCGTCGTCTGCAAGGCATCATCACCAGCAAGTACGGCCGCCACAAGCTGGCCAACGATGGCACGCGCTTCGGTGCCGGCCAGCCGATCATCACGCCGAGCACCATCCGTGGCGAGTTGATTGCGCAATACGCACGTCTTGAAGAAGAGGGTCATGTGGAGAACGCCGAAACGTTCGCCCAGCACCTTATTGTCGAGCGTGACGGAAATGACCCAAGCCGCGTGAACGTGATGTTCCCGCCTGACTACATCAACGGCCTGCGCGTGTTCGCGCTGCTCAACCAGTTCCGCTTGCAGTACGACGAAGCGGCATAAGCCTAACCAACCCTTTCAAGCCCGCCTCGTGCGGGTTTTTTCATTCTGGAGATAAACAACATGGGTCAGAAAGTTGCGGGTACCTGCTACATCAAAGTGGATGGCACCCAATTGACCATCAGCGGCGGCGGCGAAGCGCCTCTGATGAACATCAAGCGCGAGACCGTCGTGCCTGGTTACTACAAGGAAACCGAAAAGGCCGCCTGGTTGAAATTCACCGCCGTGCATACCGCGGATCTGCCGCTCAAGCTGCTCACTACCGGTGTGGACATGACCATCACCTGTGAGTTCAAGAACGGCAAGACCTACGTCCTGTCAGGCGCCTACCTGGTCGATGAGCCGAGCAGCAAGGCTGACGACGGCACCATCGAACTGCAATTCGACGGCAATCAGGGGAGCTGGCAATGAGTGAAGTCATCGACCTGGCCAGCCCGATCGAAGCGCACGGCGAAACCCTTTCGCAACTGACCTTCCGGCGCCCTACGGCGCAGGAAGCGCGGGCTATCAAGGCCCTGCCGTACAGGATCGACAAGAACGAGGAGGTTTCTCTCGATCTGGACGTGGCGGCGAAGTACATCGCCGTCTGCGCCGGCATCCCGCCCTCGTCGGTCAATCAGATGGATCTGTGCGACATCAACACGTTGAGCTGGAAGGTCGCGAGTTTTTTCATGGCAGCGGCATCAGTAACCTTGAAGGACTGATCGCCGTCGTTTACGACCTCGCGTATTTCTGGAAGACCGATCCCGAACTGATGATGTCCAGGGAGCTGGACGTCATCACCGAATCGATCTTGCAGGCGCAACGCATCAACCAGATCCTGCAGGGGGAGTGATGGCAGACACTATCAGAACGCTGATTACCGGCGTCGACCAGCTGTCTCCAACGCTGGCAACTATCCGCAACAATGTCAAAGGCCTCGAGACCAGTCTGGGGGCCATAGACCTTGGCAAGGCAGTCACGGACAACGCTTTGGCGGGGCCTTTGATTGCCGGGGTAAAGGCAGCGATCGGTTTCGAGACCAGCATGGCCGGCGTGAAACGCTCGGTAAGCTTTGAAACACCGCAGCAGTTCCAGCAGATGGGGTCCGATATTCTGGACCTCAGTGAACGGCTGCCGGAAAGCGCCAATGGCATCGCGGCGATTGTTGCTGCCGGTGCCAAGGCCAATGTACCGCGTGAAGAACTGACCGGGTTTGCCAGCGATGCCGTGAAAATGGGTGTCGCATTCGATCAGACGGCGGCCGAGTCGGGCGACATGATGGCCTCGTGGCGCTCATCGTTCCAGATGACTCAACCGCAAGTTGCGGCGCTGTCCGAGAAGATCAATGTGCTCGGCGGCAACAACCTGGAAAAGAAAATCGCCACCATGGTGACTGCAATGGGCCCGCTTGGGCCGGTTGCGGGGATGGCCTCCGGGCAACTGGCGGCAATGGGCGCCACGCTGGCCAGCGTCGATGTGCCGGCCGATGTGGCCGCCAGCGGTATGAAGCGATTCATGCAGTCGTTGACCGAAGGTGGCGCGGCGAAAGCCGGGGCGTTCGAAGCGTTGCAGCTCGACGTCAATCAGCTGACCCAGGGCATGCAGAGCGACCCGTCCGGGACCATTGAAAAGGTCCTGACGGCGGTCTCCAGTGTTGACCCTGGCAAGCAGTCGGATGTCATCACGCAATTGTTCGGCGCGGAATCGCTGGGTGCTATCACGCCACTGCTGGCCAATCTGGATGTGCTCAGGTCCAACCTGGCCAAGGTCGGCGAGGGCGTGCAGAACAGCGGCACTATCGAGAAGGAATTCGCCGACAACTCACAGACCACGGCCACGGCCATCAAAGAGATGACCAACCGTGTCGATCGTCTGGGCATCAACATCGGCAGTATGTTTCTGCCGGCGATGAACGAAGCAATGGCCGTGATCGGGCCGATGATTTCTCAGGTCGCCGCGCTGGCGGCCGAACACCCTGGCGTGATCAAGGGTGTGGTGGCCGCTGCGATTGCGTTCGGTGTATTGCAAGTTGCGGTCATGACAGCGACGACCGCCATGAGCGTACTTGGCGCGGTGATGGGCCTGTCACCGCTGGCCCTGATCGTGCGCGGCCTGGCGCTGGCGGCAGGTCTTCTGATTGCCAACTGGTCGACCGTCGCGCCTTATTTTCAAGCTGTCTGGGAAGCGATTCGTGGGCCGGCCATGGCGCTTTGGGACGTACTAAAGGCGGTATTCGCCTGGACGCCGCTCGGTATGATCGTCGCCAACTGGCAACCGCTGTCCGAGTTCTTTGCTGCGCTTTGGGACGTTATCAAGGCGCTGGCAAACCCGTTTTTCGACTTCCTGCAGACGCTGTTCGCCTGGACGCCGTTGGGCATGGTCGTGGCCAACTGGCAGCCAATCTCCGAGTACTTCGCCGGGCTATGGGAAACCATCAAGGCCGAGTCGCAGCCGTTTACCGATGTGCTGGCAACACTGTTCAGTTTTTCGCCGCTGGGCATGGTCATCGAGAATTGGCAGCCGATCAAAACCTGGTTCGCAGGTCTGTGGGCGGACATCAAGCCATTCATCGAACCGATCATGAGCTGGTTTGGTGGCGACACTGATAAGACCGTGCTGCAGAGGGCGACCGAGAAGGCCAATCAGTTCGCGGAAGAACAGCGGATACGCAATGCAGGGCCGGGCGGCGGGACCGGTGCGTTTCTGGCGGCCGGTGCCGTCGACAACGTTCGCATGAATCAGCAGTTGCTCAATCAGGCCACTGGCGTGCCGTCGACCAGCCAATTGCTCGGCGTACCCGCCCCACTGGTTCCCGGCAGCCTGTTGCTGCAGCAGGGCGCAGGCGGGGCCGGTCCGCGACTTGAAGGCGAGCTCAACATTCGCTTTGAAAACGCGCCGCCGGGCATGCGTGCCGGGCAAGTGCAAACCAACCAGCCGGGTTTGACGATATCGCCAAACGTCGGTTATCGAACCCTCGGCGCAGGAGCCGGATCATGAGTACATGGCGTGACAGCCTGCTGCCAGCGTCTTTTCGGGGCGTCGGTTTTTTCATTGAAAAAGCCGTCGTCCCGGCAGGCCGAAAGGGGCAGTTGCATGAGTTTCCACAGCGCGACGAGCCTTATTTCGAGTCGCTGGGCAAACAGTCGAAAGTTCATACGCTGACGGGGTTCATTGTCGGTCCCGACTGTTTCGAACAGCGAGACAAACTGCTTCAGGCGCTGGAGCAGGAAGGGGCTGGCGAGCTGGTGCATCCCTGGCTGGGTCGCGTGCAGGTTCAGGTTGGCGAGTGCGGCGTCACACACAACCTGAACGAAGGCGGGCTCGTCCGACTGGACCTGAAATTCTATCCGGCCAACCCGCTCAAGTTTCCCGTGTCGACGCTCAATACGCGACGGCAGTTGCTGGGCGCGTCCGAGAGCCTGCTGGATTCGGCGCTCAGGCGCTACCGCTCGGTGATGGCCACAGTGGACGCGGTACGTATCAACATTCAGGCGCTGCGCAGTGCCTTGTCGGGCGTATTCGCGACCATTCAGCGGCAGTTCACACCGTTCATGACGATCTATTCGGATGTCACTGCGCTGGTGCATTCGCTGGTCAATGCGCCGTTGACGGTCAGCACGCTGTTTACCACGTTCTTTGCCAGTTTCGATGGCGACAGTCGTCGAGCCAGAAGAGCGAACGGCACCAGCAGTATTGGCGGGGCGAGTACCGCAACGAATGTCGGGTCAGGTTCCGGTGGCTCGACAGGGGGCGGCTCAGGCAGCGGTTCCGCGAGTGGCAGTAACGGCACTGCTGCGAGCAGCACGGCAGCAAGGTCCCGCAGCAATGGCGGCGTGTCCTCTGTTGAAACGGTCGATTACCGGTCAGTCATTTCCGAGGCCACACAACAGGCAGAGGCGGTGTCCGGTATCAATCTGGTCAGCCAGGGCAGCGGTCTTGATACCAGTATGACGGCTCAGGCCACTGCCAACCTGGTACAGGATGCGCTGTTGGTCAAGGTGGCGAGAATCGTCGCGAGCATGCCGATTGCGACGACGGTCACGCCGCTCAACGTGGTGCCCTCGCTTGATCAGCAGGTGACGCAAGCCCTGCAACGCGTGGATGTGCCGGTTGCCGATGACGTGATCGAACTGCGCGACACGCTGAGTTCGGCCATCTGGGAAGCGTCGTTGAAAGCCGATCCCGAACATTACCTGGCGCTCAACACGTTGCGTCAGGCGTTGATCAGGCACCTCAACGCGGTGGCGGCCTCCGGTGTACGTCTGGTGGACATGAAGGTCTCCGAGCCTTTGCCCGCGCTGGTGCTGGCCTATCGCCGATTCGGTGACGCCAGCCGGGCGCAGGAAATGGTGCAGCGCAATCGGCTGGCCCACCCGGGTTTCGTGCCGCCCGGCACGCTGAAGATCGCTCAGGAGTGACCCATGATCGACCCTAACGTTGTCACCCTGACGGTTGACGAGCACGACTATGCCGGCTGGAAGTCGGTGGAAATCTCTGCCGGGATCGAGCGTCAGGCGCGCAGCTTTGACGTGAGCATTACCTGGCAGTGGCCGGGCACTGAAATCTCGCATCCGATCACGCCCGGCGCAGCGTGCGAAGTACGTATCGGCGGCGAGTTGATTCTGACCGGCTGGGTGTTTGCCGCGCCGATCAGCTATGACGGCAAGCAAATCACGCTAAAGATTTCCGGACGCTCGAAAACTGCCGACCTCATCGACTGCTCGGCCATCAACAGGCCGAGCCAGTGGAAGGAGGTGGGGGTGTTGAAGATCGTTGAAGCGCTGGCTGCTCCTTATGGTTTGTCGGTGATCAGCGAAATACCGGAGACCTCGAAGATGGCCGATCACACCATCGAGCCTGCCGAAACCGTGTTCAAGTCCATTGACCGGCTGCTGACCCTGTTCCGGATTTTTTCCACCGATGACGAATACGGCAATGTGGTGCTGGCCAGGCCGGGTAGTCGCGGGCAGAGCGCAGACGCGCTCGAACTCGGCAAGAATGTGTTGAGCGCCGTCATCGCGCGGGACTTTTCCGGGCTTTTTTCCGAATACCGGGTCATTGGTCAACAGACCGGTAATGACCAGACGTTCGGCAAGGAGTCGTCGGAGGTCTCGGCAGAGGTCACTGATGACCGGCATGACGACCCCGCGCATAAAAAGCGTCTTCGCGTACTGGTCGTTCATGAGGATGCGCCGATCACACCGAAGCTCGCCCTGAGTCGCGCCAATTGGGAGCGTGGTCAGCGGGCCGGCAAGGCACTGCTCACCACCTACAAGGTCCAGGGCTGGCGGCAGTCCAACGGGGCGCTCTGGCGGCACAACACCATGGTCCGGGTGATTGATCCGGTCATCGGTTTCACAAGCCGCAACATGCTGATTTCAGCCGTGACCTACTCGCTGAGCGACCAAGGCACGATCACCACACTGGTGGTCGGTCCGCCTGAAGGTTTCCAGGCCGAGCCAGGTGACCCCAACAAGCGCAGCAAGGTGCAGGTCAATCAGGACGCTTACTCCTGGCTGTTGCCCATCGACGAGGAAACAACCTCATGAGCTTACTCAATCGCATGCTGGTGCGTGGCACGGTGGTGCTCGCCAGGGCCAGCAGCAAAATGCAGGCGCTGCAAATGCGCCTCACCGCCGGAGAGGTCAAGGACGACATGGAGCACTTCGAACCCTATGGCTTCACCAGCAACCCGCTGGCCGGCGCCGAGGGCATCGCCGCCTTCATTGGTGGCGACCGGTCGCACGGTCTGCTGCTGGTAGTGGCCGACCGGCGCTATCGCCTCAAGGGCCTGGAGTCGGGCGAAGTAGCGATCTACACCGACGAGGGCGATAAGATTCACCTCAAGCGCGGCAAGGTCATCGACATTGAAACCGACACCTTGAACATCAAGGCCGCGGTAGCGGTGAACTTCGACACACCGCAGATCACCCAGACCGGAAAGATTGTTTCCAAAGGCGACCAGCTTGCCGCTGGCATCAGTCAGATCAGCCATCTGCATGGCAGTGTTCAGGCAGGTAACGGCCAGAGCGGACCGCCCGCTGGAGGTGCCGGATGATTATTGAAGGCTCTCTGCAGGCGTCCTTGCTGCGCTCGGTGGTCATCAGCCTGTTCACCTGGCGTCGCGCCGAAGCGGACGACCCGTTCGACGATGCCGAGCGCTATGGCTGGTGGGGCGACACCTACCCGGCACATGCCAATGACCGTATCGGCTCCAGGCTGTGGCTGCTGCGCAGGGTCCGGCTCACTGCGCAGACCCAGCGCGACGCCGAGTTCTATGCGCGCGAAGCGCTTGCCTGGCTGATCGACGACGGTCAGGTCAGCAACATCAACATCCTTACCGAACAGGTTCAGAGCAATCGCCTGAACCTGGGCGTCGAGCTGGTCGTTTCGGACGGTCAGATCGTGCGCTTCAACCCTTCTGAACAGTGGCAGGTGATTTATGCCGTTTGAAACACCTACGTTACCGGCGCTGATCAACCGAACCCAGGTCGACCTCGCCGACGAAGCGCTGCGTCAGTCCGATGCCCGGGTACTGTCCCGTGCACACAGCGGTGCGGCCTACGGGCTGTACGGCTATCAGGACTGGATCGCCGACCAGATTCTGCCGGACACCGCCGACGAGGAGACCCTCGAGCGGCAAGCCATCCTGCGCCTGAGGCAGCCACGCAAGGTTGCCCAGGCCGCCACTGGCTCCGTGCGTTTTACCGCCGCTGCCGGTGCAGTGCTGGATGTCGACACGGTTCTGCAATTCAGTGACGGGCGCTTCTATCGAGTGACAAAAGGCGTCACCACGGTTGCAGGCAACAACACAACCACGGTCGAAGCCGTGGATGCAGGCGTGCTTGGTAACGCAGATGCCGGTCTGGTCATGACTGCCGTGCAACCGGTCGAAGGCATCGACAGTACGTTCACCGTCATCGGCGACGGTCTGACTGGCGGCATCGCGCAGGAAAGTATCGAGTCGTTGCGTGCTCGTGTGGTGCGCTCCTACCGGGTCATTCCTCACGGCGGCAATCAGGACGACTACGTGACTTGGGCGCTGGAAGTGCCGGGCGTGACGCGCGCTTGGTGTGTGCGTCGCTTCATGGGGCCGGGCACGGTGGCAGTGTTCTTCATGCGTGACGATGAGGCTGACCCGATTCCTGACGCCGAGCAACTGGCTGCGGTGGCTGCTTACATAGAGCCGCTGCGTCCGGTTACTGCCGATGTATATGTGTTGGCGCCAGTGCAGAAGCCTGTGATCTACACGATCAGGCTCACGCCTGATAGCTCTGCCGTGCGATCAGCGGTTGAGGCTCAATTGCTGGACCTGCACAACCGTGAGGGCGGACTGGGCGAAACCCTGCTGCTGACGCACATCGCCGAGGCCATCAGCCGCGCGACCGGCGAAACCGATCATGTGCTGATTGCTCCTGTTGCCAATGTAGCCGCAGGCCCTAACCAGTTACTCACGTTCGGGGGCATTCAATGGTCGTCATAAGAACTGCCGAGCACTACGCCGGGCAATTGCAGGCGCTGTTGCCACCCGGGCCTGCGTGGGACCCGGAGCGCGTACCGGAATTGCAGCAGGTCATTACCGGCCTGTCCCGCGAGTTCGCGCGCATCGATGGCCGTGCGTTCGACCTGCTCAACGAGATGGACCCTGCAACCGTCAGTGAACTGGTACCGGACTGGGAGCGGGTCATGAACCTGCCGGATCCGTGCCTGGGGCTCAAACCCTTGTTCGCAGATCGACGCTTGTCAGTGCGCCAGCGGCTGGTGGCAACAGGAGGGCAGAACGCAGCGTTCTACATCGACATTGCCGTCAGCCAGGGCTACCCCGACGCCACCGTCACCGAATTTCGAGCGCCCCGTATGGGGCGTTCGCGTTTTGGCCAGGCGCACTTCGGCACCTGGAACGCGCAGTTCATGTGGACCCTGAACACCGGCGGTCGCCAGCGGCTGGGGCGGCGCTTCGGGGCCAGCTACTGGGGAGAGCGATTCGGGGTCAACCCCGGGCTCGCTATCGAATGTTTGATCCGTCGAGCTGCACCGGCGCATAGCGTCGAATTCGTTAACTTCAACTGAGGAACACAACGTGGATTATCCCAAGAGTGTGCCGGGCGTAGGCTTGGCAAGCGGCAAGTTTGTAGATGAAAACCCGGTTACCGGCATGCCCGGCTCGCTTATTCCCGCGCAGTGGGGTAACTCGATCACGCAGGAAATTTTGAATGCGATGGCAGCCGGTGGTGAGCAGCCTGATGAAACCAGAACAGACCAGCTCGCAACCGCAATTACGCAGATTGGTTCGCAGGTCAGGCAGGCTTATAAAGGTGCAGGATTTGGCTACACGGATTCCGAAACTCTTCTACCCGGAGCGGCGGGGCATTGGCACAGAATCAATGCCGGTGGTATCACGCTGACGTTGCCCTCCAAGGCGAACGTAGTGGTGGGTAAGTCGATAACCTTTCATAACGCATCGCCAGCAGCGGCAACGATCAAGGCCAATGGTGCTGAGGTCATCTCTCTATTCGGTGCCGGCAGCAATACGTTGAAGCTCAATGCGGCGGAGTGGGTAGAGCTTGTTTTTAACCCTGATGCGATCTACATCACCAAGCGCGGCAAAATTACGGAGGTAAAGGAGGTCGACTCTCAAAAAGTGTTCTCTTTCAATACCGATACAGTTTTTACAAGAGACCAGATGGAGTTGCTGCTACTGGATGCTACTGGCGGCAATCGTGCGTTCACACTGCCCTCCTCAAACGCGGCACTAGGCGTCAAAGACGTCATTGTTCGCAGGATAGACAGCAGTGGCAACCGGCTGACCGTTAATGCAAGTGCCGGGGAAAAGATCAGGTTCCATACCCATTTAAATGCTGCGGGTTATTCCTTTCTGGTTCTTATGGGGGCTGGCGACTGGTGGCACCTGCGCAGCGATGGTGCTGGAAGCTGGTGGCCAATAGGGCGATATGACAGCACTCCTTTGGGACGGCCTGTTTTCGAGACAACGACATTGTTCAGCCCAGGAGGATATGGAGCGTTGAACGGTGGGCTTCTCAATCGTGCCGACTGGCCGTGGCTTTGGGATCATGCGCAAAAGTCCGGGATGCTTTACACCGAAGCAGCTCGTACCGGCAAGGAAGGTGGGTGGACCAGTGGCGACGGCGCTCTGACCTTCCGAGGGCCTGAAGGCCGAGGCGAGTTCCTGCGGGTACTGGATGAGTCTCGGGGCGTCGATACGTCGCGTGTCGCCGGTTCTTGGCAGGACGGCACTTGGCTCAGGACGGTGGCTCAGGAGTGGAGCGGGTCAGATGTAGAGACTGGCACCTACCTGCTGGGCAGCGGTCATGCGCAGGCAGATGGGCGCTTGAACTCTACAGGCCCGGGTGGCTTGTTGCCGCCAGGCGCACTGGTCCCGGCTGGCGGTTCGGCCTACCTGGCAGAAACAACAGACAACGGCGTTGTGGCGACTGTAATGAGAGACCAGCAACCGATGAATAACTGGATTCGTTTCCGTAGCCGCAACATGGCCTATCCCGGCCGTATCAAACTGATCTGAGGACGTTATGCCTACTTACTTGATAGATGACTCTGGGGCCTTGATAGGGCCTGTTGAATTACCGGTTGTTCCTGGACTGGGCGAGCAAACGCCCAGCAATGCTGTAAGCATGACCGAATTGCTCAGTGAACCGAACACAGGATTTGCCTGGACACTGATAAACGGTGAGCTGCAGCAGGTCATAGATCGCCGTGGCTTGATGTATCGAATAAACGACGGCTCGGTAGAGGAGTGGAGCAGCCTCGGTCTGCCGCCTGAACGGCTTACCGCCAAACAATGGCCCGGCAAGTATTACGTTTGGCGAGAGGGTGAATGGGTTCTTGATACCGAAGCGCAGAAGACCGCTTTGGCGTCCGCCGCTCTGCTGGTTCGTGACCAGCGTTTGCAGGAAGCAGCTACACGTATCGCCCCGTTGCAGTATGCCGAAGAACTGGGAGATGCTACCGAGGCCGAGAAGGCAAGTTTGCTCGAATGGAAACGCTATAGCGTAGAACTGAACCGGATCGAGCAAACCCCGGATTACCCTCTCCAGGTCAAATGGCCTTCACCGCCCTCCGATGCAACTGCCCTGTAAACATGACCGCGAGAGCGGTTTTTTTTGCCCGTTGCCTACTGAACAGCTAGCCCCGGTAGGGCGCGAGTACAGACGAACTGCCCCGCTCTGAGGGGGAGTTGTTTTATTCGCCATTTAATCTCGCTTTTGAACAGGAGAGCTTTATCGGCTCATGGGGTGGGCTAGTCCCGCAAGCCCTTGGGAGGATCAATGCCTCTTGGCCCGCAACAACAACTCAACATCATCCCTGACGCCGGCCCCACCGCCGGCGTTTTAGTTCCTGTCCTTAAACGAAACAGGAGGTCCGCCGACGCCCGCAAGCGTCAATCATTCATAAACCCATACTTTCTCAATAGAAAATCAAAGGTATTCCTATGTACACAGTAATAAGCGCTCGTGATCCACGTTGGTCCGATATGACACACACATACATTAATCTGTGGGTGTTGTTTGCAGAGTTTAAAGACACTTACGGCGAGGTGCCTTTTAGTGCGTCTCCCAACGACTCCGCTGCTCATGGAGTCGATCTGTTTAACCGTGCCCTCGCCGGTGAGTTCGGTCCGGTTCTCGAGCCGACCGAGGAGGCGGTCTTGCAGCAGGTGACGAGTCAGCGAAATAACTTGTCAAGTAACGCTACCTATCGAATCCACTCGCTGCTGGACGAACTGGATATTCTTCAAGACGCCATAGCAATGAATCTGGCGACCGAAGAGCAATTGAAATCCGTGCCAGCAATAAACGCTGAGCTGTACGCGTTCCGTCTTTATCGCGTGCGGCTTTCCCTGATTGATACATTGCCAGGTTATCCAAGGAAGTTCGACTGGCCCGTAGCGCCTGCGCAGCCTTTTGTGTATGTGCCACCTTCTGAGTAGTTGGCCATTTGGCAGGGCGAGCGCGAAAACGAATTGCACCCTACGCCGGCTCTGAAGCCGGCGTTACTGTTTATGCTTTCGATATCGCCGCGACCAGCCGACATGACTGCTGCTAACGACTCAGGTAACGACGCCTCGCAATGATGGGGCGTTTGTTACCCCTAATGCGCGTCGCTTTTGAGTCACGAGAGCTTCGTCGATTGGGGACACTGACGAGCTTCATAAGCAAGGCAGGAGTAACCATGCCTATCAACCAGCAACAACTACTGCAAATCCTCCCCAACGCCGGCCCTAAAGCCGACGTTTTTGTTCGTGCGCTCAACACCGCCATGGCCCGTTACGCCATCGACACTCCCCTGCGTATCGCCGCGTTCATCGCTCAGATCGGGCATGAATCCGGGCAGCTTCGTTATGTGCGCGAGCTGGGTAGCGACAGCTATCTGGCCAAGTACGACACCGGGCAGTTGGCGCTGCGTCTGGGCAACACGCCAGAGGCAGATGGCGACGGTCAACTGTACCGAGGGCGCGGGCTGATTCAGGTGACGGGGCGGGCTAACTACGAAGCGTGCGGGGAGGCGCTGGGGCTGGACTTGTTGCGCCAGCCGCAACTGCTTGAACAGCCGGAGCATGCCGCCATGTCGGCAGCGTGGTTCTGGGACCGTGCCAACCTCAACGCGCTGGCAGACAAGGGTGATTTTCTGATGATCACCCGGCGTATCAACGGAGGCACCAATGGCCTGGCAGATCGGCAGGCGCTTTACCAGCGGGCATTGAAGGTGCTGCCGTGAAAGTGCTGGATATGCGATTCCTGATCCTCGCATTCGTACTGGGGTCAGGGCTGGGTACATGGGCCGCCTGGAAATGGCAGGCGGCCCGCTATGGCCTGCAACTGTCCGCGCAACAGCTGACGTGGCAGCGCGAGCGCGAGCAGGCGGCGCTGGCGCTCGTCGACTGGCAGAACGCTGAACAAGCGCGAAGGCGGGCGCTGGAACTCCGTCTGCAAGATAACGATACAACCATTCATAAGGAATTGAGCGATGCACAGACTTCTCAGGCTCGCTTGCGTGATCGTCTGGCTACCGCTGATTTGCGGCTGTCAGTCCTCCTTGCCAGCCCCACCGCTGGCGATGGAATGCCAACCGCCTCCGGTTCCGGCGGCGTGGTTCATGGAGGCCCACGAGGCGAACTTGACCCAGCGGCTGCTGGACGAATTGTCGCCATCACCGACTACGGCGATCAGGGATTGATCGCTTTGAAGGCCTGCCAAGCCTACGTGCGCGAGATTGCGCACTGATGTTCCTCTCGGCTCCCCACCCTCGGCCATCGTGCCCCTGCCTCAATCCCGCCTCCACCAGGAGGCGCGGCCCTCTTTTCAGCCTTTAACCGCTTTTCAATCGGCGCAGCCCGGTACATTCATATTGCACCGGTCGGTTCGGTACGCTAATGTCCCGAAACGTACCGATGAGACCCCTTCCGTGACGACTGTCAGCAAACTCTTGATGCGCGTTATCAAGGCTCACGCCCGTTGGCGTTGGCGCGCCTGACTATTTCCTTGCCGGCCCTGCCGGACCCGTACCTGTATGCCTTCGATATATGATGCCTTTGCCTCTGTCACCCCCAGCGTTGTGGCTGAAGAGGGGACGCATGGGCGAAGTGGAATCCGGAAGGCCTGAATCAAGTCAGTAAATCAAAAGGTTGATAGCAAAATGCTGCTGATGATCGATAACTACGATTCGTTCACCTACAACGTCGTGCAGTACCTCGGTGAGCTGGGGGCCGATGTCAAAGTCATTCGTAACGACGAACTGACCATTGAACAGATCGAAGCCCTGAACCCTGAGCGCATCGTGGTCTCGCCTGGCCCGTGCACACCCAATGAAGCCGGTGTCTCGCTTGAAGTGATCAAACATTTCGCGGGCAAACTGCCGATTCTGGGTGTGTGCCTGGGGCATCAGTCCATCGGGCAGGCCTTTGGTGGCGATGTGGTGCGTGCGCGCCAGGTGATGCACGGCAAAACCAGCCCGGTGGTGCATGAGGACGGCGGCGTGTTCGAAGGCCTTAATCATCCACTGGTGGTAACCCGTTACCACTCGCTGGTGGTAAAAAGCGATACCTTGCCCGAGTGCCTGGAAGTGACCGCCTGGACTGCGCTGGAAGACGGCTCGGTTGACGAGATAATGGGCCTGCGTCACAAAACGTTGAACGTGGAAGGGGTACAGTTTCACCCTGAGTCGATTCTGACCGAGCAGGGCCACGAGCTGTTCGCCAACTTTCTCAAGCAGAGCGGCGGCCATCGTCAGGGCTAAGGATTTTTTATGACTACCCCCATGAACATCAAAAGCGCGCTGAACCGCGTGGTCAACCAGCTGGACCTGACCACTGACGAGATGCGCGACGTCATGCGCGAGATCATGACCGGCCAATGCACCGAAGCGCAGATCGGTGCGTTTCTGATGGGCATGCGCATGAAGAGTGAAACCATCGATGAGATCGTCGGTGCTGTTTCGGTCATGCGTGAGCTGGCCAGCAGTGTCGAGCTGAAAACACTGGATGGCGTTGTAGACATCGTTGGCACTGGCGGTGACGGCGCGAATATTTTCAACGTGTCCACGGCGTCGGCTTTTGTCATCGCAGCTGCTGGCTGCACGGTGGCCAAACACGGCAACCGCGCCGTGTCAGGCAAGAGCGGCAGCGCCGACTTGCTGGAAGCCGCCGGGGTTTATCTGAACCTTACGCCTGTTCAGGTGGCTCGCTGCATCGACAGCGTGGGCATCGGTTTCATGTTCGCCCAGTCCCATCACAGCGCAATGAAGCACACTGCCGGGCCGCGCCGCGAGCTGGGGCTGCGCACACTGTTCAACATGCTTGGCCCGCTGACCAATCCGGCTGGTGTTCGCCACCAGATCGTCGGCGTGTTCAATCAGGCGTTGTGCCGGCCGCTGGCCGAAGTGCTGCTGCGGCTGGGCAGCAAGCATGTGCTGGTGGTGCACTCGCAGGACGGCCTGGACGAGTTCAGTCTGGCCGCGCCGACCTTCGTTGCCGAGCTGAAAAATGGCGAAGTGACTGAATACTGGGTACAGCCCGAAGACCTGGGCATCAAAAGCCAGAGTCTGTATGGCCTCGCTGTGGAAAGTCCGGCAGTTTCGCTGGAACTGATTCGTGATGCGCTTGGGCGACGCAAGACCGAGAACGGGCAGAAAGCCGCGGAAATGATCGTGCTTAATGCCGGCGCCGCGCTCTATGCTGCCGATCATGCGACCAGCCTGAAAGAGGGTGTGGCCTTGGCACACGATGCCCTGCACACCGGCCTTGCGCGGGAAAAGCTGGAAGAGTTGGGTGCCTTCACGGCAGTATTCAAACAGGAGAACGAAGCATGAGCGTGCCAACCGTACTGGAAAAGATTCTTGTTCGAAAGGCCGAGGAAATTGCGGCCCGTCGAGCAATTGTCAGCCTCGCCGAACTTGAACAACAGGTCGCCAGCGCCGGTGCGCCACGTGGCTTTGCCAACGCGCTGATCACTCAGGCCAGGTTGAAGCAGCCTGCCGTCATCGCAGAAGTCAAAAAGGCGTCTCCAAGCAAAGGCGTTATCCGGGAGAATTTTCTGCCGGGCGAGATCGCCAGAAGTTATCAGGCGGGAGGCGCTACCTGTCTTTCAGTGCTCACTGATGTCGATTTCTTTCAGGGTTCCGATGCCTATCTTCAGGAAGCGCGGGCGGCGTGCAATTTGCCGGTGATTCGCAAGGATTTCATGATCGATCCTTATCAAGTGGTCGAGGCTCGCGCGCTGGGCGCTGACTGCATTCTGCTGATCGTGTCGGCACTGGAAGACGCGCAAATGGCTGAGCTGGCCGACGTTGCCAAGCGTGTCGGGCTGGACGTACTGGTCGAGGTGCACGACGGCGACGAGCTGGAGCGCGCACTCAAGACGCTTGATACACCGCTGGTGGGTGTCAACAATCGCAACCTCCACACCTTTGAAGTGAGCCTGGAAACCACGCTGGAGTTGCTACCGCGCATCCCGCGTGATCGCTTGGTCATCACCGAAAGCGGCATTCTCAATCGTGCGGATGTCGAGTTGATGGAAATCAACGATGTCTATTCGTTCCTGGTGGGCGAGGCTTTCATGCGCGCCGAACACCCGGGCGCCGAGTTGCAGCGGCTGTTCTTTCCGGAGCGCAAGCTTGCGGCGAGCGGCCCGTCCATCGACTGACTGAACTGAACACCACGCTGAGGTCCGGCATGCAAGACTCGATCATCGACATCTGCGTCGAACAAGGCTTGCAGGCCGAGCAGGACCTTCTGGCGGCTGTGTGTTCCGGCGCTGCCGATCATGGGTTGCTGTTCTGGCGACCCAATGACCGGGCGCTGGTCATGCCGCGCCGCATGAGCCGCTTGCCGGGTTTTGTCGAGGCAAGCGAGACCCTGGCTGACAATGGATGGCCCGTGTTGTTGCGTGAAACCGGTGGTGAGCCGGTGCCACAATCCTCTTCCACAGTGAATATCGCGCTGGTCTATGCACAGCCCGCTGCTGATGTTGATCGTGACCGCATAGAAACCGCTTACCTGCGCTTGTGTCAGCCGTTGCTAAACCTGTTGATCGAGTTGGGCGGCCAGGCTTCATTGGGCGAAGTGGCGGGTGCATTCTGCGACGGCCGCTTCAACGTCAACCTTGATGGTCGCAAGATGGTCGGAACTGCCCAGCGCTGGCGGCAGAGTCAGGGCGGAACGCGTCCTGTAGTGTTGGCCCACGGCGCATTGTTGCTGGATGATGAGCGTGTACAGATGGCGGGAGCGGTCAACCGCTTCAATGAGCTGTGTGAACTTGAGCCACGTGTTCGGGCCGAAAGCCACATTGCCTTGCACGAAGTGTTTCCGGATGTCGACGTTCTGCCGCGCTTGGCGCAGGCCTATCGGCAGCTGCTCGCTGAACTCTGACTGGCAGAGGTTCAGCGCGTACCGTACACCACCATCGTTTTTCCCTTGACGTTGACCAGGCTCTGTTCTTCCAGGGCCTTGAGCACGCGCCCGACCATTTCTCTTGAACAGCCTACGATGCGTCCGATCTCCTGGCGGGTAATCTTGATCTGCATCCCGTCCGGGTGGGTCATTGCATCTGGCTGCTTGCACAGCTCAAGCAACGTGCGAGCTACTCGCCCGGTGACATCCAGAAACGCCAGATCACCTACCTTGCGTGTGGTGTTGCGCAGGCGTTCGGCCATCTGGCTGCCCAGCGCGTAAAGAATTTCCGGCTCCTGGCGGGTCAGCTCGCGGAAGGCGCCGTATGAAATCTCGGCCACTTCGCATTCGGTCTTGGCTCGCACCCATGCGCTGCGCACGGATTCGCGTCCCGGCTGCTCAAACAGACCCAGTTCACCAAAAAAATCCCCGCTGTTGAGATAGGCGACGATCATCTCGCGTCTTTCGTCATCTTCGATCAGAACCGTGACTGAGCCTTTCAAGATCAGAAACAGAGACTCAGAGCGATCACCCGCATTGATGATGTTGCTTTTGGCGGGGCAGCGGCGGCGTTCCGCATGGGGCAGCAGCTTGTCGAGACTGTTTGCTTTGGGCGTAAAAGTTATTGCGACCATGCGTGACTTCCGAAATAAGGTGTATGGCCAAATGGCATACCTGTAGGTATCGGCTGCGCCTGCATTCTCACCAGCTTTTCCAGACGTGTAGGAAGCTATTTGCGAATATTCCTACGCGTTTCCTACGAAAAGCATTTTTCCAATGCGTCCAGGCAGCGTTTGGCGCTGTGCTAAGCTGGCGACCCCTTTTTTACAGTGGAGTCCTGGCGATGAAGGCACGCATTCAATGGGCTGGCGAAGCCATGTTCCTCGGCGAATCCGGCAGCGGTCATGTGGTAGTGATGGACGGCCCGCCTGAAAGCGGTGGCCGCAACCTGGGTGTACGCCCGATGGAAATGGTGTTGATCGGCCTGGGCGGCTGCAGCAACTTTGACGTGGTGAGCATCCTGAAGAAGTCGCGCCAGCCAGTGGAAAGCTGCGAGGCATTTCTTGACGCCGAGCGCGCGGATGAAGATCCGAAAGTGTTTACCAAAATTCACCTGCACTTCGTCGTCAAGGGCCGCGGCCTGAAAGAAGCTCAGGTCAAACGGGCTATCGAGTTGTCAGCGGAGAAGTATTGCTCTGCTTCTATAATGCTCGGAAACGCGGGTGTGAAGATCACTCACGATTATGAAATTGTCGAGTTGACCTGAACGCCAGACATCCAACGATCATAAAAACGGCGCACACTCTGGCAGACGGCTTCGGACGTCTGCATAATGCGCCACTTTTTCAGGGCGCAGCATGTACTGGTTTTCTGCTGCCGGCCCGAACAGACAACCAAAATCGCCAACGCGAAGAGGTGTTAACCGTCCTACGCAGATGAGCCGGACTCAACTGACGGGCATGCTTGATCACGCGGCTGGCGCCGCACCCATATAGAGAGTTTTTAACGGTGAAAAGCAAACTCAAGCTCCACGGGTTCAATAACCTGACAAAGACCTTGAGCTTCAACATTTATGACATCTGCTATGCGGAAACCCCGCAGGACCAGCAGGCGTATGTCGAATACATCAACAGTGTGTACGACGCAGAACGCCTGACGCGGATTCTGACTGATGTTGTCGATATCATTGGTGCCAACATCCTGAACATTGCACGTCAGGATTACGATCCACAAGGTGCCAGTGTGACCATTCTGATCTCCGAGCAGCCGGTGACGCCTACCGAAAGCCAGATCGAAGAGTCGCCAGGTCCACTGCCGGAAACCATCCTGGCGCACCTGGACAAGAGCCATATCACGGTCCACACCTACCCGGAAATTCACCCGGTTGACGGTATTGCCACGTTCCGCGTGGATATCGATGTGTCGACCTGTGGCGTTATTTCACCGCTCAAGGCGTTGAATTACCTGATTCATAAGTTTGAGTCGGATATCGTGACCGTCGATTATCGCGTGCGCGGCTTTACCCGTGACGTGGAAGGCAAGAAGCACTTCATCGATCATGAAATCAACTCGATCCAGAATTACCTGTCCGAAGACACGCGCAACGGTTACCAGATGACCGACGTGAACGTGTATCAGGAAAACCTGTTCCACACCAAGATGCTGCTCAAGCAGTTCGAACTGGATAACTACCTGTTCGGCGACGCGACCAGCAACTTGTCTGCCGAGCAGCGCGAACAAGTGACCGCCAAGGTCAAACACGAAATGCTGGAAATCTTCTACGGCCGTAACGTAGCCGTATAAGCCCGGATTCCGGACATTAAAAAGGCGCCTGATGCAGGCGCCTTTTTTATGGGCGTTGTATACGCATCGTCAGATACGATAAGTCGACTTGGTCATGACCTTGGCCAGTACGCTCATGCCAAACTTGACCGGTGCCGGGAAGCGAAAGCCGCCTGCTTCCAGTGCGGATTCAGCGTGGTGTTCTTCATCACTGAGCATCTGTTGCAGGATAGCCCGGGACTTTCCGTCCTCGGTCGGCAGTTGCTCCAGATGTTCAGCCAGGTGCTTACAGACCTGATCTTCAGTCGCCGCGACAAAACCTAGGCTGACCCGGTCGCTGATAACACCGGCTATTGCGCCCATCCCGAAGGACAGGCTGTAGAACAGCGGGTTCAGCACACTGGTATGGCTGCCAAGCTGATGGATGCGCTGTTCGCACCAGACCAGATGATCGATTTCTTCTTCAGCCGCATGCTCCATCGCCTTGCGCACCTTGGGCAGCTTTGCCGTCAGCGCCTGGCCCTGATAAAGCGCCTGCGCGCAGACTTCGCCGGTATGGTTGATGCGCATCAGACCCGCGACGTGGCGCGTATCGACTTCGCTCATCTTGTGTTCGGGCTGAACGACGGCAGGGGAAGGGCGCTGCGAGTGCGCGCTGGACGGCAGCAAGGTGCGCATCGCGCTGTCGGCTTGCAGTAACAGACGGTCGAGGGGGGAGTATTGACGTTCGGTAGCCATGGGCACCTCCGGAAGATCATGCGGGCAGTTTACCCCAATCGGCCGGAGCGGACAGGGCTTGTGTGGTCCGACCAGCGCTGATCCCACGCGCTGGTCGGCCGGAAAGCCCGAAAACGCTGGCTCAGCCCGGCGGCCAGTTCATCTGACGCTGACCGAGTACATGCATGTGAATGTGATAAACGGTCTGTCCGCCCAGATCATTGCAATTCATGACCACGCGGAAGCCTTCTTCACAACCCAGTTCAAGGGCCAGACGCTGCGCCGTGAACAGGATATGCCCCGCCAGGCCTTTGTCTTCTTCGGTCAGATCGTTCAGGGTCCGAATGGGCTTTTTCGGGATAACCAGAAAATGCACGGGTGCCTGTGGGGCGATGTCGTGAAAAGCCAGTACCTGGTCATCTTCGTAGATGATCTTCGCCGGAATTTCCCGATTGATGATCTTGGTAAACAAAGTTTCCACAGCCGTTTGCTCCTTGTCGGTTGATGGTCGTCGCAGGGTATCGCTGTGCAGCAGTGCGCCTGAGTGTACTGAGCGAGGCGCCGCTCGCCCAGTCGTTTGTCTGTCAGCGTGGGCAGTACTTCCTGTTGATGTAGCCGCTGATCTGGCGGGCCAGCCAGCGCGAGACCAGGCGCGGACTGAACGTCCATAGCCGGGTGCTGAAGCCGGGGATGATCACTGCACGGTCCTTTGCCAGTGCGCGAACGGTATACAGGGCCACTTCTTCGGGGCTCATCAGGTTGTCGACATTGACCTGCAACTGCGCGGTACGGAAAAAAGCCGTTCGGGTCGGGCCGGGGCACAACACCGAGACCTTCACCCCGGCCTTCTTCACTTCCTCGCGCAGCCCCTCGGAAAAATGCAGCACATACGCTTTGCTCGCGTAGTAGGTGCTCATCCACGGCCCTGGCTGGAAAGCCGCCACCGAGGCGACATTGAGTATCTGCCCACCACCCTGAATGGCCATGAGGTTGCCGACAGTATGGCACAGGCGCGTCAGAGCGAGGATGTTCAGGTCGATCAGGTCCTGCTCGGCGCTCCAGTCCTGCGCCAGAAAAGGTCCGCACGTGCCGATGCCCGCTGCATTGACCAGCAGGTCAATCTGATGCGCGCCGTCTTCCAGCTCCAGCAGGAAGCCCGAGAGTCGCAGCGGTTCGCCCAGGTCGCATGCACGAAACAGCACTTCCACGCCAAAACGCTGAGTCAATTCCAGTGCAATTGTTTCCAGCAGGTCGCGCTGACGGGCGACCAGAATCAGGCTGCGACCACGGCGTGCCAGCGCTTCGGCCATCGCCAGGCCTATGCCGCTGGACGCGCCGGTGATCAGGGCGTAACGGGTCATGCATTTCTCCATTGAGCATATTGCGCCCGGCAGTCTGCCGAACCGTGAGCAGTCTATTACGTGTCACTGTGTTTCTTTGAGTTCTTTGTTGACATCCACCGGCACGATCAAGGCACTGTCCTGGTCTTGTTCATCGTCGTACGGGAGGGATTGCTCGTACTCGTCGGTCTGCAATTCCAGCTCGTCGCGCAGCATGCCTGCGCCTCCGGCAGTGAGGCCGATCAGAATAATCGGTAGCAGCAACAACCACAGAACGGCCAGCGTCTTTACGCCTTTCGAGTTCGGCGGTGGCGGTGGGCCGAACTGATTGGGGCCTTTTGTACCCGGCAGCAGGACCATGAGGAACGGGAAGACGCTGCCTATGAAGGGCACCATCGTCAACAGTAAAAGCCAGCCCGACCAGCCCAGGTCGTGCAGCCGTTGTATACCGATCTGTGCACCGATGACTGCAAACACCACGAGCACCACTGCGCTCAGCAGCCCGCCAGCGACCAGTGACTCGTTCATCGTCAGCAGGCACACGGCAACCAGCGCCAGTGCCGCTGCGCTCAATACCAGGCTCCAGGCCAGATAGCGCAAACGCCCGATGCGCCCATTTATGCTCAGGACTTTTAGAGTCGAATGCTCTGGCTGATCACCGCCAACTTGTGCTTTGGGCGGCGCATAGGGCGATATTTCCAGATGCGCGGGTTTTTGTGGCGGCGCGCTGGCTATTTCATTGAGGCTCAGGCTGATGTCGCTGTCAGGTTCGATGCGTGCTTCGACGCCTGCGTCATTAAGTGCCTTCAGGTAGCGCTCAGCATCCGTATGGGTCAGCCCGCGCTTGAGCGCAACGGGCTGGCCGTTGAACAACTTTTGCACTGCGCGAGCTTCACTTTTGAACAACCCCGCAAGGTTGGCCTTCGCGGTATCAAGCTCGACGCCTTCACGCACCTGTCCTTCAAATACAATCTTGAAGAGGGAATCGGCCATACAGGGCTTCCTTGTCTTGTGGTTGGGGACAGTACCGGGCGCTTGCGTTACACATTGCGTAAAGCCGAGCGCCCTGTTGTGTTACTGGAGAGGCCGAATGCTTTCCGGTCAGAAGGGTTTGACGATGACCAGAATGACGATAGCGATCAGGATCAGCACAGGAATCTCGTTGAACCAGCGATAGAACACATGGCTGCGGCCATTTTCTCCACGGGCAAAGCGTTTGACCTGTGCGCCACAGACATGGTGATAGCCGATCAGCAGGAACACCAGTGCCAGCTTCGCGTGCATCCAGCCCTGACTGAAATAGCCGCTGACGTCAAAGCTGATCAGCCAGCCGCCGAAGACCAGCGTTGCGATCATCGCCGGGGTCATGATGCCTCGGTATAGCTTGCGTTCCATCACCATGAAGCGCTCACGGCTGACCGTGTCCTCACTCATCGAGTGGTAGACGAACAGTCTTGGCAGATAGAACAGGGCTGCAAACCAGCAGACCATTGAAATGACATGCAGTGCTTTGACCCATAGATAGAGCATTTTTGATTATTCCCAGGTTCACGGTGGCCGAATAGTAGTGTCTTGTGCGTCCGTACGTCACGTTGTCGGTTGTCGCAGAGGCGATAGGCTCCTATTATCGACCGCTTTCCAGTTGTTTCGTTGAGGGCAGGTTATGGTCAAGGTCGGTATTGTCGGCGGCACGGGTTACACCGGGGTCGAGCTGCTGCGTCTGTTGGCACAGCATCCGCAGGCAGAAGTAGTGGTCATTACCTCGCGCTCGGAGGCCGGCATGCCAGTCGCCGAGATGTACCCGAACCTGCGAGGTCACTACGACGGCCTGGCTTTCAGCGTACCTGACGTGAAAACCCTGGGTGCCTGTGATGTGGTGTTCTTCGCCACGCCTCACGGTGTTGCTCATGCACTGGCCGGTGAACTGCTTGCGGCAGGCACCAAGGTGATCGACCTGTCTGCCGACTTCCGCCTGCAGGACCCGGTCGAGTGGGCCAAGTGGTACGGCCAGCCTCATGGCGCTCCGCAACTGTTGGAAGACGCGGTGTACGGGCTGCCGGAAGTCAATCGCGAGCAGATCAAGAATGCGCGGCTCATCGCCGTGCCGGGTTGCTATCCGACGGCTACCCAATTGGGTTTTCTGCCGCTGCTTGAGGCGGGGATTGCCGATAACACTCGCCTTATTGCCGACTGCAAATCTGGCGTGAGCGGTGCCGGGCGTGGTCTGAGTATCGGCTCTCTGTATTCGGAAGCCAATGAAAGCTTCAAGGCCTATGCCGTAAAAGGCCATCGTCATCTGCCTGAAATCACCCAAGGCCTGCGTCGCGCTGCGGGCGGTGATATCGGCCTGACGTTCGTTCCGCATCTGGTGCCGATGATTCGTGGCATTCACTCCACGCTCTATGCGACGGTCACTGATCGTTCGGTGGACCTGCAGGCGCTGTTCGAGAAGCGCTACGCCGACGAGCCTTTTGTGGACGTAATGCCCGCAGGCAGCCACCCCGAGACCCGCAGTGTGCGCGGAGCCAACGTTTGCCGCATTGCGGTGCACCGTCCGCAGGGCGGCGATCTGGTTGTCGTGCTGTCGGTTATCGACAATCTGGTCAAAGGTGCGTCAGGTCAGGCGGTTCAGAACATGAACATCCTGTTTGGTCTTGATGAGCGTGCCGGTTTGTCTCACGCGGGCATGATGCCGTAAGGAATGCCGCCGTCCAGCAAATAGTTGACCGATTTTCTAGGAGAAGCGGATAATGCCGTCATTACGCATTACGACGGCTAACGCCGGGAGATATCTGACATGAGTGTCGAATCCTTCACGCCTACCGCTTTGGAGTTCACTCCGAATGCAGCGCACAAGGTGAAAACCCTGGTCGACGAAGAGGGCAATGATCGTCTGAAACTGCGTGTATTCGTTACAGGTGGCGGCTGCTCAGGTTTTCAGTATGGCTTTACGTTTGATGAAGACGTGGCCGACGATGACACTATCGTCGAGCGCGAGGGCGTAAGTCTGGTTGTCGATCCGATGAGCTTCCAGTACCTGGCTGGCGCAGAAGTCGATTATCAGGAAGGGCTTGAGGGTTCGCGATTCGTGATCAAAAACCCGAATGCTTCCACGACCTGTGGCTGTGGCTCCTCGTTCTCGATCTGATCGAAGCGTGCTGTAAACAAAAACGCCGCTCATTGAGCGGCGTTTTGCATTGTGGCATGACGTCAGGCGGGGTAGATCGCGCCCAGAACACGTCTGCCTTTGGCGCCGGTTACCGTTGGGCGGTTGGCCGGTACGCCTTCGAGGCAGCAATGAGCCAGCCAGGCAAACGCCATGGCCTCAACCCAGTCAGGGTCTACGCCGAACTTCTCGGTACTGTTGACCTCGGTAGTGGGCAATAGCTCTGCAAGGCGTTTCATCAGCGCCTTGTTATGTGCGCCGCCGCCACAGACCAGAAGCTCCTTGGTGACCGCTTGTGCCGATTGCAGCGACTCTGTGATGGTCAGTGCAGTCAGTTCCAGCAGCGTGGCTTGCACGTCTTCAGCAGTCAACGTTGGCAGCTGGAACAGATGATGGTGCACCCAACCCAGGTTGAATACTTCCCGACCGGTGCTTTTTGGGCCTTTGGTCAGGAAGAACTGATCGCTGAGCAGTTTCTTGAGAAGGGCTTGATCAACCTTGCCGCTCGCCGCCCACGCCCCATCCTTGTCGTAGCTTTCATGGCGCTGGGATTGTATCCACGCATCAAGCAGTACGTTGCCGGGTCCACAATCGAAGCCTTCGACCGGGCGATCGGACTCGATCAGGCTCAAATTGCTGAAGCCGCCGATGTTCAATACGGCGCGGTGATCTTTGTTATCGTCGAACAGTGCTTCGTGGAAGGCGGGCACCAGCGGCGCACCCTGTCCACCTGCGGCGATGTCGCGACGACGAAAATCGCTTACCACGGTGATTTCTGTCAGCTCTGCCAGCAGCGCCGGGTTGCCGATCTGAATGCTGTAGCCGCGCGCAGGTTCATGACGAATAGTCTGGCCGTGGCTGCCAATGGCGCGAATCTGAGCGGGCACCATGTTTTGATCTTCCAGCAAGGTCTGCACGCCCTGTGCGACCAGCCTGCACCACTTCTGCTCGGCGATTGCTGCGCGTGCAAGCTCATCGGCACCACTGGAGCAAAGCCCCAGCAGTTCGGCATGCAGATCTTCCGGCATCGGGATGTAGTGAGTAGCCAGAAGCCTTGATCGGTCATCCTGCTTCAAAAGGGCGATATCAATCCCATCGAGACTGCTGCCGGACATCACACCTATATAGAAGAAGTCCATGGATTACCTTTTATTCGAGGCCAGCGTGGTGGCCTTTTCCTGATCCATGCGCGCCATCAACGGCTGGCTTTGCTGCATGAACCGCTGTTTTTCGGATTTGGCGATCGGATCCGCCATCGGAAGCTTCTGGCCCAGCGGGTCTACGTGAACGCCATTGACCTGAAATTCATAGTGCAAGTGCGGGCCAGTAGACAAGCCGGTAGTTCCAATATAGCCGATTACCTGACCTTGCTTAACGGTTCCGCCGGTTTGTATGCCTTTGGCAAAGCCTTGCATGTGACCGTACAGCGTGCGGTAGGTATCGCCGTGCTGGATGATGACGGTATTACCGTAACCGCCGCGACGGCCAGCGAGCAGAACCTTGCCATCGCCGGTCGCCTTGATCGGCGTACCGCGTGGCGCTGCATAGTCGACGCCCTTGTGCGCGCGGATCTTGTTGAGGATCGGGTGTTTGCGACCCATCGAGAACATGGAGCTGATGCGGGCAAAGTCTACCGGGGTGCGGATGAATGCCTTGCGCATGCTGTTGCCGTCGGCCGTGTAGTAATTGGTATTGCCTTGCTTGTTGGTGTAACGAACGGCGGTGTAGGTCTTGCCACGGTTGGTGAAGCGAGCGGACAGGATATTGCCTGTGCCGACGCTTTTGCCGTTGACCAGTTTCTGTTCGTACACCACGTCAAATTCGTCACCCTTGCGGATGTCCTGCGCGAAGTCGATGTCGTAGCCGAAGATGTTGGCCATGTCCATCGTCATGCTATGAGTCAGGCCGGCGCGCTGTGCTGACTGTGAAAGTGAGCTGTTGATCACCCCGTGGACGTAGACGTTACGCACGTTGGGCTTGCTGATTTCGCGATTGAAAACGAAGCCGGAAGCCGATTTCGACAGGCTGATGGTTTCAAGTTCGCTGAGTTTGGTATGCAGTTGCTTGAGCTGGCCGTCCGGCGATAGCTCGAACTGCAAGGCTTGCCCGTTCTGCAGCTTGGTGAACTGTTTGGCCTGCTTGTCGCTGGCCAGCACTTCATGAACGGTAGCGGCTGGCAGCCCGACTTTTTCAAACAGAGTCGAAAGCGTATCGCCCTTGCTGACGATCACTTCCCGATGGTTAGGGTCTTTGGCCGGCGCCGGCTTTTCTGCTTCAGACTGTGCTGTGGCGGTGTCTTGGGCCTGGTCATCGGCATTGTCGATCTGGGCAAATGGCGATTCAGTGGTTTCAGGTGTGGCTTGAGCAGCGTCTGGAGCGTCTTGGTCTTGTGCGTCCTGATCCGGCATCTCCAGATCAAGGGAAAGATTCGTTCGTTTGGCTTCAACTTCGCTGGAAGGAAAAACCAGGAGAGCCAGGCTCAACAATGCGGCAATGCCGCTTGCAGCGAGCAGGTGACTCTTCGGATAAAGCGGGGGCGCTTTAGGCGGTGTGTCTTTCATAGGTAATTTGACTTTGAAAAAGGTGAAATGGAAAAGATGAATGACATGATGAAGATGAAATAACTGTATAAAATATAACCAAAACCTGCTCGAAGCAACCCTTCCCGCGTATCAGTCACTGATTCGCAGGCGAACGCTGGGCAAAACTTGTAATTGGGCTCTGATCTTGTAAGGTTGGTTCCCTTTGAGTTGGGGGCTGAAATGAAGTCGGTTGAAGAACAGCTGGCGCTGATCAAGCGCGGTGCAGATGAACTCCTGGTCGAGGCCGAACTGGTCGAGAAGCTGAAGCGTGGCCAGCCACTGCGTATCAAGGCTGGTTTCGACCCGACAGCGCCCGATCTGCACCTTGGACACACCGTGCTTATTAATAAGCTGCGGCAGTTTCAGGACCTGGGGCATCAGATCATCTTCCTGATCGGTGACTTCACCGGCATGATCGGCGACCCGAGCGGCAAAAGCGCCACGCGTCCGCCGCTCACCCGTGAGCAGGTTCTCGACTACGCCGAAACCTACAAGTCTCAGGTCTTCAAGATTCTCGATCCGGCCAAGACCGAAGTCGCGTTCAACTCCACCTGGATGGACAAGCTGAGTCCGGCTGACTTCATTCGCTTGTCTTCGCAGTACACAGTCGCCCGTATGCTTGAGCGTGACGATTTCGACAAGCGCTATAAAAGCAATCAGTCCATCGCCATTCATGAATTCCTTTACCCGCTGGTGCAGGGTTATGACTCCGTGGCCTTGAAGGCTGACGTCGAGCTGGGTGGTACTGATCAGAAATTCAACCTGCTGATGGGGCGCGAGCTTCAGCGTGCGTATGGGCAGGAGCCGCAATGCATTCTGACCATGCCGCTGCTGGAAGGCCTGGATGGCGTGAAGAAGATGTCCAAGTCGTTGGGCAACTACGTTGGTATTCAGGAAGCGCCGGGCATTATGTACAGCAAGCTGGTATCGATTCCGGATTCGCTGATGTGGCGCTACTTCGAACTGCTGAGCTTCCGTTCGATGGAAGAGATCAATGGCTTGAAGGCTGATTGTGAAGCGGGTGCCAATCCGCGTGATATCAAAATCAAGCTGGCCGAAGAGCTGGTCGCCCGTTTCCATGGCGAAGAAGCTGCCGCCAATGCGCATCGTTCTGCGGGCAACCGTATGAAGGAAGGCGAGCTGCCAGACGATCTGCCAGAGATTTCCGTAGCTGCTACAGAGGATATGCCGATCTCGGCCGTCCTTAATAAGGCGGGGCTGGTAAAGAACGCTGCTGTCGCTCGCGATCTGCTGGCATCTGGCGGTGTGCGTATAGATGGTGGGGTGGTGGATCGCGGCTTTGTATTCAAGCTGGGTGCGACTCACGTCTGCCAGGCTGGCAAGAAGGCTTTCGGGCGCGTTACCCTGGTTTCTGAAGAAAGTTCAAAATAACGGTTGACGCCCTCTGTGATCTGTCTATAATTCGCCCCACTTCCGGCGCAGACGGAAACGAAAAAGCCTTGTAGATCAATAGTTTACAAGGGTTTGGAGTGAAGAGTCAGCGAGGAAGGAGGTCGAGTCAGCAGTGATCGACAGCGGTGAGAAAAAAGAGTTTGACACG
>NZ_JAWHOO010000014.1:107064-156794 GCF_032586855.1 Pseudomonas syringae group sp. J254-4 | reverse complement strand
GTGGAATACAGAATGCAGGCCGCCAAGGCAGCGTAGGTGGATAATTGTCCAACCTTCGGGGGTCATACCAGAGCGTGGGGAACGATAACCTCAACTATGACTATCGTGCGACGCTCCGCGTCGCATGCCGTTCTGGACGCTCTGCGTCCTCTTGAGCGACGTGTTCAAGGTCATCAAGGTCATGACCGCGCTGTTTTCTGATAGGGTTACGCCCCTCTTTTAAGCCCCTTTCAGCGAGTCCATCGTGCTCAATTACCTGTGGTTCTTTCTCGCAGCCCTGTTCGAGATATTTGGCTGCTATGCCTTCTGGCTATGGCTGCGCCAAGGCAAAAGCGCGCTGTGGGTCATTCCGGCACTCATCAGCCTGACACTGTTCGCGCTGTTGCTGACACGTGTGGAAGCGGCCTATGCAGGCCGAGCCTATGCGGCGTATGGCGGGATTTACATCGTAGCGTCGATTGCCTGGCTGGGGCTGGTCGAGCGGGTCAGGCCGCTGGGCACGGACTGGCTGGGGCTGGCTTTCTGCGTGATCGGCGCCACCATCATCCTGCTGGGGCCGCGCTGGTCTGCTGCATGAAAAACTGCAGCTGCCAACGATATTTCCTACAGATCCAGCTAGAAAGTAAGACCCTTCCTTCAGTCTTTTCCGATGCGCTTGAAGGGCGTTACTGATTTGCCATCAGCGCATTGAAGCGCTCGGTTTCGCGATGCACCCTGCCTTTTTGCGCAACGAGAAGGGTGGGAAAAATGCTGGTACTGACGCGGGAAATTGGTGAAACGTTTTCAATCGGTGATGACATCACCGTGCAGATTCTGGGTATCAACGGCAATCAGGTGAGGCTCGGGATCAACGCCCCGAAAGACATCAAGGTTCACCGAGCCGAGGTCTACAAGCGCATCGCCAACAAACTTTCGCAACAAGCGACAACGCCACTTCAATAGCCGACATTGTTCGCTTTATTGAAAACCCGATTCAGGCCCGCTCAAGGTTATTCAAAAAACTCCTTGGGCACATCGTGCTTGAGCATCAACTGACATTGCTGGCTCTCGAGATCGAAAAAGATCACTGCCTGCCCCTTGGTCAATGCATGACGCACGCGCAGTACACGCGTTTGCAGGGGCGTCTCGTCGCCATTGTCAGTGCCCTCACGCGTGACGAAATCCTCGATCAGGCGGGTGAGGGTGTCGGGTTCCAGTTGGTCGTAGGGGATCAGCATGGCGGTTCTCGTGTCGATGAGCAGCGATGATAGAACTGCGGTGCCAGGCACCGCAATTCACAGGCCCTCAACTTTCCTCGCGATTCTGCCCGATCAGGCTGTCGACCGGTGGCACACGGGTGTCGGATTCCATCTGCGCATCATGTTCGATCTGATGGCTGAACCGCTCCAGTGAACTCTGGGCCGGTTTGGCATCGCTGGCGAACACAGGTGGGCTCAATATGTAAGCACCCAGCAGCTTGCTCAGCGCTGCCAGGCTATCGATGTGCGTGCGCTCATAACCGTGAGTCGCGTCGCAGCCGAAGGCCAGCAGGGCCGTGCGGATGTCGTGCCCCGACGTCACTGCTGAATGCGCATCGCTGTAGTAATAGCGAAACAGGTCACGGCGTACCGGCAGTTCGTTCTCTACGCCCAGACGCAGCAAGTGGCGGGACAGATGGTAGTCGTACGGACCGCCCGAGTCCTGCATCGCCACGCTCACCGCGTGCTCGCTGGAGTGCTGGCCCGGTGCAACCGGCGCGATGTCGATACCGACGAACTCGCTCACGTCCCAAGGCAGTACGCCCGCTGCGCCCGTACCGGTTTCTTCGGTGATGGTGAACAACGGGTGGCAATCGATCAACGGCTCTGCACCGCTGTCTACAATGGATTTCAGCGCCGCAAGCAGCGCCGCGACACCGGCCTTGTCATCCAGATGGCGTGCACTGATGTGGCCGCTTTCGGTGAACTCCGGCAGCGGGTCGAACGCCACAAAGTCGCCGATACCGATGCCCAGCGATTCGCAGTCGGCACGTGTAGTGCAGTAGGCGTCCAGACGCAGCTCGACGTGATCCCAACTGATCGGCATCTCGTCCACGGCGGTATTGAACGCATGACCGGACGCCATCAACGGCAGAACGCTGCCACGAATCACGCCCGTGTCGGTGAATACACTGACACGGCTGCCCTCGGCAAACCGGCTTGACCAGCAACCGACTGCCGCCAGCGCCAGGCGGCCATTGTCTTTGACTTCCCGAACACTGGCACCGATGGTGTCCAGGTGCGCTGATACTGCACGGTCAGGGCTGTTCTGCTTGCCCTTGAGCGTGGCGCGGATCGTGCCGCGGCGGGTCAGCTCGAACGGGATGCCCAGTTCTTCAAGACGCTCGGCCACGTAACGCACGATAGTGTCGGTAAAACCGGTCGGACTTGGAATCGCGAGCATTTCCAACAGAACTTTCTGCAGGTATTTCAGATCCGGATCGGGGATATTTGCAGGGGTCATGGATGCTCCTTATGGAACAGTTGCAAGCCACAGGCTGCAAGGGCTGATAGCCCTTTTGCAGCCTGTGTCCGCAACTGCGATCAGATATGCACAGGCAGGCTGTGCGGAAACAACAGATCGACGAAACGTTCGGCGGTGGGTTGCGGTTCGTGGTTGGCAAGGCCCACGCGTTCATTGGCTTCGATGAACACGTACTCGGGCTGATCGGCGGCCGGCACCATCAGGTCCAGGCCGACGACGGGGATGTCCAGCGCCCGCGCTGCACGTACTGCTGCATCGCTGAGCACAGGGTGCAGAATGGCCGTGACATCTTCCAGGCAGCCTCCGGTGTGCAGGTTTGCAGCGCGGCGCACGGCCAGACGCTGATCCATTGGCAGGATATCGGCATAGTCAAAGCCGGCCTCGCGCACTGTGCGCTCGGTCTCCTGGTCCATCGGAATGCGGCTTTCGCCATCGGTCGCGGCGGCGCGGCGACGGCTCTGGGCCTCGATCAACTGTTTGATGGTATGGCGGCCATCACCAATGACCTCAGCCGGACGACGGATCGCTGCAGCCACCACCTGAAAGCCGATCACCACGATGCGCAGATCGAGGCCTTCATGAAAGCTTTCCAGAATGACGCGCGTGTCGAACTGACGGGCCTGCTCGATAGCGCTCTGAACGTCTTCAATGGTGCGTAGATCGACGGCAACGCCCTGGCCTTGCTCGCCATCCAGCGGCTTGACCACGATTTGCCCGTGCTCTTCAAGAAACGCCAGATTGTCGTCTGCACTGCCTGCCCGTTGCTGCGCGGGCAAGCGCAGACCGGCAGCCTTCAACGCACGATGGGTCAGGCTCTTGTCCTGACACAGGGTCATGCTCACTGCGCTGGTCAGATCGCTCAACGACTCACGACAGCGGATACGGCGACCGCCGTAGCTGAGGGTAAACAGGCCGGCATCGGCGTCATCCACCTGCACGTCAATACCACGACGATGGGCTTCCTCGACGATGATTCGCGCATATGGATTGAAGTCCGCCTGCGGGCCAGGGCCAAGAAATAACGACTCGTTGATGCCGTTCTTGCGCTTGATGGCGAAGGTCGGCAGGTTGCGGAAATTCAGCTTGGCGTACAGCGCCTTGGCCTGATCGTTGTCATGCAGCACCGACAGGTCGAGGTAGCTCAGACCGCGGCTCATGAAGTGCTCGATCAAATGCCGCACCAGCACTTCACCCACGCCGGGGCGTGTGCATTGCGGGTCAACCGCCAGGCACCAGAGGCTGCTGCCTTTTTCCGGGTCATTGAAGGCTTTCTGATGATCAAGGCCCATGACGCTGCCGATGATCGTGTTGCTGCCCTCATCTTCGGCCACCCAATACACCGGGCCACCTTCATGGCGCGGGGTCAGCAGCTCGGGGTCGATGGGCAACATGCCGCGCGCCAGATACAGGTTGTTGATGGCCTGCCAGTCGTTTTCATTGTGCGCACGGCGGATGCGGTAGCCGCGAAACACACGGTGCGCGGGGCGGTAATCGCTGAACCATAGACGCAACGTGTCCGACGGGTCGAGAAAAAGCTGCTGCGGCGATTGCGCCAATACCTGCTGCGGCGCAGCCACGTACAGGGCGATGTCGCGCTCGCCGGGTTTTTCGTTGAGCAGGTCCTGAGCCAGCGCGGCCGGATCAGGGTAGGTGTGACCGATCAGCAAGCGTCCCCAGCCACAATGCAGCGCCAGAGGGTCTGCATCTATCTGGCTGCCGTCTTCAGCGAGTCGTGCCTGCAGACGTTCGTACGAGGGCGACTGGCCGCGCAACAGGCGCTGGCTATAAGTCGTCGCGTTCTGTTTCATCGATCACAGTCCCTGTTCGCTGAGCCACAGGTTCAGCGCTGCCAGTTGCCACAGCTTGGAGCCGCGCAATGGCGTGAGCTGGCCCTCGGGGTTGGTCAGCAGCTTGTCGACCATGGCAGGGTTGAACAGGCCGCGGTCCTGACTGGAGTCGGTCAGCAGTTCGCGCACCCAATTAAGGGTGTCGCCCTGCAGGTGCTTGAGGCCGGGAACCGGGAAGTAACCCTTTTTGCGGTCGATCACTTCCGAAGGAATGACCAGACGCGCAGCTTCTTTCAGCACCTGCTTGCCACCGTCGGGCAGCTTGAATTTCCCCGGGATGCGAGCCGACAGTTCGACCAGACGGTAGTCAAGGAACGGCGTACGCGCTTCCAGGCCCCAGGCCATGGTCATGTTGTCGACACGCTTGACCGGGTCATCGACCAGCATCACCGTACTGTCCAGGCGCAAGGCCTTGTCGACCGCGGCGCTGGCACCGGGCTGGGCAAAGTGATCGCGAACGAAATCACCGGCTGCGTCGTTGGCTGTGCGCCACTTCGGCTGCACCGTCTCGGCGTATTCGGCGTAGCTGCGGTCGACAAACGCATCGCGGTAGGCTGCAACCGGGTCGCTCGCGCCGTCCACTTGCGGGTACCAGTGGTAACCGGCGAACAGTTCGTCAGCGCCCTGGCCGCTCTGTACCACCTTGCAATGCTTGGACACTTCACGCGACAGCAGGTAGAAGGCGATGCAATCGTGGCTGACCATCGGCTCGCTCATGGCGCGGAACGCCGCAGGCAACTGCTCGATGATCTCGCTTTCCTGAATACGCAGCTGGTGATGGCGTGTGCCGTAATGCTTGGCGATCAGGTCGGAATACTGAAATTCGTCGCCACGCTCGCCACCGGCATCCTGAAAGCCGATAGAGAAGGTCGACAGGTCTTCGACCCCCACTTCCCGCAACAGGCCGACCAGCATGCTGGAGTCGACACCGCCGGAAAGCAGCACGCCGACATCCACCGCAGCGCGCTGACGGATCGCCACCGCTTCACGTGTACTGTCCAGTACGCGGTCGCGCCAGTCTTCGAGCGTGAGGTTTTTCTCGTCTTCATGAGGACCGTAAGGCAGGGTCCACCAGACTTTCTGCTCGACCTTGCCGCTGGCGTCGATGCGCATCCAGCTGGCTGGCGGCAACTTCTCGACGCCCGCCAACAGCGTGCGCGGTGCAGGCACCACAGCGTGGAAGTTGAGGTAATGGTTGAGCGCCACTGGATCAAGCATTCCGCTGATATCACCACCCTTGAGCAGGGCAGGCAGCGAAGACGCGAAGCGCAGGCGCTTGTCGGTTTTCGACAGGTACAACGGCTTTACGCCGAGGCGGTCACGGGCGATGAACAGCTGCTTGCTGTCACGCTCCCAGATGGCGAAGGCGAACATGCCATTGAGCTTGGGCAGCATGTCTGCGCCCCAGGCGTGATAGCCCTTGAGCAACACCTCGGTGTCGCCACCGGAATGGAACTGATAGCCAAGGCTTTCCAACTCGGCACGCAATTCCGGGAAGTTGTAAATCGCACCGTTGAAGGCCATGGACAAGCCCAGATGACTGTCGATCATCGGCTGCGCCGAGCCATCCGACAGGTCCATGATTTTCAGACGGCGATGACCAAGGGCAACCGGCCCCTGGCTGTGAAACCCCCACGCATCCGGGCCGCGAGGCGCCAGCTCATGGGTAATGCGTTCAACAGCGGCCAGGTCCGCTGGTTGATGGTCAAAACGAAGTTCACCTGCTAATCCGCACATAAGTCCTTACCGGGTTTCCGTTGGGGAGGTGACTGAGAAAGTGCAGTCACCCAGAAACTGACCCAGTGAGGGCATGGTAGTTTTAGATCAAAAAGTTATAAGAGTTTGTTTTCAGCGGGTTTGGCTGCATTGGCTGGCTCCCTCGTCGAGCCAGGCAACCACAGGCTAGTCTTAGCGAAATAAGTTGTGAAGGAATAAAAAAGATAACTCTGGGTGCCTTTTTTGTATTGTCTTAACATGCGCCCAGGGTTATATTTTTTAAGTCGAATGACTGGAGGTGGGGGTGCAGAGCAGGCAATTGATAAAGGAGCTTGAAGCAGATGGATGGATTCTGGATCGTGTTTCAGGCAGTCACCATATGTTCAAGCATCCTGAAAAACTTCAGACAGTCCCCGTGCCGCATCCCAAGAAAGACTTGCCATTCGGAACGGTGCGGGCCATCAAAAAGCTTGCCGGGCTGGTTTAGTCCAGTTTTGCCCTGATACCCTTTTGGAGAAAAAAATGAAATATCCAATGTGCATAGAATGGGGAAGCGAAACCACGGCGTTTGGTATCCAGATTCCCGATATCCCAGGTGCCGTAACCGCAGGCGATACGTTCGAGGAAGCCCACGCCGCGGCGGTGGAGATTGCTCATATCATGCTTCAGGAAATAGCAGCTGGCGGTGGAACCATACCCAAGGCCGGCACTGTTGCTCAGCACGCCAGGAATGCCGATTTCGCCGGAATGGGCTGGGGCATGATCGAGATTGACGTAACGCCTTATCTTGGTAAGACGGAGAAGGTCAACGTCACACTGCCTGGTTTCGTGATCAAGCAGATCGATCGCTATGTACGGGATCACAGCATCAAGAGTCGTTCCACCTTCCTGGCCGACGCGGCGCTGGAAAAACTGGGCCGGGCATGACGGCTAATCGGAGTGCTCAATACCCGGTCATCTCCAGATACCCCACGCCTTCCTGACTCCCGCTGAACCTCACCGGCCCCTCCCAGTAGGGAATGCTCACGCCCATCCAGGCGGCCGGGTTCAGCGCATCGGTGGTGATGTCCAGGTTTTTGCCGGGGACCCTGACTCTCCAGCGGGTGGGCACTTTATGCTCGCCGATCAATGTTTCTTTCAGTGGCTCCAGGCTGATCTCATTGGCGTGCAGCATCCGGGTGGTGCCATCGGCGCTGATCCAGTTGCCGGTCAGGTAGGGTGTACTTTCCTTGTGGCGGATGCGGTAAAGCATCAAGCGGTCGCCGCCTGCCAGTTGCAGCGAGAACCAGTCCCAGCCGCTCTGATTGGCGGTCAGTGGCTGGCTGCTCCACTCCCGGTCCAGCCAGGCATTACCGGTGACCTGATAGGTTTTTCCTTCAATTACTACGCTGCCTTTGGCGTCGAAGAATGGCTGGCTGTAGTAGTACGACGCCTGGCCCGCTTCCGATTTCTGGCTGTAGCCTTGTTCGCCCTGCAACACCAGCGGCTTACTGGAGGTCAGGTGCAGGTTGTAGCGGAAGTCCTTGCCGCTTGCCTTGAGTTGCATCGATGCGAGCGGGTCTCCGGTTTGAGCAGTGCTGGTGAATGCCCAATCGTCGATCCACGCCGAGAAGGGCACCGACGTCACGTTTGCCTGGTCGACTCCACCCCGTGCGTAACGCTCTGCCACGTAATGGCCGCTGCTCGATGTGGCTGCTGCATGGCCCAGCCAGATCGTGCCGTCATTCCACCCGCTGCCGGTCTGTTGGCCGGGTCGCAGGGCATTGCGAAACAACGTCCACTGCACGCCGAACTGCTGGCCCGCGTCGTCCTTGAGGGTGGCGGTGATGTACCACCACTCGATACGAAAGCCGGGGTGCTGGCCGTGGTCCTGCGGGAATGAAAAGACCTTGCCGGGTGTCACCTGCGCATAGCTGTCGGCCGTATTGCCCAGACCGGCGAAACCGCTTTCAGGTTGCGGTTTGTCGTCGCAGGCGGTGAGCAGCATTGCGACGACCAGCGGCATCAGCCATTTATTGTTCATTGGCGAATGTCCTGATTAGATCCGCTGGACGGCTGCGATACAACTTCAGCAGCGGCCAGGCCGAGGCCAGCAAAGTCGCCAGCATCGCCAGTGCCATCAAGTGCATAAGTTGCAGCGGGAACACCTGCAGCGGCAGGCGCCAGCCAAAGGCGCGAACGTTGATCACCGCATCCAGGCACCAGGCCAGTAACAGCCCCAGTGGTAGCGCGAGCACCAGTGTCAGGACCGCCAGCAGCCAGGTCTGTCCCAGGTTGAGCAGCATCAGTTGCCGTCGCGTGACACCCAGCGCCCACAATGGGGCGAGCTGCCCCAGGCGGCTCTGGCTTTGAGTCAGCAGGCTGATGAACAGCGCCACGCCAGCCACGCCCAGTGTCAGGCTGTTGAGTGCGGCAGTGGCGGCAAATGTACGTTCAAAGACCTGGCTCGACCAGCCCTTGAGCTGGCTCTGATCGATGATGTGATTATCGTCCAGCTTGAAACGCTCTTGCAGCCGGGTGACCAGTGAGGGGATTGCCGCCTGATCGACTCTCAGGTTGAAACGCACCGGCATCGATTGCGGCCAGTGAGCGAGCAGGTGCCGGGAGTTGACCAGCAGATGGCCCTTGGGGTTGCCATAGTCGGCATAGATCCCGACGATGCGCGGGGTCCACTTGCCAGTGGGTACCGGGATACTCAGCGTATCTTCCAGCCCCAGTTGAAGGCGGCGGGCCAATTGTTCGCTGAGCATGACTGTGTCTTCATCGCGCAACAGATTCCACGGATCACCGGCGACGGATTCCAGCAACGCCCAGTGCTGGCGATAGGTGTCGTGATCGATCACGCCAAACAGGTCCGCTGGCCAGCCCTGGACTTGCACCGGCACTTGCCAGTTGGGCAGCACGGCGCCGATATCCTGTTGCCGGCTCAGCCAGGTGTTCAGCGGCTCGGCCTGCTCCGGATTCTGCGGGCTGACATACAGTTCGGCGGTCAGGCGTTGCTCCAGCCAACTGTTGAACGTCTGACGAAAACCCGACGTCATGCTGCCTGCGCCGATGTTCGCGGCCATCGCCAGCAGCAGGGCCATCAGCGCCAGACTCAGGGCGGGCAACTGTTGACGGCAATCCGCCAGAAACCATTGCCCAAGCACCGAGCGACTGCGCTTCAACAGACCGCCAAGCATGGCGTCCAGTAAAACCGGCAGGGCCAGCGCGGCACTGAGCAGCAGGGCGGACATCATCACAAACCCCAGCATCAGACTGGTGCCGAATAACAGCGCGCTCACGGCCACCAACGCGCCCAGCACCGCCACCCACGCCTGGCGCTGCAACCATCGCGCATGCGCTTGCTGCCATGCCTGGGCATCGGCCAGTGCCAACAACGGCAGGCGCGCAGCCCGCAACAGGCTATTGGCACCGGCCAGCAACGCGCCAAGCAGACTCAGGCCGATACCGCTCAGCCACCACCACAGACTGAGGTTCAACTGGCCGGCGACTTCCGCGCCGTACAAGCCGCGCAGACTGGCCGCGACATCCGGCAATAACAGGCTGGCCAGCAGATAGCCGCTGACCACGCCGAAAATACCGCCCAACAGAGCCAGTGCGCCCAACTCTACGCCCAGCGCAGCTATCAACAGGCGTGCGCTGACGCCACAGGCACGCAGGTTGCGCAGCAGGCCACGACGCTGTTCAAGGGCCAGGCCAATGGCCGCGTGGACAATAAACAGGCCGACGATAAAGGACAGCACCCCGAGCGCATTCAGATTCAGGTGGAAGCTTTCGGTGAGGCGCTCCAGATTGTTTTCTTCGCCGCTTTTCTTGATCACCAGCAGGTCATTCAGGGCTGCCGGTAGCGCAGGGTTCTGCCGGGCAAAATCCTTGGCCAGCAGCATTCCGGACAATTGCCCCGGCTGGCCCAGCAACGGTTGCGCAAAGCCTATGTCAGTCAGTAAAACGCCGGGCGCCATGTCGGGTTTGGCGTGCAAGGGGGGCAGCGGAACACCGGTTTCGGTCAACGGCTGCTGGCCTTCTTCGAGCCCCAGCGCTTGCAGGGTCTGCGGCGCAATCCAGGTCATGCCCGGCGGCGTGAGGAAGTCCACGACCTGTTCGGCGTTCAGCGTCTGCCCGGCCAGTGGCGAGCCGGTCGGCAAAGTCACCGGCTCGATACCCATCAGTTGCAGGCGACGGTCTTCGCGCCCTTGAAGCACGATACGGCCTTGCAGCATGGGCGATACGGGCCAGCCTTCGCGGCGCAACTCGATAAACAATGCCTGCGGGAACAGCCCGCCGCTGCTGGCCGTAATATGGGTCTGCGGCTCGCCGCCAATCAACTGGCTGGCACGCTGATAGCTTTCCCGCGCCTGGCTGTTGAGCGCCTGCACACCGGTAAGCAGCGCGGTGGCCAGCCACAAGCCGGTCAGCACACTGAAAAACTGCACCGGATGACGACGCCAATGGCTCAGCAGGGCGCGCAGGGTCCAATAGAAAACCCGCATCAGCGCTCGCCTTCGACAGCCAGACGTCCGAGATGCAGTACCACTTTGCGCCCCAGTCGGTCAGCGACCCGCGGGCTGTGGGTGACCATCAACAGGCTGGTAGGGCTGTCGGCGAGCACATCCAGCAGCAGTTGCAGCACTTCGTCGCTGGTGGTCTCGTCGAGATTGCCGGTGGGCTCGTCAGCCAGCAGCAGGCCGGGTCGAGAAGCGAGGGCGCGGCCTATCGCCACTCGTTGCTGCTGTCCGCCGGAGAGCTGTTCGGGATAGCGATTCAGCAGCGTGCCCAGACCCAGACGCTCGATCAAGTGCGTCTGCCAGAGCGCATCGAATCGCCCGGCCAGTCGTGCCTGGAACGCCAGATTGTCAGCGATTTTCAGGCTGCCGATCAGGTTGAACTGCTGAAACACCAGGCCGATTTCGGTCCGCCGCCAGTTCGCCAGCTGGCTTTCGTTCATCAAGTCCAGGCGTTGGCCGGCAACCTCGATGCTGCCGTCATCGACCTGATCAAGGCCCGCGACCAGATGCAGCAAGGTGCTTTTGCCACTGCCGGATTCGCCCATCAACGCCAGGCTTTCGCCCTGTATCAGATGCAGATCGACACCACGCAAGACATCCAGCTGTCCCTGTGCCGTGGTGTAGCGCTTGAATACGTTTCGCACTTGCAGCATGAGCGGCCCAATCGTTCTGACAGAAACTCAAGAGTAGCGCCTGAGCGCAAGCGCGTCGCGACTAGATATCAGCTATCGTGCGACGCTCCGCGTCGTCATGCCGTTCAGGACGCTCTGCGTCCTCTTTGCTACGCAGAGCGTCGCGACCAGCATTCCCGAACGACAATCATAAGGCTACTTCCCGCCGCCGCGAATCAACCCGCGCAGGGCAAACCGATTGGGGTGACAGGCTTCGGCAACGCTACGCGGCAAGGGCAGGGGTTCGTTATCGAGCCAGGCGGCGATCAGTTCGCCACACAGCGGCGCGGTGATAAGCCCGCGGGAACCATGGCCGCTGTTGACGTACAGGCCGTCCAGCCACGGGCAGGCGACGTCCGGCACCTGACGTGCGTCCTTGCCCAGCGCGGCATAGGCCTGTACGAACGCCTCGCGGTCGGCCAGCGGACCGACGATGGGCAGGTAATCCGGGCTGGTACAGCGAAAGGCTGCGCGACCCTGCAATTGCTCGGGCGACAAATCGGCGGTCTCGAGGCGCGAAGTGAGGTCTTCGGAAATCTCCCGCAACAGCCCCAGATTGTCCAGATGATCGGCCAGGTTCGGCGTCAGATCGGTGCTGTTGAAATCGAAACTGGCCCCGAGCGTATGTTCGCCTAGACGCGCCGGAGCCACATAACCCTCGGCGCACACCACGCTGCGCAATGCCGTGCTGGCCTGAGTCTGCGGCAAACGGGTGATCTGCCCGCGGATGCGTTTGAGCGGTAAGTCGGCGCTCTGCGAAAACTGCTGGATATCAGCTGCCCCGGCCAGCACCACGACCGGAGCACTGTCGATCAACTGTTCGTCACTCCAGACCTTCCACTGATCATCGACGCGTCTCAGCTCCAATGCCTGCTGATGAGCGATCAGACGGATATTGGCGTGCGCGGCCTGTGCGTGACACAGCGCAGGCGGATGAACCCAGCCGCCCTCGGGGTAAAACAGCCCGCCACTGTTCAGCGCAACGCCGCTTTGCGCCTCGGCCGCTGGTTGGTCGAGCAGGTGCAGGAGAGATTCGGGGAAGGCATCGGCCAGCTGTTTCTGACGCAGCGCTTCCTTGTCATCGAAGGTCAGTTGCAGCACCCCGCAAGCGTCCCAGTCGACTCCGCGCTGCAAGCGTTCAAGCAGCCTTCGCGTGTGGCCAAAACCGCTGAGGATCAACTGTGAAAGCGCTGTGCCATGTGCCGATAACTTCAGGTACAGCACGCCCTGCGGGTTGCCGGACGCTTCCTGCGCGGGTGCGGCGTGGCGCTCCAGCAGGCTGACCTGCCAACCCCGCTGCGCCAGGCTCTGTGCGGTGGCGCAGCCTGCCAGCCCAGCACCGATTACCAGTGCCTTGCGCTCGCCGTCAGTCGGCGCGGGGCGGGCGAACCAGGGCTTGGCAGCAGCCGGGTGCGCCACGTCCTCTGGCCAGGCGATAAACGTGCCGCGCAGCACTTCCCATTTATGGCCGATGCCCGGCACCCGCTTCATTTTGAAGCCTGCTGCGTTCAGCGAGCGGCGCACCCAGCCGGTGCTGGTAAACGTGCCTATTGTGGCGTTCGGTGCAGACAGCCGCGCCAGCTCGGCAAACAGTTCGGGTGTCCACATTTCCGGGTTTTTCGCTGGCGCAAACCCGTCGAGAAACCACGCATCAATCTGCCCATCCAACTGCGGCAGCATCTGCAGCGCATCGCCAATCAGCAGGGTCAGGGTCACGCGGCCGTTATCGAATATCAGGCGCTGAAAGCCTTCGTGCACGGCTACGTAATGGTCGAGCAATTGCCGGGCGAACGTTGACAGCTCCGTCCACAACGCCAGGGCACGCTGCAGGTCGGCGCGGCTCAGCGGGTATTTCTCGACGCTGACGAACTGCAGGCGCGCATTGGCCGGCGCGCATTCATCGAACAACTGCCAGGCACAGAGGAAATTCAATCCGGTGCCAAAGCCGGTTTCACCAATGATCAGCCTGCCGTCGTCCGGCAGCTCGCTGAAACGCCGACGCAGGTCGTTCTGCACCAGAAACACATGGCGCGTCTCGTCCAGACCGGACTCTGTGGAAAAGTAGACATCGGAGAAATCGCGGGAACGCGGGTTGCCTTGTTCGTCCCAGTCTATCCGGGCTTGGCGGGTAATGGTCATGTCAGGCTCAGCGGTGGCAGTGGGGGCATTTTAGCCGTGTGAGAGGATAAAAGTGCGATCACTGCTGCGCGGATTGACCGATGCCCGCAATCGGTGGTCAGAATGCTCACTGAGGGTTGTCCACCGGGCGTTCTCTGAGCCATCCCCCAATCAGGAGTTGTGCATGTTTGAATCCGCTGAAATCGGTCATGCCATTGACGACGAGACCTACGAAGCTGCTTTGCCCGAGTTGCGCGAAGCCTTGCTGGAGGCGCAGATAGACCTGCACGAGCAGGCCGGTCGGCAGATCATCGTACTGATCAACGGCATAGAGGGCGCAGGCAAGGGCGAGACCGTCAAACTGCTCAGCGAATGGATGGACCCGCGCCTGATCGAGGTGCGCACCTTCGATCAGCAGACCGACGAAGAATTGGCTCATCCGCCCGCTTGGCGTTACTGGCGACAACTGCCTGCCAAGGGGCGCATGGGGATTTTCTTTGGTAACTGGTATAGCCAGATGTTGCAGGGCAGGGTCCACGGCCGTTTCAAGGACGCGGTGCTCGACCAAGCCATCAGCGGTGCCGAGCGCCTGGAAAAGATGCTCTGTGACGAAGGCGCGCTGATCTTCAAATTCTGGTTTCACCTGTCCAAGAAGCAGATGAAGCTGCGCCTCAAAACCCTCAAGGATGATCCGCTGCACAGCTGGCGCATCAGCCCGCTGGACTGGCAGCAGTCCAAGACTTACGACAAGTTCGTGCGCTTCGGTGAGCGGGTGTTGCGTCGCACCAGCCGCGAATATGCGCCCTGGCATGTGATCGAAGGCGTGGACGCCAACTACCGCAGCCTGACGGTTGGCCGCCTGCTGCTGGAAGGCATGCAGGCTGCACTGAAAAAGGTCGAACCCGAGCCCGCTGCGCTGACCGTCGGCCCGCTGGCAATCCATGACAACGAGCTGACCCTGCTGGACAGCCTCGACCTGAGCCTGCACCTGAGCAAGGACGACTACCAGCAGCAGCTCATCACCGAGCAGGCGCGCCTGTCCGGCAACATGCGCGACAAACGCATGAAAAGCCATGCGCTGGTGGCCGTGTTCGAAGGCAACGACGCGGCAGGCAAAGGCGGTGCGATACGCCGTGTTGCAGCGGCACTCGACCCGCGTCAGTACGCTATCGTACCGATTGCCGCGCCGACCCAGGATGAACGCGCTCAGCCGTATTTGTGGCGTTTCTGGCGGCAGATACCGGCGCGCGGCAAATTCACTATTTTTGACCGCTCGTGGTACGGCCGGGTGTTGGTCGAGCGGGTCGAGGGCTTTTGCAGCGAGTCCGACTGGAAGCGCGCCTACGCCGAAATCAATGACTTCGAAGAGCAACTCACGGACGCAGGCATTGTGGTGGTCAAGTTCTGGCTGGCCATCGATCAGCAGACTCAGCTGGAACGTTTTCAAGAGCGCGAAAAGATCCCGTTCAAGCGTTACAAGATCACCGAAGACGACTGGCGCAACCGCAAGAAATGGCCGGATTACCGCCAGGCAGTGGGCGACATGGTGGATCGCACCAGCACCGAAATTGCGCCGTGGACACTGATCGAGGCCAACGACAAGCGCTGGGCGAGGGTCAAGGTGTTACGCACTATCAACGAGGCGCTGGAAAAGGCGTTTGGTAAAGACAAGAAGAAGTGATCGTCTGAACCGCGTGCCTGCCTGCATCGGCACTGGCGGGCGTAGCGGGGCATCATTTGCGAGGCGGGCGCGTTTTCTGCCTGATGATGTAAATGGTCACCAGCACCGCGCTGGTCAGCATGAACGCTCGTGCCCAGGGCTGTGCGATCAGGTAGCACGACAGGCCGATGCTCAACCACATCAGGCCGATTGCGTACACCTTGCCCTTGAGCGGGATGCCGTTGCCTTCAAGGTAATCTCGAATCCACGGGCCGAGCTGCGGGTGGTTGACCAGCCAGTGGTAGAAACGTGGAGAGCTGCGGGCGAAGCAGGCGGTGGCCAGCAAGAGAAAGGGTGTGGTGGGCAGCACCGGCAGGAAAATACCGACGACGCCCAGTACCACGCTCAACCAGCCAACCGCTATCAGCAGATAGCGCACCGACCGGTGACGGCTGGTGCGCGGTGGGTCTTGCGCCATAGGCGCAGACTCAGTGGTGGCGGGGCTTGAGGATCGCCGGCTTTTCGTCCGGAGCCTGGCAGAGCAGGTACAGGGCGGTCAGTGCTTCGGGGATTTGCACGATCATGTCGTCCATCAGGTTGGCGTCCTGGGCAATGTCGGCGAACTCCGGCTGCTCATCGAACAGGCCCGAACCGACCATGATCGGCAGGAGCATTTCGCTGACTTCTTCCTCGGCACTTTCGAACCAGGCGTTTTCACGCAGGAACACGCCTTCCATGAAGCCGATGCACCAGCCACGCAGGTCCGAATCATCCGGATCGTCGCCCAGGTCGAGATCACATGGCAGTTCGAACTCTTCGTCCGACGCCAGCTGGCGGGCAATGTGTGCCTTGAGTGCGATCAGCGTGGCTTCGACTTCTGTCTGTTGCGCCTCGCTGCTGTACTGCGGCGGCTCGGAGAACAGCGCGTCGATCCACTCGCGCTCCGGCACGTCTTCGGCACAGATGGACAGGGCGGTCAGGTAGCCATGAGCGGCCACGTAGTCCAGTGCTTCTTCGTGCAGTTCATCTGCATCGAGGAAGACTTGCAGGCGGGTTAATTGCTCAGCGAAGGACATGGAAGCGCTACCTTGAAAATAAACGATGCTGGATTCTAGGCCCTGAGCGTCCTTGGCGCCAGCGCGCAGGCCAATTGCGGTTAATTTCGACCGCTCATGTCCGAGCCATCCATTGCTCTCGAGTGCTCGGGTATACTCCCCCGTTTTGCAGTGCAGCAGGATATTCCGGGGTTTTTATGCTTGAGCAGGCACAACGCGTACTTAAAGACATCTTCGGTTACGACAGCTTTCGTGGTCGCCAGGGTGCCATTATCGAGCGTGTAGCCAACGGTGGCGATGCACTGGTGCTGATGCCGACCGGTGGTGGCAAGTCCCTGTGTTTTCAGGTGCCGGGGCTGTTGCGTGAGGGGCTCTGTGTGGTCGTCTCGCCGCTTATCGCGCTGATGGACGATCAGGTTGCCACGCTGGATGAACTGGGTGTGTCCGCTGCTGCACTCAATTCCACCCTCAGTGCCGAGCAACAGCGCGAACTGGCTAACCGCATTCGCCTGGGCGAAGTGAAAATGCTCTACCTCGCCCCGGAGCGCCTGGTTCAGCCGCGCATGCTGTCATTCCTGCAAAACCTTCAAATTGCCCTGTTTGCCATCGATGAAGCGCACTGCGTATCGCAATGGGGTCATGATTTCCGCCCTGAGTACCTGCAACTGGGGCAACTGGCCGAGCTGTTTCCGGATGTGCCGCGCATTGCGCTGACTGCCACCGCCGACAAGCGTACCCGCGAAGAAATCGTCACGCGCCTGCACCTGCAAAACGCCGAGCGCTTTCTGTCCAGCTTCGACCGGCCAAACATCTTCTATCGCATCGTGCCCAAGGAACAGCCGCGCAAACAGCTGCTGGCGTTCCTCTCCGAACGGCGCAGCGATGCCGGTATCGTCTACTGCCTGTCGCGCAAGAAAGTCGATGAAGTGGCCGTTTTTCTGAGCGAAAACGGCTATCCCGCGCTGCCGTATCACGCCGGGCTGCCATCGGAAACCCGTGCTGCCAACCAGAAACGCTTCCTTAATGAGGAAGGGCTGATCATGGTCGCGACCATCGCGTTCGGCATGGGCATCGACAAACCCAACGTGCGTTTTGTTGCGCACATGGACCTGCCCAAATCGCTCGAGGCCTACTATCAGGAAACCGGCCGGGCCGGGCGTGATGGCCTGCCTGCCGATGCCTGGATGGCCTACGGTCTGCAAGACGTGCTGATGCTCAAGCAGATGTTGCAGAACTCCGAAGGCGACGAGCGCCACAAGCGTCTGGAGCAGCACAAGCTCGACGCCATGCTCGCCCTGTGCGAAGAAACCCGCTGCCGTCGGCAGACCCTGCTGGCCTATTTCGACGAAGACATGCCCAACCCGTGCGGCCATTGCGACAACTGCGTCGATGGCGTGCAGACCTGGGATGCCACCGAACCTGCGCGTCAGGCGCTGTCGGCCATCTACCGGACCGGCCAGCGTTATGGCGTCGGTCATCTGGTCGATGTGCTGCTGGGCAAATCCAACGACAAGGTAGAAAGCTTCGGCCATCAGCATCTGTCGGTGTTCGGGGTCGGCAAGGCACGCACCGAGGCCGAGTGGCGCTCGCTGTTCCGCCAACTGGTGGCGCGCGGGCTGGCAGACATCGATCTTGAAGGCTATGGCGGCTTGCGCCTGAGCGACACGTGCCGGCCTTTGCTGCGTGGCGAAGTTACTCTGGAACTGCGCCGCGACCTCAAGCCACAAACCACTTCAAAGAGCAGTTCCGGCAGCCCGGCGAGCCAACTGGTGCGCGGCGAAGAGCGCGAGCAGTGGGAAGCCTTGCGTGCCTTGCGGCGCAAGCTGGCCGAGGAACATGCCGTGCCGCCTTACGTCATTTTCCCGGACTCGACCCTGCTGGAAATGCTGCGCAGCAAACCTGGATCGATGGCCGAGATGGCCAGGGTGGGCGGCGTGGGCGCACGCAAGCTGGAGCGTTACGGCGAGGCTTTTCTTGAAGTGCTCAGTGGCAAGGCCGAGGCACCACGGGTGGTGGCCGATGTACGCCACGAGCTGATCAGCCTGGCGCGTGCCGGTATGACCCCCACGCAGATCGCGGGCCAGTTGCAGTGCTCGGAAAAGAATGTCTACACCCTGTTGGCCGAGGCCATCGGCAAGCAGCAGCTGTCCATCGAGCAGGCACTGGATTTACCGGAAGACCTGTTGGGCGAGGTTCAGGATGCCTTTCTCGATGGCGAAGGAGAACTGCCACCGGTGTCGGCGATTGCCGAGCAATTTGCCGGGCGGGTGCCGGAGGGCGTTTTGTATTGCGTGCGAGCGGCGCTGCAATCGGAATTTGAGGTATAACAGCGTGCGACGAAACGTCACCGTCCCGCGCTTGCCTGAACATAAGGACCATGCTTAGCTCGCTAATAATTAGTTTGAATCATGAGTTTCCTTATGCCATTGACTGATGAACACCGTTTCGGGATGCAACTCGGACATCTCACCCGGGGCTGGCGCGCCGAACTGGATCGTCGGCTTGCCGATCTTGGCCTGTCTCAGGCGCGCTGGCTGGTCCTGCTGCACCTCGCCCGTTTCACCGAACCGCCGACCCAGCGCGAGCTTGCGCAAAGCGTGGGCGTCGAAGGGCCGACTCTGGCGCGTTTGCTCGACAGTCTTGAAAAGCAGGGCCTGGTTCAGCGCCAGGCGGTGGTCGAGGATCGACGCGCGAAAAAGATCCTGCTCAGTGATACTGCCTTGCCACTGATTGAAAAGATTGAAACCATCGCCAATGTGCTGCGTATCGAGCTGTTCGAGGGCGTGAGCGAGGAAGATTTGCGCGTCAGCATGCGGGTGCACTCGCAGATTCTGGCCAATCTGGAAAGATCCTGAGACGAAGCCGGGCGTTCTCAACCATAATCGTGCAACGGATACTGAAGTCCAACTGATTACGTGAGAAGCCTGCTGTGGTTTCTATAAGGGTTCGCATGCTGAAGAGTTCACTGGCTGCTGTCGAAGGTGCAGGTCGCAGGGCGCGCGTGGTGTTTTGCAAGAGCGTCATAGCGGCGTCATTGCTGGCCTGCTCTACGCTGGCGTCTGCGCTGGGGCTGGGTGAAATCACCTTGCACTCGGCGCTCAACCAACCGTTGAATGCCGAGATCCAGTTGCTGGAGACCGGCGGTCTGAGCAACGAAGACGTTGTCGCCAGGCTCGCGTCGCCCGAGGCTTTTGCCAAGGCGGGCATAGAGCGGGTGTTCTTTCTCAACGACCTGCGCTTCACCCCAGTGCTGCGCGGCGATCGCGGCGTGATCCGGGTGGTTTCCACCAAACCGGTCACCGAGCCCTACCTGAGCTTTCTCGTCCAGCTGGCGCGCCCGAATGGCGATTTGCTGCACGAATACACCCTGCTGCTCGATCCTGCCACCTCACCGCAAGGTCTGGCCGCCACGCGCAGTCGCAATACGCAACGTTCGACGGCCTCGGCACAGGAAAGCCGCATGCCGGTCGCGCCACCGGCCGCCGTGCAGGGCAAGCATTACACGGTTGCCAATGGCGATACCCTGAATGGCATTGCCAGCCGCTTGCAAGGGCCGGGTAACAAGGTTTCGGCAAGCCAGCTGGCAGACGGCATTCGTTTGCTCAACCCGCAGGCGTTCGCGGCGGGTGCCGGTTCTGCGCTTAAAGTTGGCCAGGATTTGTTGCTGCCCGATTCCGCTGTATTGCCAAGTGCCGCTGCGCCTGCCGCCAGCCTGGAGGCGTCGTCACCCAAGCCTGCCGAGCTGCAGCGCACCGCCGAGCAACTGTCGGCGGCGGCCATCGAAAACCAGCAACTGGTTCAATCGCTGGAGGCGCTCAAAGCCCAGACTCAAGAACTGCAAGAGCAGATGAGTGGCAAGGACAAGCAAATCACCGCGTTGCGCAGTGATCTTGCCGTTGCGCAATCCGCTGTCCGACCTGCCACGCCTGCTACACCTGCAATAACCCCGGCCACTCCCGTTCAGCCGGCTGTTGCCGATACGCCGGGCACCGATTCATTCCTGAGCCTGCCGATACTGCTTGCTGCCGTGTTGATTGTGCTTCTGCTTGTGGCGTTTGCTTATTCGAAACGACGCCAGCAGCGCAAACAGTCCGCAGCGCCTGCTGTTGCGCCCGATGAGCAACTGATCAAGCCTGCTCAGGCGACCATGCTTCCGGTGTTCGAAGTGCCCGCCGTTGCGCCACAGCCTGCGGTGCAGACGCCACCCACCCCGGCAGCAACCAAGCCACCGGCAGCGCAGCGTTCGGCTGGCTCTACGCCGGATGCGCTGGACGGCGTCAGCATTTACATCGCCTACGGGCGTTTCACCGAGGCGATGGGCATTCTGCGCAGCGCCCTGGAAAAGCAGCCGGAGCGTGATGACATTCGCATCCGCTTGCTGGAATTGCTGGCGGAGCAGGGCGATGGCAGCGGTTTTGTTCGGGAAGAGCAATCAGCGCTGGAGCACGGCGTTGATCCGCAGACCATTCAAGACATCCGCGACCGCTTTCCACAAATCAAGGCCGCCGAAGTTGCGCCTTTGGCGGCAGTCATCCCCGCTGCTGCGGTCGCGGCTACCGCGCTGTCTTTCGAGAAAACCGAGCCCGAGCCAGAATCTGCGGCCTATCTGCAGCCCGACCTGGAGCCTGAACCTGCGGCGCAGCTGGACGAAACCGCCGCAGCGGCGCTGAATCCGCAGGACGAGTTTCAGTTGAACCTCGATGACCTGTCGATGGATGCCGACTGGGATCTGGTCGATCCGTTCGACAGCCCGCCGCCGCGCATCAAGCCAGCAGCGGCGACTGCTGCGCCAGCGCCCGCTGACGTCGACCCTGGTTTTTCTTCGGACCTGACTCAACTGCCGGAAGTCTTTGAACTCTCGGATGAGCAGTTCCTCAGCGATTTCTCCGAGCCCGATGTCATCGAGCCCATCGAAGTGGTGGCACCTGCCGCTGCTGACGACCTGAGCGATGACTTTCTCGACAGTTTCATGAGCGACGACGCAGAGTTCGACCTGCTGGACCTTGAAGAACCACCGCTTAGCCAGATCAATCAGGCGCAGGTGCTGATCGAGGAGGGCGATCTCGAGTCGGCTCGTGAAATTCTGCAACAGGTCATTGCCGAATCCGACGAGGAGCATCAGCGCATGGCGCGGGAACTGTTGGCGGGCATCAGCTGACCCCGTTGTTTCCCTGAGCAGGCGTGACCGGTCTGGCGTTTAACGAAAGATTGGTCGAATGCCACGGCATTTCGGATACGCCACACAGCCCCAAAACTCACCGGCATTCTTGCCGGTGCGGGCCACCTTGATCACCATGGTTTTTTTACAGTGCGGACACGCAGGCGCTGCGGGCTTTGCTGGCGGCTTGGGTGCAGCCGGTTCGCGAAGCTTTTCCGGGCGTTTGGCTGGGCTGGTTTTGACGGGCTTTTGCGGTTGCGGTTGCGATGAGTGCGCTGCGGGTTTGGTGGGCTGCGCATGCGTTTGCTGATCCGCTGTCTGACCGGCAACCCTGCGCAGTAGCCTGCGAAACGTGCGGATCAATGCCGCCAGAGCAGATGTCGTGTTGCGTGCCATAAGGTGCCTTGAGTCGCGTTGCGTTCAGGGGCGGCATGGTGCAGGCATCCTCGTCAGGACGCAAACTTCGGCGTGGCAATCATGCCCGTCTGCTGTTCTGCGACACGCGCAATTGCCGCCTGTCGCTAAAGCCCTGCGTTTTGTGGGCGATAACAGTGCACGAGGACTGCCGGTTGCCACCCTGAAAGGTTGTGCTACACCTTCAACACACGCCCGGCATATCAAGCATTATCACGGAGTGAATTATTAATGCGCGTCAACATGCCTATCACGCAGACTGAACGGACTTTTCCGGCATCTGAACGCCTCATCTCCACCACCGACCTCAATAGCCACATCACGTACTGCAACGACGCCTTCGTCGCGTTGAGCGGTTTTACCCGTGAAGAACTGGTCGGGCAGCCGCATAACCTTGTGCGCCATCCGGATATGCCGGCTTCGGTGTTCGCCCATATGTGGGAAACCATCAAGCAGGGCAAGCCGTGGATGGGCGTGGTCAAGAATCGCTCCAAACAGGGTGACTATTACTGGGTCAGCGCCTACGTGACGGCGGTGTATGAAAACGGTCGGATAGTCGGCTATGAGTCCGTCCGCTCATTGCCGACCCGCGATCAGGTTCGTCGTGCAGAAGCATTGTATGCACGGCTGCGTGCCGGCAAATCGGCGGTGTCGGTAACCAGCTCGGCGGCCTATCACTTGATTCGCCAGTTACCGATGATCCTCTGCGCCCTGGCACTCGCTGTCGGCGTCTACCTGCTGGACGATCTGCCTTCGATCATCATGATTCCGATTGTTATGGTGGTGCTGGGCGGTTTTCTGGAAATGCGTCAGCGCCGCAGCATTCGCAGCACTCTCGAAGAACACCCCAAAGCGTTCACCAGTTCTTTGGTTGCGCTGACCTACAGCGACAACCGTGGCCCGCAGGCGCAACTCGATCTGGCCATGCTCAGCGAAGAGGCCCGCTTGCAAACCGCTTTGACGCGCCTGGCCGATACCGGCGAGAGCGTACGCCAGCACGCCGGGCGTTCTGCGCAGTTGTCCCTGCGCCAGGCCGAGTCGCTGGACCAGCAGCGCAGTGAGGCGGATCAATCGGCTACGGCCATCAATCAGATGGCGGCGACCATTCAGGAAGTGACCCATAACGTACAGAACACCGCCCACGCCGCCGAGGAAGCCGACAAACTGGCGCAGCAGGGGCGTGGTCTGGCCGATGAAAGCCTGTTGGCGATTCGGCACATGGCCAACTCGGTCACCGACATCGGCAACGCTGTGGGTGAACTGGCCAGCGCCACGCAATCAATCGGCAGCGTGGTCGATGTGATCACCTCCATCGCTCAACAAACCAACCTGCTGGCGCTTAACGCAGCCATCGAAGCGGCCCGTGCCGGTGAGCAGGGGCGTGGCTTTGCGGTGGTGGCCGACGAGGTTCGCTCGCTGGCTTCCCGTACGCAGTCCTCGACCGAGCAGATTCAGCAAATCATCACCTCGCTGCGTGATGGTGCCGACCGTGCGGTGCAGACCGCCAACAAAGGCGAGCAGATCTCCCAGGAAAGCGTCGCCAGCGTCGAAGCCGTGCAGAAGGCCCTGGACGGCATCAGCCAGTCCGTGACCCGCATCACCGGCATGAGCCAGCAAATGGCCTCGGCATCCGAAGAACAGAGCCACGTTGCGGAAAACATCAGCCAGCAGATTACCCGTATCGCGCAACTCTGCGACGAGAGTGCCAGCCAGGCGCAGCAAGGCTCGCAGATCAGCGGCGAACTGGAAGAAATGGCGCAGTACCTGCACAGCCTGGCCGAGCGGTTCAGTCGCTAAGCATACGCAGAGGACGCAGAGCGTCCGGAACGGCATTACCACGCGGAGCGTGGTAACGATGATCTGGGTTGGATTTGGCCATGTGCGCTGATCGCAGACCCCAGAATCTATCTGCGCTGTTCCGCGCTCTCTGGATCGGACGCAGAGCGTCCAGAACGGCATTACCACGCGGAGCGTGGTAACGAGAATTGGGGGTATTGCGCCTGGTTGCGTTCACACAGCAACCCCGCTACCCAGACCCCAGCCTGACCTCAGAAGGCGTAGCCCGAAGAGGACGCAGAGCGTCCAGAACGGCATTACCACGCGGAGCGTGGTAACGAGAGTTGGGGGTATTGCGCCTGGGTGCGTTCACACTACAACCCCACTGTCCGGACCTCAGCCTGACCTCAGAAGGCGTAGCCCGGGGAGGACGCAGAGCGTCCAGAACGGCATTACCACGCGGAGCGTGGTAACGAGAGTTGGGGTATTGCGGCTGCGTGCGTTCACACAGCAACCCCACTGTCCGGACCTAAGCCTGACCTCAGAATTGGGGTGTTGCGTCCGTGTGCGTTTACACAACTCTCAACCCCACCACCTATCGTGCCCATCGCTCCGCGTGGGCATGCAGTTCATGACGCTCTGCGTCATCGGTTTGCCGTAACGTAGGCTCCATTTGGGTGATTATCCATTATTGTCGGACAATTATTCTTTCATCCGAATAAATAAGGCCCCTAACTGAAGTTGCTGAAAGTATTGGCTGTAAAACTGAAGACAAGAGAATGGCGTGCAACTAAATGGCCACTACGAAATTCGGTTATCTCCATATCAAAAAGCCAAACAAACTCAATACATTCAATCAGATATCACTGAACTATATATCCAGTGATGCATTATCCTTATGTCCTTAAACTTGTATCAGAATTGAAATAAATCTGTTGCCAAGTGCATAACCGCAGACTATGTTCTGGAATCGCTCAATGAAGAGCCGACCATTATCAGGTGTGCAGGGATGCGAAAGTCCAAGCGTTTGGGTGCTGTCCGTTATTCGTTTAAACCAGTAGCAAGCGGTGCTCTTTGTGCGTTGTCTTTTACGTTTGGCTGCTCTGCCTATGCGGATTATGTCGAGCAGGGAAAACCGGGTGACGCTGCCAGTTGGCGTTCGGCAGAATTCCAGAGCGACTGGGGCCTGGGCCGTATTCAGGCGGATCAGGCATACGCCGCCGGCATCACCGGGGCAGGCGTCAAGATCGGTGCGCTGGACTCGGGTTTCGACCCGTCCCACCCGGAAGCCACGCCATCCCGCTACCACGCAGTCACCGCTACCGGCACCTACGTTGACGGTTCGCCCTTCAGCATCACCGGCGCCATCAATCCGAACAACGACACCCACGGCACGCACGTCACCGGCACCATGGGCGCAGCGCGCGATGGCGTCGGCGTGCATGGCGTGGCGTACAACGCACAGATCTACGTCGGCAATACCAATCAGAACGACAGCTTCCTGTTCGGCCCGAGCCCGGACCCGCAGTATTTCAAGGCGGTGTATGGGGCGCTGGCGAACGCCGGAGTACGCGCCATCAACAACAGCTGGGGCAGCCAGCCATCCGACGTGACCTACGCCACCGAGGCAGGCGTGCGTGCTGCCTACGCTCAGCACTACAACCGTGGAACCTGGCTGGACGAAGCGGCGAACGTCTCGCGCAAGGGTGTGATCAACGTGTTCAGTGCAGGCAACAGCGGTTACGCCAACGCCAGCGTGCGGGCGTCGTTGCCGTATTTCGAGCCGGACCTCGAAGGCCATTGGCTGGCTGTGTCGGGCCTCGACAGCAGCAATGGCCAGCGCTACAACCAGTGCGGCCTGTCCAAATACTGGTGCATCACCATGCCCGGACGACTGATCAACGGCACCGTGCCCGGCGGCGGTTACGGGATCAAGTCCGGCACCTCGATGTCCGCACCGCACGCCACCGGGGCGCTGGCACTGGTGATGGAACGCTTCCCGTACCTGAACAACGAGCAGGCGCTGCAAGTGTTGCTGACCACCGCCACCCAGCTCGATGGCTCGGTCACTCAGGCACCGACCAACAGCGTCGGTTGGGGCGTGGCCAATCTTGAGCGGGCGATGCGCGGTCCCGGTCAATTGCTCGGCACCTTCGACGCCAACCTGGGGTCCGGTGTGAGCGATGTATGGAGCAACGATATTTCCGATCGGGCGCTGCTTCAGCGTCAGGCCGAAGACACTGCCGAGCAGGCCACCTGGCAGCAAACCCTGATCAGCAAAGGCTGGCAAAACGGTGTTGCCAGCACCGCCAGCCAGCAGGATCAGGCCGATTACGCCACCGGCACTGCGCGAGCCGCCGCAGCCGCTCAGCGTCAGTACCAAGGCAGCCTGGTCAAATCCGGTGCCGGTCGACTGGTTCTGCAAGGCGCCAACACCTACCGTGGCGATACCCTGGTCAATGGCGGCTTGCTGTCGGTCAACGGCTCGCTGGTTTCCGCTGTGCAGGTCAATGCGGGCGGCACGCTAGGCGGTAACGGCCAGATCGGCGGGCTGACGGCGCGCAGTGGCGGTATCGTTGCGCCGGGTAATTCCATCGGTACGTTGCAGGTGAACGGTGATGTCACCCTGCAACCGGGTTCGACCTACGCCGTTGAGCTTTCGCCCACCGCCAGTGACCGCATCGTTGCCACCGGAAGCGCTACCGTATCAGGCGCGAACATGACGCTGGCGCTGGAGAACGCGACGCCGGTGGCCTTGAGTTCTGCACCGATCCAAAGCGTCGTAGGTCGCCAGTACAACGTGCTGCAAGCCGCCAATGGCGTGAACGGCCAGTTCGGCTCAGTGACTTCGAACTACGCGTTTCTGGGTGGCCGACTCGACTACGCAGCTAACGGCGTCGCGCTGAACGTCGAGCAAACCAGCGCATTCAGCAGCGTCGCCCAAACCCCGAATCAATCTGCCGTAGCAACCGCTGCCGAACAGCTTGGCGCAGGCAACGCGGTGTACGAAAACCTGTTGCTGACTCAAAGCGCAGCTGCTGCCCGAGATAGCTTTCAGCAACTGTCCGGCGAGATCTACCCGGCCATTGGCAGCGTGCTGATCAACGACAGCCGCCAGATCCGTGATGCAGTGGGTGAGCGTCTCGGGACCAGCGTATTCGGCACTGATGGCAATACGGCCGCGCAAGACAATGTCTGGATCAAAGCCCTGGGTGCCTGGGGCAAGACCGACTCGCGTGACGACACCGCCGGTTACACCACCTCGATTGGCGGCCTGCTGGCCGGTGTCGATGGCAACCTTGCCGATGACACACGTCTGGGCGTGGTCGCGGGCTACAGCGACATCTCATTGAACATGGGCTCCGGCACGCATTCCCGGGCTTCGGTGGACAGCTACCACCTGGGCGCTTACCTCGGCCATGAAATCGGCGCACTGCGCCTGACCCTCGGCGGCGCGCACAGTTGGCATCGCATTGATGCACAGCGCGACGTGCAGGTCGGCGGAGCAGCGGGCAAGGAGAAAACCAAGCACGATGCCCAGAGCACCCAAGTGTTCACCGAGGCGGCGTATCGCATCCGCTTGCAACCCGCGACCCTTGAGCCGTTCGCCAATCTGGCCTACGTCCACCTCAACACCGACAGCTTCACCGAGAAGGGCGATGCGGCGGCGCTGTCTGCCGGTAGCGATAACCGCGATGCGGTGCTGAGCACTCTCGGTGTTCGGGCGCTGAAAACCATCGCGATCAGCGACCGACAGAAAATCGACCTGTCGGGCAGCCTCGGCTGGCAACACAACCTGAGCAACACCGATTCCGAACAGCACCTGGCATTCGCCTCGGGTGGCAGCAGCTTCGCTATCGAAAGCTCGCCGCTGGTCCGTGACGCCGCGCTGGTCGGTGCTCATGCCAGCGTAGCGTTGAGCAAGGACGCCAGGGTCAGCCTCGACTACAGCGGCCAACTGGCCAGCCGGGAAAAAAGCCACGGTGTCGGCCTGAGCCTTAACTGGCAGTTCTAAACCCGGCCTCACCCAAACCAACCCTCAAACCAACCCCCCAACCAAAAAGAACGACGCGCATGCAGATGCATGCGCGCGGAGATTCGTGCGCGTTAACTAAGGACGGTCGTTTCATGAAAGATGCATCTACCACCCGATACACCTCTGTCAAACCCCTCGGTCAGGCCATTCGCGCCATCAACCGCGCCTCTTGCGGCGCACTGGCCTGCTACTTGGCGACCTTGGGCGTGGCACATGCCGCGCCGTATGTGGAAGCAGGCCAGGCCGGCAATGCTGCCAGCTGGCGCAGTGCCGAATTCAACGCCGACTGGGGCCTCGGCGCGATCAATGCCGATCAAGCCTACGCCGCTGGCTACTCCGGCAAGGGCATCAAACTGGGCATCTTCGACCAGCCGGTCTATGCCCCGCATCCGGAGTTCGACAGCCCCAACAAGGTGGTCAATCTGGTCACCAGCGGCATCCGCGAATACACCGACCCGTATATCCCGGTGAAGGCGGGCGACGCTTTCCGTTACGACGGCGCACCGAGCCTGGACTCCGGCGGCAAACTCGGGAACCACGGCACCCACGTCGGCGGCATCGCCGGTGGCAATCGCGATGGCGGTCCGATGCACGGCGTGGCTTACAACGCGCAAATCATCAGCGCCGACAACGGCGACCCGGGCCCGGAAGACGGCATCGTGCTGGGCAACGACGGCGCGGTGTATCAGGCCGGCTGGAACGCACTGGTCAATAGCGGCGCGCGGGTCATCAACAACAGCTGGGGCATCGGCATTACCGACCGTTTCAGCAAGGGCGGTCGCGATCCGGCGTTCCCGCACTTCACCGTGCAGGACGCACAAGTGCAGTTCGACCAGATCCGCCAGATCCTCGGCACGCGTCCGGGTGGCGCGTATCAGGGGGCCATCGACGCGGCACGCAGCGGCGTGGTGACCATCTTCGCCGCAGGCAACGACTACAACCTCAACAACCCCGACGCAATGGCCGGGCTCGGCTATTTCGTACCGGAGATCGCCCCCAACTGGCTGACCGTCGCCGCCCTGCAACAAAACCCCGACGCCGCCGCAGCCGTGACCACGCCGTACACGCTGAGCACCTTTTCGTCGCGCTGCGGCTACACCGCCAGCTTCTGCGTTTCGGCACCAGGCACGCGCATCTACAGCTCGGTCCTTAACGGCACCAGCCTGGCAGACCTCACCGTCGGTTGGGCCAACAAGAACGGCACCTCAATGGCCGCACCTCACGTGGCAGGCAGCATGGCTGTGCTGATGGAGCGCTTCCCGTACATGACCGGCGCGCAGGTCGCCGACGTGCTGAAGACCACCGCCACCGACCTTGGCGCACCGGGCGTCGACGCGCTGTACGGCTGGGGCATGATCAACCTCGGCAAGGCTATCAACGGCCCGAGCATGTTCGTGACCGAGGCAGATATTCCTGCCGAATTCCGTATAGACGGCGCCTACGGCGACAGCCAGTTCGTGGCTGACCTGCCAGGCGTCGGCGCGATTGTCGACGCCAGCAAACCGACCCAACGCACTTGCACCGGTCCGCAATGCGGGCTGGATGTATGGAGCAACGGCATCTCCGGTCACGGCGGACTGACCAAGCAAGGCATCGGCACCCTGGTGCTGACCGGGGCCAACAGCTACAGCGGCCCGACGCTGGTCAATCAAGGACGCCTGGCCATCAACGGCTCGCTGGCCTCTGCCGTCACCGTCAACAACGGCGGCATACTGGGTGGCAACGGCAGCGTCGCGTCGCTGACCGCCAACCGTGGTGGCACAGTTGCACCGGGCAACTCCATCGGCACCCTGCAAGTGGCGGGCAACCTCAACCTGGCACCGGGCTCGACCTACGCGGTTGAATTCTCGCCCACTGCCAGCGACCGCATCGTGGTCGGCGGCACCGCGACTGTGAGCGGTGCCAACATGGCCCTGTCTCTGGAAAACGACAATCCCGCACTGCTCAGCAGCAGCCAGACCCGCAGCGTTCTGGGTCAGCAGTTCAACGTGCTGCAGGCGGCTGGCGGTATTCAGGGTCAGTTTGGTTCGGTGACGGATAACTACGCATTCCTCGACGGCAACTTGGCTTACACCGGCACTGGCGTAACCCTGGCCTTGGAGCGCAACGGCGACAGCTTCGCCAGCGCGGCGCAAACGTCCAATCAACGCAGCGTGGCCCAAGCCATTGAGCAACTGAGTGCGGGCAACTCCGTCTATGAGAGCATCATCCTCAGCCAGGACACTGCCAGCGCACGTCGTGCCTTCACCCAACTGTCCGGCGAAGTGCACCCGGCCATCGCTACACAACTGATCAACGACAGCCGCCAACTGCGCGACGCCGTGGGTGATCGCCTGCGCGTGGAAGGGCTGTACGACCAGCCAGCAGCGGGCCGCGAAGACAACTCGGTATGGGTCAAAGCGCTCGGCGCATGGGGTAAAAACAGCGGCAGTAGCGACAGCGCCAGCTCGACCTCATCGCTGGGCGGCCTGCTGGCAGGCGTCGACGGCCTGATCAGCGAACACACCCGTTTGGGCGTGATGGCTGGTTACAGCGACACCTCACTGAGCCTGGGCGACGACACCCACTCGCGGGCCTCGGTAGACAGCTACCACTTGGGCGCCTACATCGGCCACGAACAGGGCGCACTGCGCCTCACCGCAGGCGCATCGCACAGCTGGCACCGCATCGACGTGAAACGCGACCTGCAATTCGGCGCATTCTCCGACCGCCAGAAGGTCAAGCGTGACGCCCAGTCGAGCCAGGTCTTCACCGAAGCCGCCTACCGCCTGAACCTGCAACCGCTGGCACTGGAGCCATTCGCCAACCTGGCCTACGTACACTTCGACAGCGACAGCTTCACCGAAAAAGGCGGCGCCACGGCCCTCAAAGGCAGCGACGACACCCGCGACACCGTGCTCTCGACCCTGGGCATGCGCGCCGGTAACCGCTTCAACCTCAACGACACACAAAAACTCGACGTCTCCGCCACCCTCGGCTGGCAGCACAACCTGAGCGACACCTCGTCCGAACAACACCTGGCCTTCGCCAGCACCGGCAACAGCTTCAACGTGCAAAGCGTCTCCATGGACCGCGACGCCGCCGTAGTCGGCGCCCGCGCCAGCCTGGCGCTGGGCAAGGATGCACGCATCAACCTGGACTACAACGGCTTGCTCGGTGCACGGGATAAAACCCACGGCGTGGGCTTGTCGCTGGATTGGCAGTTTTGATGGAGGATGCCTGCGGGGTGCAGTAGCCCCGCAGGCACTCGGTAATACCTATCGTGCCAATGCTCCGCGTTGGCACGCATCTCGTGACGCTCTGCGTCACATCCAAGCCATCACGCGAATGCTGGATCACTCATAAGTCCAAGCTTCTGCCCGCAGGGCGTGGGAGCAACCGGGGCGGCGATCCGCATTGCTCGCGATCTGCCGGGAACCGGCAGTAAAACCTATGCGTGCGATACATCCTCCGCAAACCAAATTTCAGGCTCGGCCTAGCCATGCCTACCCTCAGATCATCTCAATAAACAAAATTTGATGGCCTAATAGCATCATGGTAAAACCTCGCAACAGATACTCGTCTGCACTTGCTAAGGAATAGCCATGAAAAAGACAGGGACAGGCTTCGTCGCCATACTCGCATTACTCTGTGCCTTCTCCGCAAACGCCAGAGAAGCCCAGGTCACAGACGCCTCAATCGTCAAAGCCATCATCCAGGAATCCATCGACAGCTACCCCGGCAATTGTCCGTGCCCCTACAACTCCGCTCGCAACGGCAGCCAATGCGGCAAACGTAGCGCGTACAGCCGCAAAGGCGGTTACGCACCGATCTGCTACAAGGAAGATGTCACCAAAGAAATGATCAACGACTACCGACGCCGCCTGAAAGACTGATCCCACGAGACACAATGGCCGTTACCCACACGGCACGGCCATCACCACGCATTCAACCCAGCCGAGAAGCAGGCAGCACCGCCCGCCACCAGGACCTGCCCAAACTACGTGGCCGCCCCTCAACCTGCATCTGCGGATGCGCCAACAGCATCGGCATATCCCGCAACCGTATCCACGGCTCGCTGTGCCAGTGCAACATACTCACCGACAACCCCGGCCACTGCAGCATGCTCAGGTGCGGCGTGCAGTCATCAAACGGCACCTGCCCATCCCGCAACGCAGGCACCACCTCGTTGGTTAGCCACTGCCGCAACCCACGATTCTCCGCATGGTAGTGATGCACCATCATCGCGTACGCCCCTGACTCACTGACCATCAGCTCTGACTGCGCTTCGCCGTGCAGGTCGAGCGTGATCATCCGGTGCTGGTCAGCGTCCAGCTTGCGCAGCGTCCGCTCGTTCAACGGCCAGCCGATCATGCGACCCAGATCACGGGCGCTGAACCAGGGCTGGTTTTCGAGGAGGAGGGCGAGGAGTTGGCGGTTGTAGCGGTGGAAGGGAGTTGGGGTGTGGGGCCTAGTCATGTGCCACCTCCGAAACGGAATGTGGACGAGAACCGGATTTATAGCTTGAACGGGCCATGTTGAACCTCTGGATGCTTTCTTAGGGCAAGGATTTAGGTGCCGGGAGCTAAGAAACCCACCAGAGACGGGCCGGACATATTCCCCTTTCGGGTCTTGTATTCGCCCACTCCCGGCATAAAACGTGACCTTTCCTGCAGGCGTAGGGAAACCGCTGGCGCAAAAAAGCCGCATGGCTGTCGGGTGCGGAGGACCGCTCTGGTTTTCGAGTTTCTTAGGCTCAGGTTGTGGAGGTTAGGGCGATTGGTTGATGTCGTCAATCTCCAGCATGTGCCGAAAAGGCTGCGGATTCCGTAGGAATTTACGTCAAAGGGATCGAAAATACGTCAAGCCTACACCCTGCTGAAAATTGACCTGGACAGATCAGAAAACCTCCATATACTGTTTTTTCATACAGTAAAAGTCCTACCATTCTCCTCTCAAAGCCGCGTGCCGTCCTTTTCGTTAAGAGCGAAATCAGGAATTTACATCCCGTGATAAAGGAATAGAATGGTGATCGTTCGTCACACGTTTGACCCAGAGGAAAATGGCTCATGAATCTCTTTGAAGCCGCAATGCCCGAATCATCTCAAATGAGCCAGCCTGTCTCCTTTTCTGATCCACATCCAGCTCAAGACATAGACCTTTTGCGCAGGCTTCTTGAAATCTATGATCAAGGGCAGTTGGCAGCGAAGCTCAACGAGATCGGATCACCGCACTGCCGTGAGACGGTGAATCGCTGGGTCAAGGGTAAGTCGACGCCCCGCCTTACCTACAACGAGTACAAGCATCTCGAGTCGTTGCTTCCAACCCAGCCAACGTATAAGCCGTCGTTTACGTTTATCGATCTGTTCGCTGGTATAGGCGGCATTCGTAAGGGTTTTGAGGCGATTGGAGGCGAGTGCGTTTTCACCTCGGAGTGGAACACGTATGCCGTCAGAACGTACAAGGCAAACCACTATTGTGATCCGAAGCGCCATAAATTCAATCAGGATATCCGTACGGTAACCCTCTCTGACAAACCAGAAATCAGTGACGAAGACGCCTATCGGAATATTGATCGCGAGATCCCTGATCACGATGTGCTTCTTGCGGGATTTCCGTGCCAGCCATTTTCGCTGGCGGGCGTATCCAAAAAGAACTCGCTTGGCCGCAAGCACGGGTTTGAATGTGAAACTCAAGGGACGCTTTTCTTTGACGTAGCCCGGATTATTGCCGCAAAACGGCCATCTGCGTTTCTTCTTGAGAACGTCAAGAATCTCAAAAGCCATGATAAGGGCAATACATTCCGAATCATTTGTGAAGCATTGGACGAGCTCGGATATGAAGTTGCCGACGTCAATGCTCCAAAGGGCTCAGACCCCAAGGTGATCGATGCGAAGCATTTCGTGCCACAGCATCGCGAGCGAATCGTGTTGGTCGGATTTCGACGGGACTTGAACGTGCACGGGGGCTTCACGCTTCGTGACATTGAGAAGCTCATACCGAAACAGCGTCCCAGCTTTGGGGATCTCCTGGACAAGGAAGTGGATAGCAAATACATCCTTACCCCGAAGCTTTGGGATTATCTCTACCGTTACGCAGAGAAACATCGCCAGAAAGGCAATGGCTTCGGCTTTGGGCTTACCCGTCCCAATGATGTTGCACGCACGCTGTCTGCGCGATATCACAAGGACGGATCTGAAATATTGGTAGACCGAGGTTTTGTAGAGCACCTTGATTTCAATAGCGAGCTGAATCAGCTCAATCGCCCACGCAGGCTGACCCCTCATGAGTGCTCGCGGCTGATGGGCTTTGATAAGCCAGGTGAGAGCAAATTTGTCATCCCGGTTTCGGATACACAGGCGTACCGGCAGTTCGGTAACTCTGTTGCGGTGCCGGTTTTTGAGGCGGTAGCACGATTGATGAAGGATCGGATTATAGCTGCTAAAGCCAAAACTGCTGACAATCAAAATCAGTTGGAATTCGCACTGCCTGCTTAATGTCGAAGATAACTTCTATACAAGCCGGGACGCCCATCTCGGTCTGGAGGTTCCTTGGCTGATATTGTTGACGTAGCAACTCGCTCCCAAATGATGTCTGGTATTCGGGGGAAAAATACTTCTCCTGAGCTGTTAATTCGTAAAGCTCTTCACGCACGCGGCTTTCGTTTCCGTATACACGCTGCACACCTGCCTGGAAAACCTGACTTGCTGTTCCCCAAATACAAAGCCGCCGTATTCATTCACGGCTGCTTCTGGCACGGACACGCTTGCAGGTACTTTAAGATTCCTAAGACTCGTCCAGAATTCTGGATGGAAAAAATTGGGAAAAATCAGGCCCGAGACAGCGACCAGGAACGATCTTTGAACTCGCAAGGTTGGAGGATACTGGTCGTATGGGAATGCGCAGTACGGTCTATGAAAAAAGAAAAATCTTCACTTCTGGTTGACCTGATCGCAGATTGGCTGGTAAATGGATCCAATTATTTTCAGATCGATGAAGGTACGTTGAGAAATGAGAGTTTTTGGGGGCAGACCTAGATATTTGACGGGTTGCAAAGCGGGAGCGTGATGCGGGCTACTTAGCTTCCGTACAGCGTCAGGCCCTGTGGTGGAAGCTTTGAATCAAAAAATGGTCGCATTGACGATGGCGTAGTGTTGAAAGAGTAAAATTTGCATTCGGCCTATGAAGACTTTGGCTTATGTATCAGGTTAAATTTTGACTGAGCTGTAATATAGGACGGAGCATTTGGACAGTTTTTTAAAGTGGGTTCACGAAAAAAGTACCGGTGATTGGTATATATACGGTAAGCGACTATCGGGTAATGATACCGGCTTGACTGGCGGAAAGCAGGTTGGCATATATATTCATAAACCTGTAGCTATCATAGCATTTCCCTCCATAGATACGAAATTGGTTAAGAATCCACGCTATGCAGTCAGAGCTAAAATAAGTTCGCACTCTTTTCCTGAACAAGGCCTTCATGTGATCTATTACAATGATAAGTTTTTTGGAGGAAGCCGTAACGAAAGCCGGATAACAAAATGGAATACTGATTTTAAAGGTAGTCCTGTTCAGGATCCAGAAAATACTGGGGCGCTTATTCTATTCGCATTTCATATGCCGTCAGAGAAGCAGGATGCAGATTTTGTAGACGTATGGCTTTGCAATGGATTAGATGAAGAAAGATTTTTAGAAGATCTGATGGGAGAGATTGTGCCCGGCGGGTGGATGGCTGAAAGAGGAGATAGATTATTTTCAGACTTTAGCGCAGGGTTTGCGGTGGCACCTAGTGCTGTAGCTATACCTGAAAGCTGGACTGATTCCTTTCCAAGTGGTGAAGAAATAATTTCTCATTTGCTAAAAAGCTTTAAGTGGAATGGAGATACACCAGATGCTTTAATTGTTGAGCGTCGAAAAAAAGAGTATAGCTTATTTCGTCAAGTGGAAGAGTTGCATACGTTGCATCATGTTAAAAAAGGCTTTCGTTCAGTTGATGAATTTATGCAGATGGCTAACTCAGTTAGTAATCGGCGAAAATCAAGGTCAGGTCGTTCTTTAGAGATTCATCTGGTTCATTTGTTTAGGCAGTTTGGTTTGTTAGATTTTAGTAATCAATGTCAAACCGAAGTTAAAAAAAGACCTGATTTTATATTCCCATCATGTACAGCATACCATGATGAAAATTTTCCTTCATCAAACCTAAGAATGCTTGCGGTGAAAACTACTTGTAAGGATAGATGGCGGCAGGTATTGAACGAGGCCAGCAGGGTGAGCCGTATACATTTGTTTACTCTACAAGAAGGAGTATCTGTAAATCAATTCAGTGAGATGGTGAGTGAGGGAGTTTCTTTGGTTGTGCCCAAAACTTTACATACTAAATATCCAGAAGCGTTACGTTGCCATCTATTGACTTTAGGTGATTTTATAAACGAGATGCGGGCATTGAAAAAATAGTAGCTCTGCCTATAAGGCAATATCATTTTGTGTGATTTTGCCTTGTGAAAGAAAAGATACATATGCATAAGTTGGAGGTTTTGAAGCTACTTAACTTTGATTATTGAAAGGATGAAAAATGACAGGGCCATCTTTAGTATTTCTCCGCAACGAGGCTGATGAAAAAGAGGGGTTAGGGGACGCTGGGATAGAGACTTTCCGTGATGCCCCTTATGCGAGTTGTGCTCGTGAAGCAGGACAGAACTCTCGGGATGCGATTCAAAATAACAGCGATCCAGTTAGAATGACTTTTGATGTAATTGATGTTTCTGTCGATAATATACCAGATTTTGAAAAGCTTATAAGTGCTATAGATAGTTGTGCTAAAACAGCGGTAAGTGAAAAAGAAATAGACTTTTTTACCAGTGCTGCTGCGGTTGTTGCGCGTAAAACTATTCCGATCTTACGAATAGCCGATTATAATACTGAGGGGCTGATAGGTCCTCCCGATGACCCTGCTAGTCCTTTTAATGCCTTGCTTAAAGGTGCTGGAGTAAGTAAGAAAGATAACGAGACGTCTGGAGGTTCATTCGGTATTGGAAAAAATGCTTCTTTCGCAGTTTCTGATCTACAAACTGTGTTTTATTCTTCGCTGTATGAAGATAAGGTTTCTGGAGAGTCTAAGTTTGCTGCCCAAGGAAAAGTTAAGCTTGTCTCTCACTTCGACAGTGACGAATCGAATCGTCGTGCAATAGGATACTGGGGGGGGCCAAACTTTCGTGCGATTACTGATTTAGCATCATTGCCTGAATGGATGCGACGTGACGAGCTTGGCACATCGATATTCTGTCTCGGGTTTAGAGAAGCGCCAGATTGGGCAGAACGAATGGTCTGCTCTTTAGTTATGAATTTTTTTGTAGCAATACAGTCAGGTGACATGGTTTTTGAGGTGGATTCGGGTAGGTTTAAGATTAATAAGAATACCCTTGAAGCCCTCATGTCTAATGTATCTATAGTTGCAGCGGCAGCACAGTCTGGATTTAAAAGTGACTTGGATTTTGCTCGAGAATTACACACTTGCCTCATATCTGATGCTTCTGAGCTAAATGTTTTTAATATTCCAGGTTTAGGTGAAATAAAAGCTCGTGTTTTGATTGGTGACGGGTTGCCAAAGCGAATAGGGTTTGTCCGTAACGGAATGCTAATTACTGATAATCTTCGACATTTCGATAAGCCTTTGTCTAGGTTTCCCAGCTCGCTTGACTTTATCGCACTTGTAGAGCCGGAAAACAATGAGGCTAGTAAGATATTTAAAAATCTAGAAAATCCAGCGCACAATGCCTTTTCAGCTGAGCGTATTGCAGACTCAAAAAAGCGAGCATCTGCGACGAAGGCGATGCGTGAACTAGGTGATAAACTGCGAAGCCTTATTAAGGATGTTACCGGAGTTAAGTCTCAGGACTCTACTGTTATAGATGAGCTTGGAAAGTTTTTTGCGAATGCTGGGAAAACAGAATTTTCATCTACGGAAGGTTCTGAAGATGATCCCGAAACTTACACATATAAAGCGGCCTCTAAAAAGCCTAAAAGTACATTTACCCCAAACTCAGGTATAAAAGCCGGTACCAGTCATTCCGGCGGTTTCAGGGATAATAGTAAAAGCCAAAATAGCGGTGGACGAAACGGCTCTCACGAGAGCGCTCAAAAGGATGGTAGTAATTTCAAGGAAGGTAAGGCGATACAACTAAATGATGTTCGAAATCGCATCTGTACCGCCGAGAATAGTAAATCCACACGAGAAATATTTTTTGACTCTGAGTTTCACGGTAAGATTTTTTTATTCATACACGCTTTAGGGTTAAATAATCCACAAGTTCTTTTTCCAGTTGAAACAAGCTTAGGTGTTATTAGAGGTGAATCGATTTTGGTAGATGTGGTTGCCAAAAAGAGATGCTCATTGAAAGTTTCATTTTCGGAGCTATACAACGGGCCTATCGAAGTTCTGGCGTCTGTTGCTGGTGAGGAGGTGTCTGTATGAGGCTTACAGATAATACAAGGTTTCCTCATCCGGTCCTAGGGCCGTTTACTGGAGATTATAAAGAGGGTGAATTTTCTGTTGAGTTTGATATCACTGAGAGCAGAGTGACAGGCGCGCTGTCTCTTAGCTATGAGATCATTTTGACTGAGCCAAATTTGTCAGAATTGGTTAATTGTGGCGTTGCGACGGTTGGATGCATTGTTCGATGTGCGCACACATTTTATAGTGATGTTCGTACCCTTTCTTATAAGGTAGGGCTTACTGATTTTTCTTCAGGTTTGCTTCTGAATTCAGTTACGCTGCGTCCCGTAATTTGGCTTAACAAAGATATTCCTGAGTGGAATCCGTCCTCCCTGCATCCAGAGTTCTCCTCTCCTATTTCTCTTAAGGCTGGTAATATTTTGGCAGTAGCTGCCGAGACGGAAATAAGCGTCGGGCAGGAAAAGCTAGCACCTATAGAAAGTATTTTTGAACTTAGTAAATCTGCTGACGTTAGTGAGAGTGAAATGCGTGTTGATTTAGAAAGTGATCGAATTTCTATTTTTGTATCTCCTGTCGCGTTCGAGCTGATTGATTTGCTTAGGCAGAAGAGTTCAACTCTTTCTGTTGTAATGAGTGCTATATATCTACCTGCAGTAATGGAGGTGCTTGATCGCCTACGCGAAGAAGGCGAGTCCTATGAGGGGCGGCGATGGTATACTCCTTTCACACAGAAGTGTATATCCAAAAATATAAGTATTGATTCTTCTATGTCGATTTTAGAAGAGGCTCAAAAATTACTTGAATATCCCATCCTATCTCTTCGCAGTTGCACAGAGGATAAGTAATATGACGATCCCCAGACTCATGTACATGTCCCAAGAGAAATTGAATGAACTAAAAGACACGATTGTAGATAATCTAAGCCGTTATCATGGAGGTGGTTTTTTGGACCTTGTTAAAGATAATGGCTGGAATATCACTAGCGAGTCAGTTGGGGTAAATCTAGATATGTTGCGTACTCTTGATGCTGTCAATGCTGCGGCGGATACGGACGCGGATAATTCAATAATCGTTTACAACGCTCTTGTGGGAATGACTCCAGCGCTCGCAATGGAACCCAGAGTTTGGACTCGTTTTACGCATGTTGAATGCATTGATTATTCTCGAGCACGTTGGTCTCTAGTTGGAAGCGAAGAGGATCAATGTAAACAAGTTCTAAAGCATTTTTTTGCAGTTGGTCGGACAGGAGTTCGCGACGATAACTCTATTTCTAGACTCTGGTGGAATATGCATATCGCCACTAGTGCCGATCCCACCAATTCAGAAGCTTGTCTTCGTCTTCTTCTAAAAACCGCGGATATTCGCCAGGCAATGGTTGAGCGCCCTACAGTTGTCGCTAGAAAGCCTCTTATCAGAGGAATATTTCGCGCTATGTTAGCTAACCAATGGATAACTTCTAGCGAAAATTCGTTTCGAAGGTTTATGGTTGAGTTGAATGTAGATGCTGGTGGTTTGCTTTTTGAAATTGGCTCGGAATCTGAAATCGATGATGTTATTTTGAACTGTGCTCAGAAAGCGCAAAGCTATTTAAAGCGCGTTAGTTAGAAGCATTAGAGATACTAAGATTTTTTATAAATTCAGCTTGAAAAAAATCCTGAAAGTTATTGCTTTAATTTGTTGTTAAAAAGCCAAAAACATTTCTGCTTTTGGCTTTTGGTGTCCAAACTATCTAAGTCTAGCTAGACCATCAATCCCAGCTCAACGCCCCACCCGTTTGATACTCAATAACCCGCGTCTCAAAGAAGTTCTTCTCTTTCTTCAGGTCCATGATCTCGCTCATCCAAGGGAACGGATTCGTCGTCCCCGGATACTCTTCCTTCAACCCAATCTGGCTCAAACGACGGTTAGCGATAAACTTCAGGTAGTCCTCCATCATCGCTGCGTTCATGCCCAGCACGCCGCGGGGCATGGTGTCGCGGGCGTATTCGATTTCCAGCTGGGTGCCTTGCAGGATCATCTGCGTGGCTTCTTCTTTCATTTCGGCATCCCACAGGTGTGGGTTTTCGATTTTGATCTGGTTGATCACGTCGATGCCGAAGTTCAGGTGCATGGACTCGTCGCGCAGGATGTACTGGAACTGCTCGGCGACGCCGGTCATTTTGTTGCGGCGGCCCATGGAGAGGATCTGGGTGAAGCCGCAGTAGAAGAAGATGCCTTCCAGTACGCAGTAGTAGGCGATCAGGTTGCGCAGCAGCTCTTTGTCGGTTTCGACGGTGCCGGTTTCGAACTTCGGATCGGAGATCGAACGGGTGTACTTCAGGCCCCAGGCCGCTTTTTTAGCGACCGACGGGATCTCGTGGTACATGTTGAAGATCTCGCCTTCATCCATGGCCAGCGATTCGATGCAGTACTGGTAGGCGTGGGTGTGGATCGCCTCTTCGAAGGCCTGGCGCAGGATGTACTGGCGGCACTCCGGGTTGGTGATCAGGCGGTACACGGCCAGCACCAGGTTGTTGGCAACCAGCGAGTCGGCAGTGGAGAAGAAGCCCAGGTTGCGCATGACGATGCGGCGCTCGTCGTCGGTCAGGCCTTCCGGGTTTTTCCAGAGGGCGATGTCGGCGGTCATGTTGACTTCTTGCGGCATCCAGTGGTTTGCGCAACCGTCCAGGTACTTCTGCCAGGCCCAGTCGTACTTGAAAGGTACGAGCTGGTTGAGGTCGGCGCGGCAGTTGATCATCATTTTTTCGTCAACGGCGACGCGGGCGCTGGCGCCTTCGAGTTCGGCCAGGCCTTCAGCGACGTCCAGTGCGTCCAGCGCTTTCTTGGCGCGGATCAGGGCAGCGGAGTCGGCGGCGGTAACGGCGCGAGCTTCCTGGGCTGCGAGGCCACCGGCGCTGTCGAGGCGGTCCATGTTGGCTTCGTTGGCGTGGCCGGCGTTGGTCGCTTTGGCAACTACTTCGCCGTCTTCTTTATCGAATTCGTCCCAGCTCAGCATGGTGTAATTCTCCTGCTTGAGGGTCAGTCGGGTGGACTGGCCTGTTGGATCTAGAGGGGGTGTTGCTTGCTTTTAAGGTGTTGCGCGCAAGGAACATGAATTTTTGGCTTTTGAGGCCTTTGGGTGAGGAGGCGGGCGGTAAGGGTAGGTTTCCCTTACCGGCCTCTTCGCGAGCAAGCTCGCTCCCACAGGTCTATCTCTCACAGGTATATCTCCAGATATACCTGTGCTGTGGGGGCGAGGTGGGTTGCCTTACTGGCAAGCCTCACAATCCGGCTCGTCGATTGCGCAAGCCTTTGGCACTGGGGCCGGGCCGGCCGGTGCTGCTTCGGTTGGACGTGGGGCGGTGATCGCCGAGTCGTCCGGGCCGTGGCCGCCGCTCGATACTGCGTTGAGCTTGCCGGTGTTGACGGTGGACTTCTCGGTGCTGGTCGCGGCCAGGGCACGGAGGTAGTAGGTGGTTTTCAGACCACGGTACCAGGCCATGCGGTAGGTTACGTCCAGCTTCTTGCCCGAGGCGCCAGCGATGTACAGGTTCAGCGACTGAGCCTGGTCGATCCACTTCTGACGACGGCTTGCCGCGTCGACGATCCACTTGGTGTCCACTTCGAAAGCAGTCGCGTAAAGCTCCTTGAGCTCCTGCGGGATGCGCTCGATCTGTTGTACCGAACCGTCGTAGTACTTCAGGTCGTTGATCATGACCGAGTCCCACAGGTCGCGGGCCTTGAGGTCGCGTACCAGGTACGGGTTGATCACGGTGAATTCGCCGGACAGGTTCGATTTCACATACAGGTTCTGATAGGTCGGTTCGATCGACTGCGACACGCCAGTGATGTTGGCGATGGTGGCGGTCGGTGCGATGGCCATGATGTTCGAGTTACGGATACCTTTCTGCACACGGGCACGAACCGGCGCCCAGTCCAGGGTTTCCTTCAGGTCGACATCGATGTACTTCTCGCCACGCTGCTCGATCAGGATTTGTTGCGAATCCAGCGGCAGGATGCCTTTGGACCACAGCGAACCCTGGAACGTCTCGTAGGCACCGCGCTCGTCGGCCAGGTCGCAGGACGCCTGGATCGCGTAGTAGCTGACCGCTTCCATGGAGGTGTCGGCGAACTGCACCGCAGCATCGGAACCGTACGGGATGTGTTGCAGGTACAGCGCGTCCTGGAAGCCCATGATGCCCAGGCCGACCGGACGGTGGCGCAGGTTGGAGTTCTTGGCCTGCGGTACCGAGTAGTAGTTGATGTCGATCACGTTATCGAGCATGCGTACTGCTACATCGACGGTGCGCTTGAGCTTGTCGGTGTCCAGCTTGCCGTCGACGATGTGGTTCGGCAGGTTGATCGAGCCCAGGTTGCAGACCGCGATCTCGTCCTTGTTGGTGTTCAGGGTGATCTCGGTGCACAGGTTCGAGCTGTGAACCACGCCCACGTGCTGCTGAGGGCTGCGCAGGTTGCACGGGTCCTTGAAGGTCAGCCATGGGTGGCCGGTTTCGAACAGCATCGAGAGCATCTTGCGCCACAGATCCTTGGCCTGGATGGTCTTGAACAGTTTGATCTTGCCTGGGTATTCGGTCAGCGCTTCGTAGTACTCGTAACGCTCCTGGAAGGCCTTGCCGGTCAGGTCGTGCAGGTCCGGTACTTCGGATGGCGAGAACAGGGTCCACGGGCCGTCGTCGAAGACGCGCTTCATGAACAGGTCAGGGATCCAGTTGGCGGTGTTCATGTCGTGGGTACGACGACGGTCATCACCGGTGTTCTTGCGCAGCTCGATGAACTCTTCGATGTCCATGTGCCAGGTTTCCAGGTAGGCACAGACAGCGCCCTTGCGCTTGCCGCCCTGGTTGACCGCAACGGCGGTGTCGTTGACCACTTTCAGGAACGGCACGACGCCTTGCGATTTGCCGTTGGTGCCCTTGATGTACGAGCCCAGCGCACGAACCGGCGTCCAGTCGTTGCCCAGGCCGCCTGCGAATTTGGACAGCATGGCGTTGTCGTGGATCGCGTGGTAGATGCCCGACAGGTCATCCGGCACGGTGGTCAGGTAGCAGCTGGACAGCTGTGGACGCAGGGTACCGGCGTTGAACAGCGTCGGGGTCGAGGACATGTAGTCGAACGACGACAGCAGGTTGTAGAACTCGATGGCGCGGTCTTCACGGGCTTTCTCTTCGATCGCCAGGCCCATGGCCACACGCATGAAGAAGATCTGCGGCAGTTCGAAACGCACGCCATCCTTGTGGATGAAGTAACGGTCGTACAGGGTTTGCAGGCCCAGGTAGGTGAACTGCTGATCGCGCTCGTGGTTGATCGCCTTGCCGAGTTTTTCGAGGTCGAATTCGGCCAGCACAGGGTTGAGCAGTTCGAACTTGATACCGGCGGCGACGTAGGCAGGCAGCGCCTTGGCGTACAGGTCGGCCATTTCGTGGTGGGTGGCGCTGTCGGCGACACCGAGGAAACCCAGGCCTTCGGCGCGCAGGGTGTCCATCAGCAGGCGGGCGGTGACGAACGAGTAGTTCGGCTCGCGCTCGACCAGGGTACGCGCGGTCATGACCAGTGCGGTGTTGACGTCTTTCAGCGCCACGCCGTCGTACAGGTTTTTCAGGGTTTCGGTCTGGATCAGGTTGGCGTCGACTTCAGCCAGGCCTTCACACGCTTCGGTAACGATGGTGTTCAGGCGACCCATGTCCAGCGGCGCAAAGCTGCCGTCGGCGAGGGTGATGCGGATCGACGGGTGAGCCTGGACCTGATCTTCAGGGGCGCGAACGGCACGCTCCTTGGCGCGCGAATCACGGTAGATGACGTAGTCGCGAGCCACTTTCTGCTCGCCGGCACGCATCAGCGCCAGTTCGACCTGATCCTGGATTTCTTCGATGTGGATGGTGCCGCCCGAAGGCATGCGCCGTTTGAACGTGGCGCTGACCTGTTCGGTCAGGCGTGCAACGGTGTCGTGGATGCGCGACGAGGCGGCAGCGTTGCCGCCCTCAACTGCAAGAAACGCCTTGGTGATGGCAACGGTGATCTTGTCATCCGTGTAAGGAACGACAGTGCCGTTACGCTTGATCACGCGCAGTTGACCGGGAGCAGTGGCAGACAGGTCCTGTGGGGTCTGGCTGGCCTGCGGCGCGCCGGTCGGCGAGTTCTCGCGAGTTGTGTCTGTTTGCATGTGTGACTCCACGTTCCTTTAAGTTTGTTCGGGCATTGCTGCCCACCGTTTCGTTTCGAGCAGTAAGTCGCAAAAGGCGACTCAAGGGCTCCAAAACGAAGGTGGAAGCGGGAGGTGCAGCCGCTTCCAGGTTTTGAAGCCAAAAAGGACCGGGCTGTGCCCGATCCTTTGAAAATCTGATGAAGAATGCGTGTTCGATGTTGCAAAACGTGTACGGGATGGCTCTGGTTCAAGCGCGAGCGGTTTGGGTGCCTAAACCGGCTTGAAGTTCAACCCCTCAGACGCAACAAAAATGCTTGAATTTCTCATTTGAGTTGTGCTGGTGTTTTTGCGCAAAACCCCACATGTAGGGTGTGTCTCGCCGCCGGGCTACAAGATAATGCGTTTTGGACATGAATTGCAACGCACCGCCTGTGGATAAAGTGTGTGTAGTTTGTGTATGAATCGCACACCATGCGTGTAGGCCGCATAACTACTGGATCGTGACCGTTTGTCACCGATTTCTGTAGGTGCTGGCGACAGGTTGCTGATTTTTGAGGGCGCGAACCCTATCACAAAAAAACGCTGCTGCAAGACCTGTCTGGCATGTGATGTGCTAAGCCGTGCCGGGTGTCGTGCGAGGTGGGCGGCGGTTGCTACACTCGCCTGCGACGCGGTGCCGCAACCCTTGTTTTGAATAACAACAATGGGTCAACCACAACAAGGGGAGATTGCTTTGGAGCCACACACCTGGCATGTACTGATTGTCGAAGATGACCAGCGACTGGCCGAGCTGACCAGCGATTACCTGCACAACAACGGCCTGTGCGTAAGTATTGAGGGCAATGGCGCGCTGGCGGCGGCGCGAATCATCGCCGAACAGCCGGATCTGGTGATTCTCGACCTGATGCTGCCCGGCGAGGACGGCTTCAGCATCTGCCGCTCGGTACGTGACCGTTACGACGGGCCGATTCTGATGCTCACCGCGCGCACCGATGACACCGATCATATTCAGGGGCTCGATACCGGGGCTGACGATTTCGTCTGCAAACCGGTGCATCCGCGCGTGCTGCTGGCGCGTATTCATGCCTTGCTGCGCCGCAGTGAAGCGCCACAGGTGCCTGCAGCAGAGCTGCGGCGGCTGGTGTTCGGCCCGCTGGTGGTGGACAACGCCCTGCGCGAGGCCTGGCTGCGCGAGCAGAGCATCGAGCTGACCGGCGCCGAGTTCGACCTGCTGTGGCTGCTGGTGGCCAATGCCGGGCGCACGCTGTCCCGCGAGGAAATCTTCACTGCGCTGCGCGGTGTGGGTTATGACGGGCAGGATCGCTCTATCGACGTGCGTATCTCGCGCATCCGCCCGAAAATCGGCGACGACCCCATCCACCCGCGTCTGATCAAGACCGTGCGCAGCAAGGGCTATCTGTTTGTGCCCGAAGCGGCGCAGGACATGAGCGGCCACGTGTTCAGCGGCTGACCTTATGAACTCGATCTTTCTGCGGATCTACGGCGGCATGCTCGGCGTACTGGTGCTGGTCGCGCTACTTGGCGTGTTCGCCCTGCATGTGCTCAATCAGTCGCGCGGCGAGCAATACCGCGAACGTCTGGCCCACGGCACCTTTACGGTGATGGCCGATAACCTTGTGCCGCTCAACGACATTGAGCGCCGCCGCGCTCTGGCGATCTGGGAGCGCTTGCTGGGCATTCCCCTCAGCCTGCAAAGCATCGAGCAGGCTGGACTGGACAGCGGCGCGCGCGGTCGTCTGGCGCGTGGGCAGGTGGTGGTCGAGCAGATCGGCCCGCACGCCGCCAGGGTCTATCGTCAGTTGAGCGACAAGGAACCGCTGCTGCTGAGCGGCGAGGTGCAGCAGATCACCGAACAACTGGCGCGAGCCACTATTTACCTGCTGATCGACGAGCTGGTGCGCTTTCCGGTCGATGAGCAACCGGCGCGCCTGCAAGCTCTGCGCATCGACAAGGGCTTCGGTTTCGACCTGCATTTGCTGGCGCTGGACCAGGCTGACCTGGACGATGACCAGCGCCGCCGCATCTATGAAGGCGACACGGTGATGGCGCTGGGCAAGGGCGGAGACTCGATCCGTGTGCTGGCCGGAATCGTCGACACCAACTGGGTGCTGGAAATCGGCCCGCTGTATCAGATGAACCCCTATCCGCTGCACTGGCTGCTGGTGATCGCCTTGATGGGCCTGTGTTTTATCGGTCTGGTGGTGTATTTGCTGGTGCGGCGCCTAGAGCGGCGCGTGCTGGAGCTGGAGGCCGCGGCGACGCAAATCGCCCAGGGCAGCCTGCAAACCCGCGTGCCGACCGAGGGCTCCGACTCGGTGGGGCGTGTGGCGGCGGCGTTCAACAGCATGGCCGAGCATCTGCAGCGCTCGCTGATGATCCAGCGCGAGCTGGTGCGTGCGGTGTCTCACGAGCTACGCACGCCGGTTGCACGCTTGCGTTTCGGCCTGGAGATGGTCAGCGACGCCACCACTCCCGAGGCGCGGCGCAAGTACATGCGCGGTATGGACAGCGACATTCAGGACCTCGACAAGCTGGTCGATGAAATGCTCACTTACGCGCGCCTTGAGCAGGGCGCGCCGACCCTGAATTTCCAGCGTGTCGATCTGGATGCGCTGATCGATCAGGTGATCGCCGAACTGGCACCCTTGCGCGCCGATGTGAGGGTTTCACGGGGCGAATGTTTGACCTCTGAAGAGGGCGAAGCAGCCTGGGTCGAGGCAGAACCGCGTTATCTGCATCGTGCGGTACAGAACCTGGTGAGCAATGCGATGCGCCATGCGGAAAACGAGGTGCGTATCAGTTACCGACTGGAGGCGCAGCAGTGCCGTATTGATGTGGACGACGACGGTCCCGGCGTTCCGGAAGAGGCATGGGAGCAGATTTTCACGCCGTTCATGCGTATCGATGACAGCCGCACCCGAGCGTCAGGCGGGCATGGGCTGGGCCTGTCGATTGTGCGGCGGATCATCCATTGGCACGAAGGCCGCGCGCTGATTGGCCATAGTGTCAGCTTGGGCGGCGCGTGTTTCAGCCTGTCCTGGCCGCGTACGCAGGTGCCGCGTTGAGTGCTCAGCTGTTCAGTGGTCCGCTTGAGCGCTTCGGGCAGACGTTGCTGGCGGCAGATGATTCGCGCCCTGATTCGCGCCCTGTAGTGGCGTTGTCTGATCTGCTGCAAGCCGAGCGGCTTGATCAGTTACTGCTGAGCATTTACGGGCCGCAGTTGATGCCCAGCCAATTGCCGGTGCTGGTGTCGCAGTGGGCCAAGTTTTACTTCATGCAGGCTATTCCACCGGTGCTGGTTGCCAGTCTGGTGCATGGCTGGCATTGGCCGTTGGCGCTTGAGCAGGTCGCACTGGCAGTGGATGAACGTGGCCTGCCGAATGGTGTTCGGTTGGCGGGTGAGGGAGAGGCCTGGCGGGGCATTCCGGCTGATCCGTTTCAACAGTTTGCCGGGTTGCTGGATGACAATCTGCAGCCCTTTATTGCCGCATTGAGCGCCTATGGCGGGCTGCCCTGCGCGGTGTTGTGGAGCAGCGCCGGGGATTATCTGGAAGGCTGTCTTGTGCAACTGGCCACGTGCAGCACTGTGTCATTGGCGCCAGGGCTGGCGCTGTTGAGCGAGAGGAAAAGGCCGGATGGGCGGGCCAATCCTCTGTTTCAGGCGGTGCGTTACGTTCCGCAGGCGCAGGGTGGTGAACCGCGCAGGCAACGGCGTGTGTGCTGCCTGAGTCATCGGGTGGAGTGGGTCGGGCGTTGCGAGCATTGTCCGTTGCCCGGCTGATCAGCCTTCGACTGCGACCAGACTCAACAGATGATCACCCAGCACACTGAACTGGCCGTCGAGTTCCTTGCCTGCGTGCCATTCACTGGACAGATCGATCAGCAGGCGCAAGCGGGCGCTGCCGTCGGCGGACCACTCCAGCAGTTGCGCGTCTTCAAAATAGAAGCGCTTTTGCACGATGGGGTAGAGCGCCTTGAATAGCGCTTCCTTGATCGAAAAGGTCAGGGTCACGCGCAACGCGATCTGATCCTGCGGGCCTGCTGCCATGTCGGCCAACTCGGCAGCCGTCAGAATTTCCCCGGCCAGTCGCGAGGCACGGTCATGGCTCAGCAGGTTTTCCGTGTCCAGCCCCAGCCCGCGCCATTGCCGCTTGTTCGCCACCACCGCGGCGGCCCAGCCGGTGCTGTGGGTGATCGAGCCACAGACATCAGCGGGCCAGACTGGCGCGCGGTCTTCACCCACCGCAGGAACATGCAGGCGGCCATCCAGTTGGCGCATGGCTTCGCGGGCACAGAGCCGACCGGCGAGAAATTCGGCCTGACGCTTGGCGACCGAGCGCTGAATGCTCGCAGGCATCTGCACCGCACCGCGCTGAAAGTCGCCGTCGACCAGCTTGAGCGGATCGAACCGCCCACTGACCAGCACCGCGCCCGGCAGCGCATGCGGCAACGGCCAGTGCTGAACGAGTTCGGGACAGCAGACGGGAAGGTCGGGTAATTGAGTCATGGGCGGCATTTTGCCGGGGGAACGGGTTTGAGGGAAGGGCACTGGTAACATCTGCGTCCTCTTGACGACGCAGAGCGTCGCGACCTGCATTACCACGCTGGAGCGTGCGGAACGATAATCTCAACTATCGTGCGTCGCTCTGCGTCGCATGCCTTTCTGGACGCTCCGCGTCCTCTTGACGACGCAGAGCGTCGAGAACTGCATTCCCACGCTGGAGCGTGCGGAACGATAATCTCAACTATCGTGCGACGCTCCGCGTCGCATGCCTTTCCGGACGCTCTGCGTCCTCTTTGCCAGGTAGAGCAAAAAACTGGTCACACTTTCATCATTCCCTCCCACTCAATCGGGATGTACCGTTCGGGCCTCTGATGATTCAAGGATGAACTCATGGGCCGAAGCCGGTACACCATCACCGAACCTGAAAAGCCTCACTTCCTGACCTGCACAGTGGTGGAGTGGTTGCCGCTTTTTACCCGGCCTGTTCTGGTGGACATTCTGTTGAATGCCTGGCGCTATCAACAGGCTCATCAGGGACTGCAGCTCTTCGGGTATGTCGTCCTGGAAAACCATTTGCACTTCGTGGCCCAAGCGCCCGCTCTGGACAAATGTGTGAGTAGTTTCAAGTCGTTTACGGCTCGACAGATAATCGAAGCACTTGAGAACGCCAACGCCGAGAGCACGCTGGAGCGTCTGCGGTTCGTCAAGCGTCTGCACAAGAGTGACAGGGTTTATCAGGTCTGGCAGGAAGGGGCTCATGCGGAGCTGGTGTGGAATGAAGCGGTGATGCGTCAGAAGCTCGATTACATTCACCATAACCCGGTAAAGAGGGGTTATGTGGATGTCGGTGAGCACTGGAGATACTCCAGCGCTCGCGATTATGAGGGGCAGCGCGGTTTGATCGATATTCAGCGCTGGTATTGACGCATAACGTGCGGAACGATCATCTCAACTATCGTGCGACGCTCTGCGTCGCATGCCTTTCTGGACGCTCCGCGTCCTCTTGACGACGCAGAGCGTCGAGACCTGCATTCCCACGCTGGAGCGTGCGGAACGATAATCTCAACTATCGTGCGTCGCTCTGCGTCGCATACCTTTCTGGACGCTCCGCGTCCTCTTGACGACGCAGAGCGTCGAGACCTGCATTCCCACGCTGGAGCGTGCGGAACG
>NZ_JAWHOO010000014.1:78296-106964 GCF_032586855.1 Pseudomonas syringae group sp. J254-4 | reverse complement strand
ATCATCTCAACTATCGTGCGACGCTCCGCGTCGCATGCCTTTCCGGACGCTCCGCGTCCTCTTGACGACGCAGAGCGTCGAAAGCTGCATTCCGACGCTGGAGCGTGCGGAACGATAATCTCAACTATCGTGCGTCGCTCTGCGTCGCATGCCTTTCCGGACGCTCTGCGTCCTCTTACGACGCAGGACGCGATTATCTCTGCTACTCAACCAAATATCTTTTTGAAGAATACCTGCATGTCTGACCAAGAGCGCTCATCGGCAGCCTTGTCGTAGCCGATGTCCGGGCCGCCGTGTTCGCCGTGGCTCAGGCGGTCGGCGTCGGGGTTGGTGAAGCCGTGCTTGGCGCCGTCGATGCTGACGAATTTGTAGTCAGCCTTGGCGTCGTCCATTTCTTTCTTGAACGCAGCAACGTTTTCAGGGGTGACCATGCTGTCCTTGGCGCCGTGCTCGACCAGCATCGGCACTTTGATGCCCGGTTTGGCCGGGGTATTGGTGACCAGTGCGCCGTGGAAGCTCACTACGCCCAGCAACGGTTCGCCGCGCCGCGCCGCGTCCAGCACGATCTTGCCGCCGAAGCAGTAACCGATTGCCGCAATCTTTTTCGGGTCGGTCTGAGGTTGCTTCTTCAATTGCTCCAGCCCGGCATCAAAGCGCTTGTCGGCCGCATCACTGTCCTTGAGCGCAGCCTGCATGAACGCCATCGCGTCCTTCGGGTGCTCGGTATTCTTGCCTTCGCCGTACATGTCGATAGCCATGGCGCTGTAGCCCAGGGCAGCCAGGTCGCGGGCGCGGCGCTTGGCGTAGTCGTTCAGGCCCCACCACTCGTGAACCACCAGAACACCGGGGCGTGGACCTTTTACCGCGTCGTCGTAAGCGTAGTAACCCACCAGTTTGGTTCCGTCGGCACTTTTGTAATCGATCTGCTCGGTCTTGATCGCTGCCTGAGCGAGTCCGGTCAGGCCCATCATTATCATTGCAATCCACACACGCATGGTCAGCTCCTTTTGATAGTTTGAGGTCGCAAACAACCATAGCCGATTCCGCTGCATCCGGTGTAGATGACTGTTCAGCGCCGGTTCATGGCGTGTTCAGTCGGGGTTCAGCCCGGCGCGATTACTGTTGGGCCGTACCTTGACAGCGTCCCCGAGCGCAAAAGGAGTCGATATGTTGAATCTCAACAAGTTTTTCCTGGCCTTGGCTTTTCTGGGTGGCAGCGCTGCGGCACAAGCGGGCGATGGTCGGCTTGACGTGGCTCGTATCGAGTTCGGCAAGACCAGCGAAAGGCTTGATGACGCCAACAGCTGGGGGCATGCGCTCGGGGAACAGGCACATACCAATGTTTCTGTGGGCACACTTTATTCACCGCCGGTTTACGGCACCCTGACAGGGACTCACAATGGTGTGCCTGTCAGCCGCGAAATCCTGCTGGGCAGCTATGATGTGACACAACACGTGCCCGTCAGCGCCCGCCTGTTGAGTACTGATGCGACGATGTCGTTTCATTCTTTGTCTTGAGGCTGCGATTGTGCCTGGGAGAGCTGCATGAAGTTGTTGGTAGTTGAGGATGAAGCGCTGCTGCGCCACCACCTGCGAACCCGTCTGACCGAAGCGGGACATGTGGTGGAAGCGGTGGCCAACGCTGAGGAAGCGTTGTATCAGGTCACGCAATTCAATCACGACCTGGCCGTGATCGATCTGGGCTTGCCGGGCATCGGTGGGCTGGACCTGATTCGGCAGTTGCGCACGGTGGGCAAGGCGTTTCCGATTCTGATCCTGACCGCGCGCGGCAATTGGCAGGACAAGGTCGAAGGGCTGGCGGCCGGCGCTGACGACTACGTGGTCAAACCCTTCCAGTTCGAAGAACTGGAAGCGCGGCTCAACGCCCTGTTGCGGCGTTCCAGCGGCTTCATTCAGTCCACCATCACGGCTGGCCCGCTGCTGCTGGACCTCAATCGCAAGCACGCCGCGCTGGCTGAACAACCGCTGGCGCTGACCGCCTACGAATACCGCATCCTCGAATACCTGATGCTCCATCACCAGCAAGTAGTGCCCAAAGAGCGCCTGATGGAGCAACTGTATCCTGATGACGACGAGCGCGACCCAAACGTGATCGAAGTGCTGGTCGGCCGCCTTCGTCGCAAGCTGGACAGCAACGTGGCGTTCAAACCTATCGAAACCGTGCGCGGCATGGGCTATCTGTTCAATGAGCGCTGTACGTGATTCGTTCGCTTCGCCTGCGCCTGATGCTGGGTGCCGCCACTCTGGCGGTGATCTTCATGCTGCTGATGCTGCCTGCTTTGCAGGGGGCGTTCAGCCTGGCGCTGCGCGGGGCGATAGAGCAACGCCTGGCTTCCGACGTGACCACCATGATTTCCGCGGCGCGCGTCGAAGACGGTCATCTATTGATGCCGTCCGTGCTGCCGGGCGAACAGTTCAACCTGCCGGGCAGCCGTCTGCTGGGCTACATCTATAACCGCCAGGGGCAGATGGTCTGGCGCTCACTGTCCACCGAAGGCGAGAACATCGACTACCGCCCGCAATATGACGGGCAGGGCAGCGAGTTCACCAAGATCAAGGAAATCAATGGCGATGAGTATTTCGTCTATGACGTCGAGATCCGGCTGCTCGGCGGGCGCAATGCCGCGTTCAGCATCGTTGCCGTGCAGCCCTTGCGCGGCTATCAGGAAACCATCGACGGTTTGCGCCGCAAGCTCTATCTGGGCTTTGGCGCAGCACTCGCGGTGCTGCTCGGGTTGCTGTGGATGGGCCTGACCTGGGGGCTGCGTGCCTTGCGCGGCTTGAGCCAGGAACTGGATCAGGTGGAAGCCGGCGTGCGCGACAGTCTGAGCGAGGAGCATCCCAGCGAACTGCTGCGCCTGACCGACTCGCTCAACCGCCTGCTGCGCAGCGAACGTGAACAGCGGATTCGTTACCGCGATTCGCTTGATGACCTGGCCCACAGCCTTAAAACACCGCTGGCGGTCTTGCAGGGCGTAAGCGAGAACATCGCCAAGCGCCCCGAAGATGTCGAGCAGGCGTGGGTGCTGCAATCGCAGATCGAGCGCATGAGCCAACAGATCGGCTATCAACTGCAACGGGCCAGCCTGCGCAAGAGCGGTCTGGTGCGCCACCACGTCATGCTGCGGCCCGTGGTCGAAAGCCTGTGCAACACGCTCGACAAGGTGTATCGCGACAAACAGGTCAAGGCCACGCTGGACCTGCCGGAGCATTGTCAGGTGCACATGGAAGAGGGCGCGTTGCTGGAAATGCTCGGCAACCTGCTGGAAAACGCCTATCGGCTGTGCCTGAGCGAAGTACGCGTCAGCTTTACCCGCTCAGCGGGCGGCGATGAACTGTGCGTCGAAGACGACGGCCCCGGCGTTCCGCAGAGCCAGCGCGCGCGCATTCTCGAGCGTGGCGAACGCCTGGACCGCCAGAACCCCGGACAGGGCATTGGTCTGGCGGTGGTCAAGGACATCATCGAAAGCTACGGTGCACAACTGACCTTGGGCGATTCTCCGCTGGGTGGCGCGGCGTTCAGGATTCATTTTCTGGCGCAGTGAGGGTGTTTTCTCCCGGACACCTGTTGTTCCTCACTCCAGCGTGGGAATGCCGTGCGTGACGCTCTGCATCACACCTCTGCGCGTCACCGAGCGCTCCAGTCATCATAGAAAGACGGCGGATACCCGCCACTGTGTGCCCATTTTTCCCACCATACGGCGGAAAACCGCCACGTCTTTTTCGGTTTGCGTCTACCGTTACCCGTCTGCGCCTTGTAATACGGGGTTTTGATGGCTATTTGATTCTATGGCACGTCTATTGCTATCTACATGGCAGAGGCCTGCCTTGCGCAGCTCGACAAAACAAATCCCTCCAGTGCAGGAGGGTTAGCGCTTTATAGGCTCGCGTGCATCAGGTGAAGATGCCGACGACGCCCTTGAGGAAAACTGCAATGACGACTCGTCAGCCCATCTACAAATCCCTCTATTTTCAGGTAATCGTTGCGATTGTCATCGGTATCCTGATCGGTCACTTCTACCCGGACACCGGTAAGGCTCTAAAGCCGCTGGGTGACGGGTTTATCAAACTGATCAAGATGGTTATCGCGCCGATCATCTTCTGTACCGTCGTCAGCGGCATCGCCGGCATGCAGAACATGAAGTCGGTCGGCAAGACCGGCGGTTATGCGCTGCTGTACTTCGAGATCGTTTCGACCATCGCTCTGCTGATCGGCCTGATCGTGGTCAACGTGGTTCAGCCGGGTGCCGGCATGAACATCGACGTCAGCACGCTCGACGCTTCCAAGATCGCGGCTTACGTCACTGCCGGTCAGGATCAGAGCATCGTCGGCTTCATCCTCAACGTGATTCCGAACACCATCGTCGGCGCGTTTGCCAACGGCGATATCCTGCAAGTCCTGATGTTCTCGGTGATCTTCGGCTTCGCCCTGCATCGTCTGGGTTCGTACGGCAAGCCGGTTCTGGACTTCATCGATCGCTTCGCCCACGTGATGTTCAACATCATCAACATGATCATGAAGCTGGCGCCCATCGGTGCGTTCGGTGCCATGGCCTTCACCATCGGTGCCTACGGCGTAAGCTCGCTGGTGCAGCTGGGTCAGTTGATGATCTGCTTCTACATCACTTGCGCGCTGTTCGTGGTGCTGGTGCTGGGTGCAATCTGCCGCGCTCACGGTTTCAGCGTCTTCAAGCTGATTCGTTACATCCGTGAAGAGCTGTTGATCGTACTGGGTACTTCCTCGTCGGAATCGGCCCTGCCACGCATGCTGATCAAGATGGAGCGTCTGGGCGCCAAGAAATCTGTCGTGGGTCTGGTTATCCCGACGGGTTACTCGTTCAACCTCGACGGTACGTCTATCTACCTGACCATGGCTGCCGTGTTCATCGCTCAGGCGACCAACACCCATATGGACATCACCCACCAGATCACTCTGTTGCTGGTGTTGCTGCTGTCGTCCAAGGGTGCTGCAGGCGTAACCGGTAGCGGCTTCATCGTTCTGGCTGCAACCCTGTCGGCTGTCGGCCACCTGCCGGTTGCCGGTCTGGCGCTGATTCTGGGTATCGACCGCTTCATGTCCGAAGCCCGCGCCCTGACCAACCTGGTAGGTAACGCTGTTGCTACCGTTGTGGTTGCCAAGTGGGTCGGCGAGCTGGACACCGACAAGCTGCAGTCCGAGCTGACTTCCGGTGGCTCTGCCATCCTGGAAACCCGTCCTGAAGACGACCTCGGCGTTGCCGAAGGCCCGACTCCAGCCGGTGCGGTGAATACCACCAAAACCGTCTGATAACCGTCAGGCGATAAAAAACCCATCTTCGGATGGGTTTTTTTATGCCTGTCGTTTGCCAGGGGAGTTATTCCGTGCGCGTCTCGCCGCTGAACACCAATGGCTCGCGGCAGCGGCGGCACAGGTAGCGCCGGCCCTTGCGAACCATGCTGTGGCGCTGGGCCGTGAACGGAAAGTCGCTGTCCGGGCAAGGGCAGCGGTAGATGTAACGGATCACGCTGCGTCGCTTGACAGCGTAGGTGTGGCAGCGGTTGGGCGGCAGTTCATAAACGCCGCGCATGATCAGCTGCCATTCCTCGCCATGCGGCTGGATGCTGCCGCCAAACAGCTGGTGGGCGATCAGGTGCGCGACTTCATGCGGCACGGTCTGGCGCAGGAAGTCTTCGGCGTTTTCCTTGTAGAGCTGCGGATTGAAGCGCAGCAGGTTTTCGTGCAGGTGAGCGACACCAGCCTTCTGGCCGCGCAACTGGAAACTGACCACCGGGCGTTTGAAGGTGCGCTTGAAGAAGGTTTCGGCTTGTTGGTAACAGGTTTCAACGCGTGAATTGAGTTGGTCGGGCATGCTTTAGGATTCTCCAGTGCGCCAAGTATGCCGCAATGTGGCTACGCTCTGAAAATGCTGGCCGCCCGGTGGTCGTTTTTGATCAAAGGCGATTGCCAGCCTGAACAGCACGCGCGCAGCATATTTAACCAAAGGTCGGTTGTAGGTAAAATGCCCGGCTTTTCTCAAGCTATCGTCAGCGGATATTTCCATAAATGGGCACCCTTTCAGTCAATCAGAACAAACTGCAGAAACGTCTGCGTCGGCTGGCCGGCGAGGCGGTTGCCGACTTCAACATGATCGAAGAGGGTGACAAGGTCATGGTCTGCCTGTCCGGCGGCAAGGACAGTTACACCATGCTCGATGTGCTGATGCACTTGCAGAAAGTCGCGCCGATCAAATTCGACATCGTGGCCGTCAACATGGACCAGAAGCAGCCCGGCTTTCCTGAGCACGTGCTGCCTGCGTATCTGAAAGAGCTGGGTATCGAGTACCACATCGTCGAGAAAGACACCTACTCAGTGGTCAAGGAATTGATTCCTGAAGGCAAGACGACCTGTTCGCTGTGTTCACGGCTGCGTCGTGGCACGCTGTATACCTTCGCTGATGAAATAGGTGCTACCAAGATGGCACTGGGGCATCATCGAGACGATATCGTCGAGACGTTCTTCCTCAACATGTTTTTCAACGGCTCGCTCAAGGCCATGCCACCCAAGCTGCGTGCCGACGATGGCCGTAACGTGGTGATTCGTCCATTGGCGTATTGCCATGAAAAGGACATTCAGGCCTATTCGGACCTTAAACAGTTTCCGATCATCCCGTGCAACCTCTGCGGCTCTCAGGAGAACCTGCAACGTCAGGTGGTCAAGGACATGTTGATCGACTGGGAGCGCAAGACCCCGGGTCGCACGGAAAGCATTTTCCGCGCCTTGCAGAACGTACAGCCCTCGCAACTGGCTGACCGCAACCTGTTCGACTTCAGCAACCTGCGCATCGACGAAACCGCTGCGTCGCGGTTCGTCAATGTGGTGAATATCTGAGGGTGCTCAGTGGTTGACGGTGAACGCCAGCATGGCTGACAGCTGGCACATCGGCCGACCGCTTTCTGCGTGCCATTGGTTGAAGACGTCCTGCACAATCGCCTGATCGCGTTTGCTGGTGGGCACGCGGTCGACGATATCCTGCGCGTTCAGCGCGGCCACCACGTCCCAGGTCGGAATGAACGTGTCCTTGCCGATCATGCGCAGAAAGCGTGGCGCTGACAGTCCGCCCATCTGGTTGCCGTGTTTGGCAATGCACTGCCACAAGCCAGTGATGTTATCGACCGGCCACTCGGCGATGAATTTGCCGAAACTGCCGTGTTCCTGTTCGATGTCCAGAATCAGTTGCGCATTGCGCGGCACGCTCTTGAGTTTGCCCAGGTGGCGGATGATGCGCGCGTCCTGCATCAGCCGCTCCAGGTGATCAGCCCCCATCAGCACGACTTTTTCCGGGTCGAAGCGGAAGAAGACTTCCTCAAACGCCGGCCATTTAGAGTCCACCAGGCTGTGTTTCAGGCCTGCGCGAAACACGCGCAGGGCCATGGTCGACAGATAGCGGTCGGCGCTGATGGCTTGCAGTTGTTTCGGTGTCTTCGGGGTGGGCAGGTGGGCTTCCAGTGCTTTGGCGGAGCCGAATCGATTCAGGCAATACTCGTTCAGCCATTTATAGTCTTGCATCGGTTCTCCAAAGAAATTCAACAGGCAGGTCAAGGGTTCAGACCGACCCTTGCGCTGCAAGTTTGCGATTTAACTGAAAGCGTCAGACCACGCCCTGCCGATTCAGCTGCGGGCTGTGTCCAGTTGCAAGGCGGTTTTGGCCAGACGCTGGCCCAGCGCGCGGCACAGGTCGGTCTCATGACGGTCCAGCGCGCGCTTGCCGTCGGCTCCGGCGTGATGGCTGGCACCATAAGGCGTGCCACCCCCGGCGGTTTCCAGCAGCGCCGATTCGCTGTAGGGCAGACCCATGATCAGCATGCCGTGGTGCAGCAACGGCAGCAGCATCGACATCAGCGTGGTTTCCTGGCCGCCGTGCAGGCTGGCAGTGGAAGTGAAGACGCCTGCGGGTTTGCCGACCAGTGCGCCGGTCAGCCACAGGTTGCTGGTGCCGTCGAGAAAGTATTTCAGCGGGGCGGCCATGTTGCCGAAGCGCGTCGGGCTGCCCAGCGCCAGACCTGAGCAGTTTTTCAGGTCGTCGAGGGTCGCGTACAGCGCGCCGTTTTCCGGGATCTCAGGGGCGGTCGCTTCGCAGTCGGCGGAAACAGCGGGAACGGTGCGCAGTCGTGCTTCCATGCCGCCCAGCTCGATACCGCGGGCAATCTGCCGGGCCATTTCGCTGGTGGAACCGTTGCGGCTGTAATAGAGGACCAGAATGTAAGGTGTGCTCACGGCAGCAGCTCCAGGATGTTCTCGGGTGGGCGGCCAATCACAGCCTTGTCGCCAGCGACCAGAATCGGCCGCTCGATCAGTTTGGGGTGCGCGGCCATGGCGGCGATCAGTTGCTCGTCGCTCAGGCTCGGGTCGGCCAGGTTGAGTTGCTTGTAATCGTCTTCGCCGGTACGCAACAGTTGCCGGGCAGTGATGCCCAGCTTGCCGAGCAGGTCACGCAAACGCTCTGCGTCTGGCGGGGTTTCCAGGTACAGGACGATATCGGGCGTCAGGCCGCGGGCCTGAAGTAGTTCCAGCGCGCCGCGGGATTTGCTGCAGCGCGGGTTGTGATACAGCGTCAGATCGGTCATTTGCACGTCGCATCTCGTGTGGGGTGGCGTATTCTAACCAGCGATGGCACTGTCCGACATATCGAATGGTCAATAGTCGTAGCCTGGATATAAGTGATTGCAGGTTGAACGGGGCGAGGAAGGAAGCAAATGGCAAGGCGATTAACAGCAGCGGTGATACTTTTCGGCAGCTTGCTGCTCAGCGGATGTGGCGTGGACCTGGGCAATGACCAGAACGGCCAGAAGGTGGCCAGTGAGCGAATCAAGGGGCATTGGCTGGTGGTGAACTACTGGGCCGAATGGTGTGGCCCGTGCCGTACCGAGGTGCCGGAATTCAACGCATTGTCCGAACAGCTCAAGGACAAGAAGGTCACGGTGCTGGGTGTCAACTTCGACAATCTGCAGGGCGATGAGTTGAAAAGCGCTGCCAACGCACTGGGCATCAAATTCACCGTGCTGGCTCAGGACCCTGCCGAGCAGTACAGCCTGCCGCCCTCCGAAGCGCTGCCGGTGACCTACATCATCGACGACAAGGGCAAGATGCGCGAACAACTGCTCGGCGAGCAGTCAGCCGCCACCGTTATCCAGAAGCTCAAGACGTTGCGCGGTGAGGGGTGATCAGATCGGTTCTGGGCGCTCTGCGCCGCAACGAGGACGCGGAGCGTCCAGAACGGCATGCGACGCGGAGCGTCGCACGATAGTGATTGCTCGGCGAGCAGTCAGCCGCCACCGTGATCCAGAAGCTCAAGACGTTGCGCGGTGAGGGGTGATCAGATCGGTTCTGGACGCTCTGCGCCGCAACGAGGACGCGGAGCGTCCAGAACGGCATGCGACGCGGAGCGTCGCACGATAGTGCAGGATAGTGATCGTTCCCTACGCTCCAGCGTGGGAATGCAGTTCTAGACGCTCTGCGTCGCAAGTTACGCGGAGCTTCGGATCAGCTATCTTCCAGCCAGAAGCGCAGCGGCTTGCCTTGGGCTGGCCACAGGCGCAGTTGCTCGATGGGCGAGATGTCCCAGCGTTGCACGCTGCTGATGGCTTTGATGAAGCGTTGTTCCTGCTCCATCAGCGCGGGAGCGCACATTTTGCGGGTTTTGCCCACCGGGCCGAAGCTGATGCTGTGGTCGTTCAGCGTATACGGCGCGAACCAGTGGTTGCAGCCTGCATTGCCATATGCGCGGCCATCGGCGCCCAGGGTCATGGTCAGGCGGCTGTTGTCGATCAGCGGACGTTCGCCAATCCATTCCATCACGTAGCTGTGGTCCTGACGGATCGGCAGCGGGTCAGCGGTACAACCGGCCAGCAGCGCGCCGCCGATCAGGCTCAGGAGCGCAAACTGTTTCATGCCGCTTTCTCCTGGCACTTCTTGCAGAGGTGCTTCTCGCCTTCGGTTTTCCAGCCCAGCTCCGCGATGCGCGCGATGGCGGCAGGTTTCTGCGCCTTGACGCCCAGCTTGCTCTCTACCATGAACTCGAAGTTCAGTTCGGCGGCGCAGCTGTCGCAATTCACTTTCCACTGATGAATCGCCAACTCATCGAACACCGGCCCTTTGGCCACTGCAATCCATTGGCCCGGCGGGTTGATCAGGTGCCGGACTTTTTCGACGGTCAGGCGCATGTGCAGGCTTTTGCTGCCTTTGATCGTCACCAGCAACTGGTCGTTGTCATGAATCGAGCCGCCGTTACCGGTGACTTGATAGCGACCGGGTGCCAAAGTGCGGCATTCGGTCAATGTGTGCTGCGGGTTGAGCATGCTGTAGCGAAAATCGTGTTCGACCATGGGTCCTCCAAAATTGCGCGCATCCTATCATGCTCCACGCCTTCAGGATCGGACGCAGGGCACCCGGAACGGCATTGCTGCGCTGGAGTGTGAGGAGCAAGCGGTGCCATCACGCTGTCACCCGTGCCTCGGCTTCCAGACGAATGATGGCTTTGTCCAGATCGTCCAGAGCCGCTTCGGTGTGCGCGGCGTTCTGCTTGAGCAGGGTCTCGGCGCGTTGACAGGCGGTGCGCAGTTGCGGGACGCCGCAGTAGCGCGTTGCGCCGTGCAGACGGTGAATGCGCTCGATCAACGCCTGTACATCCTGGTTGGCCCGCGCCACACGGATGGCCTCGCGGTCGGCGGCCAGCGAGGCCAGCAGCATGGCCAGCATGTCGGCGGCGAGGTCCGCCTTGCCCGCAGCCAAGCGCAGCCCTTCCTCATGATCGAGCACCAGCGGCCCGACGTGCACGTCAGGTGCTTCGTTCTGGCGTTCCGGCGCCGGGTTGCGCAGTGCCAGCCCCGTCCACTTGAGGACCACCTGCGCCAGCTGTCGCTCGCTGATCGGTTTGGTCAGGTAGTCATCCATGCCACTTTGCAGCAGCGAGCGTTTTTCATTGGCCATCGCGTGGGCGGTAAGTGCCACGATCGGCAGAGAGCTCTGGTTGCGTTCAGCTTCCCAGGCCCGAATCGCCTCGGTGGCCTGGCGCCCGTCCATACCAGGCATCTGCACGTCCATCAACACCAGATCGAACGCTTCCTGCTGCACTGCATTGACCGCTGCATAGCCGCCCTCGACAGCGACCACTTCTGCGCCCATGTCTTCGAGCAGGGTCTGCACCAGCAGCAGGTTGGCCGGGTTGTCATCCACGCACAGCACCCGCGGCGCGCGGCTCGACAACGGCGGACCAATGTCGGCGCGGATCGCCCGCGGCGCGATCAGTTCGGAAAGCGCTTTTTGCAGTTTTCGGGTGCAGGCGGGTTTGGCTTGTAACTGGGTATAGACATCGTGGACCGCCAACTGGAACAGCGCGTGCTCGGTGGTTGGGCACAGCACCATGACTTTGCAGTTGAGGTTTTCCAGGTCCCAGATGTGCTGGCGCAGCCGTTCCGGGGATATTTCCAGCGCGGTCACGCCGAGTACCGCCAGATCGATAGCCAGCGGGGTCTCGTGCGCCGCCGTCACCCCGTTGAGCAGGTTTTCCAGGTTGTTGAACACGATGGTTTGCAGGCCGCAGTCTTCCAGCTGATGCTCCAGCGCCTGCCGCGCCAGGTCATGGTGTTCAAGCACTGCTGCGCGTAGCCCTCCCAGCGGGATATTGAACGATTCTTCCTTGTCTTCGCGGGCCTTGGGCAGTTTCAGGCTGATCCAGAATTCCGAACCTTCGCCTGGCGTGCTGTCGACACCGATTTCGCCGCCCATCTGTTCGATCAGGCGCTTGGAAATCACCAGGCCCAGACCCGTGCCGCCCGGCTGGCGGGAGAGCGAGTTGTCGGCCTGGCTGAACGCCTGGAACAGCGCCCGCACATCCTGACTGGACAGGCCGATGCCGGTGTCCTGCACGCTGATGCGCAATTGCGCGTGCTCTTCGGTTTCGTCTTCAAGCATGGCGCGGGCGACGATGGTGCCTTCGCGGGTGAATTTGATCGCGTTGCTGACCAGGTTGGTCAGAATCTGCCGCAGGCGCAGCGGGTCGCCGGACAGCGCCAGTGGCGTATCGCGATACACCAGACTGACCAGTTCCAGCTGTTTGGCGTGCGCCGCCGGGGCGAGGATGGTCAAGGTGTCCTGCAACAGGTCGCGCAGGTTGAACGGGATGTTATCGAGCACCAGCTTGCCAGCCTCGATTTTCGAAAAGTCGAGAATCTCGTTGATGATGCTCAACAGGTTGTCGGCCGACTTCTCGATGGTGCCCAGGTAGTCGAACTGGCGCGGCGTGAGCTCGCTTTTTTGCAGCAAATGGGTGAAACCCAGAATGCCATTGAGCGGCGTGCGGATTTCGTGGCTCATGTTGGCCAGGAATTCGGACTTGATCCGGCTTGCTTCAAGGGCTTCCTTGCGCGCCAGGTCCAGCTCGATGTTCTGGATCTCGATGGTTTCCAGATTCTGACGTACATCCTCGGTCGCCTGATCGATGCTCAGTTGCAGTTCTTCCTGCGCGTTCTGCAAGGTCGCCGCCATGCGATTGATGCCAGAAGCCAGCTCGTCCAGCTCCCGACTGCCCAGCGGCGGCAGGCGGGTTTCGAGATTGCCGTCCTTGAGCTGCGACACCGCTTGTTTGATCTGGCTCATCGGCCCGTTGATGGTGCGGCTCATGCGTACTGCAAGAGTCGCGGTGCAGGCCAGCCCGGTCAGGATCAGCAGCAGGCTGGCAAACAGGCTTCGATAGCCGCGCAACAGCGTGCCGTTATGGGAAATTTCAAGTTCGACCCAGCCCAGCAGGGTGTCGGCTTCGGCCGGAATGATCGGACTGGTCAGGTGGCGTTGATTGCCGAATACCGGGAGCAAATAACGCGTGGCGTCGGTGCCGGTCGAATTGAGCAACTGCGAGCCGCTGCCGATCGGCGACGGGCTGATCATGGTCGGCCCGGCATGGGCCAGTGGCGTGCGATCGGCATCGAGAAACGACACGGCGCGCACGTCGGTCTGCTCCAGGGTCTGGGTCGCGATGCGGCTCAGCAATATCTTGTCCTTGCGCCCCAATGCGTTGGCGGCCAATGGCGCCAGGTCCTGGGCGATCATTTCGCCGCGTTGCAGCAACTGGCTTTGCAGTTCGCTCAACTGCATCCAGGTGAAATAACCACCGAGCATTGCGGCCATCAGGCTGGCAGGCAAAATAGTCAGTAGCAGCACACGGCCTTTTATACCCAGCTTGGTCAGCACGCTCGTTCTCCGGCAACACGTATCAGTCCGTCGATAACAGGCATCGGCTGCCTGGCTGTATCGGCACAAGGGGTTGAGTTTAGCCATTTACCGTCAGCATGGGCACCTAACTCTCTGTGCAGGACGGGGACGCAGTGGAAAAATCAGTGTTTATTCTTTTTGGGAATAAGCAGCGCACTTTGCGTGATATGGGCTTTGGCCGTTTGCCGTTATGATAGGCACCCCCCGCAGTCTGGATTGCGAAGACGCCATGACCCTGCAGTATCAAACCATTGCCGATTGCGTCGGCAACACTCCGCTGGTGCGTCTGCAACGCATGGCGGGTAATACCAGCAATACCCTCCTGTTGAAGCTTGAAGGTAATAACCCCGCTGGCTCGGTAAAAGACCGTCCGGCCCTGTCGATGATCACCCGTGCCGAGTTGCGCGGCCAGATCCATCCGGGTGACACGCTGATCGAAGCCACCTCCGGCAATACCGGGATCGCGCTGGCCATGGCCGCAGCGATAAAGGGTTACCGGATGATTCTGATCATGCCGGACAACTCCAGTGCCGAACGCAAGGCCGCAATGACCGCCTACGGTGCCGAGCTGATTTCGGTCAGCAAGGACGAGGGCATGGAAGGTGCCCGTGATCTGGCCGAGCGCATGCAGGCCGAAGGCCGCGGCAAGGTGCTCGATCAATTCGCCAATGGCGACAACCCCGAGGCGCACTATACGTCCACCGGTCCGGAAATCTGGCAGCAGACGGCGGGCACCATCACCCATTTCGTGAGCTCGATGGGCACCACCGGCACCATCATGGGCACCTCGCGCTACCTCAAGGAGCAGAATCCCGAGGTGCAGATCGTCGGTCTGCAACCGATGGAGGGTGCTTCGATCCCCGGCATTCGCCGCTGGCCGCACGAATACCTGCCGAAGATTTACCAGTCGGACCGCGTCGATCGCATTATCGACATGAGCCAGACCGAGGCCGAAGACACCATGCGCCGACTGGCGCGCGAAGAAGGCATCTTCTGTGGCGTGTCGTCCGGTGGCTCGGTCGCCGGGGCGTTGCGTATTTCCCAGGAAGTCGAAAACGCCGTGATTGTGGCGATCATCTGTGACCGAGGCGACCGTTACCTGTCGACCGGCGTCTACGATTCGCCCAACTGATGGCCAAGCATGAACGAGGTCTGCGCTTTCAGCCCACGGGCGGCGTCAAGACCGTGCAGATTCCTGCCGGTAAAAAACAGCGGCTGACTATCGAGCGCCTGTCCGATGACGGTCGCGGTATCGCTTTTCTCGACGGCAAGACCTGGTTTGTCGCCGGCAGTCTGGCGGGCGAGGAGGTCGAGGCGCGCGTGCTCAATGCGCGCGGCAAGGTCGTCGAGGCGCGCACCGAGCGGGTTTTCACCGCCAGCACCATGCGTCGCGCTCCGGCCTGTGAGTATTTCGGTCGCTGCGGCGGCTGCAGTGTTCAGCATGTGCCCCACGAAGAACAGCTTGCCCTGAAACAGCGCATGCTTGCCGAGCAACTGTTGCGGGTGGCGAACGTGGTGCCGGATGAATGGGCTGCGCCGTTGAGCGGTGCCGAGCTGGCCTATCGTCGACGCGCGCGGGTCGCGGTTCGCTGGGATGCCAAGGCCAAAAGGCTGGACGTGGGGTTCCGCGCAGCCGCCAGTCAGGACATCGTTAGCATCGAACACTGTCCGGTGCTGGTACAGGCCTTGCAACCCATCATGAATGAGTTGCCTGGCATGCTGAAAAACTTCAGCAAACCGCAGGCGCTGGGTCACGTCGAGTTGTTCAGTGGGGTTGCGACTGCCGTGTTGTTGCGCCACACCGCGCCGCTTGCCGAGGCCGACCTGGCGCTGTTGCAGGCGTTTTGCTCCAAGCACGGCGCGCAGCTGTGGCTGCACGGCGAGGGCGAGCCCCAACCGGCCAGCCCCGGCGATACGCTGGGCTACCGGCTGGAGCCGTGGAACCTGCAACTGGCTTGGCGACCGGGAGATTTCATTCAGGTCAACGCGGCGGTCAACACCGCGATGATCGAGCAGGCCCTGCAATGGCTGGCGCCTGCCAAAGATGAACGGGTAATGGACCTGTTTTGCGGTCTGGGCAATTTTGCCTTGCCGCTGGCGGGTCTGGCGAAGGAAGTGGTGGCGGTCGAAGGCGTTGCGACCATGGTCGAGCGTGCAGCCGTCAACGCAATGAGTAATGATCTGCACAATGTGCAGTTTTTTCAGGCGGATCTTTCCCAGCCGCTGACACACGCCGACTGGGCGGCGGAAGGGTTTTCTGCGGTACTCTTGGACCCACCGCGTGACGGGGCTTTTGAAGTGGTTCGCCAGATCAGAAAAACGGGTGCCCGGCGACTGCTTTATGTTTCATGCAACCCGGCAACTTTGGCTCGTGACACGGTCGAACTGATCAGTCAGGGCTACCGATTAAAACGTGCCGGAATCCTCGATATGTTTCCACAGACGGCGCATGTCGAGGCGATGGCTTTATTTGAAATGAGTAAGTGAGCAGCGTTCATTGGATCGAGGTCGCTGCTGACAAGGAACCTCATTTAATCCGACTGGCCCGCGAATGCCGGTCCTTGCTTGCCCGGCAAGTGGCATTCGCTCAGAAGGCTGGCGACTGATGGCGCTATTCATCGCGCCGTAGGGAAGGTAAGCAGCATGGTACAGGTGAGAGCGAACCAGCCGATAAACACAGACGGCAGTATCAATCTCGACGCGTGGCTCGATCATATTGTCAGCGTCGACCTGGTCCTGGACCGGGAAGTCATGAAACAGGCCTGTGAGTTTGCCCGGCAAGCCGAGCAGAACGACAAGGCCCACAAGAATCACTGGGCAGAGGGCACCTCCAGTTTCCAGACCGGTCTGGAAATCGCGGAGATCCTGGCTGACCTCAAGCTGGATCAGGACTCGCTGGTTGCGGCGGTCATTTACCGCGGCGTGCGTGAAGGTGTCATCCCTTTGCCGGAGGTCGAGCAGCGTTTCGGCGCGACGGTCGCCAAACTGATCGACGGCGTGCTGCGCATGGCCGCGATCAGCGCCAGTCTCAGCCCTCGTCAATCCCTGGTGCTAGGCAGTCAGGCGCAGGTCGAAAACCTGCGCAAGATGCTCGTGGCGATGGTCGACGACGTTCGCGTTGCGCTGATCAAACTGGCCGAGCGCACTTGCGCGATTCGTGCGGTAAAGAACGCCGACGACGAGAAACGCAACCGTGTGGCCCGGGAAGTCTTCGACATCTACGCGCCGCTGGCCCACCGTCTGGGTATCGGGCATATCAAGTGGGAGCTGGAAGACCTGTCTTTCCGCTACCTGGAGCCTGATCAGTACAAGCAGATCGCCAAGCTGCTGCACGAGCGCCGGCTGGACCGCGAGCGCTTCATCAGCGACGTCATGTCCCAGCTCGACAACGAACTGCAAGCCACCGGCGTGACGGCTGACATCAGTGGCCGAGCCAAGCATATCTATTCCATCTGGCGCAAAATGCAGCGCAAAGGCCTGGCATTCAGCCAGATCTATGACGTGCGTGCGTTGCGTGTACTGGTCCCGGAAATGCGCGATTGCTATACCGCGCTGGGCATTGTGCACACCTTGTGGCGACATATTCCCAAAGAGTTCGACGATTACATCGCCAACCCCAAGGAAAACGGCTATCGCTCGCTGCACACCGCCGTGATAGGGCCGGAAGGCAAGGTGCTGGAAGTGCAGATCCGCACCCACGCCATGCACGAAGAGGCCGAGCTGGGTGTTTGCGCGCACTGGCGCTATAAGGGCACCGACGTCAAATCCGGCTCCAATCATTACGAAGAGAAGATTTCCTGGCTGCGTCAGGTGCTCGAATGGCATGAAGAGCTGGGTGACATCGGTGGTCTGGCAGACCAGCTGCGGGTTGATATCGAGCCTGACCGCGTCTACGTCTTCACCCCTGACGGCCACGCCATCGACCTGCCCAAGGGCGCGACACCGCTGGACTTTGCCTATCGGGTGCACACCGAAATCGGCCATAACTGCCGTGGTGCGAAGATCAATGGCCGCATCGTACCGCTCAACTACAGCCTGCAGACCGGCGAGCAGGTCGAGATCATCACCAGCAAGCACGGCACGCCGAGCCGCGACTGGCTGAACTCCAACCTGGGTTACATCACTACCTCGCGGGCGCGGGCGAAGATTGTTCACTGGTTCAAATTGCAGGCCCGCGACCAGAACGTTGCTGCCGGTAAAACCCTTATCGAGCGTGAACTGGCGCGCCTGGCATTGCCACAGGTCGACTTCGACAAGCTGGCGGACAAGGCCAACCACAAGACCGCCGACGACATGTTTGCCGCTCTGGGCGCGGGTGATCTGCGTCTGGCGCAGCTGGTCAATCTGGCTCAGCAGCAGGTGGAACCTGATCGCGTCAATGAACAGCTGGAACTGATCCCGCGCAAAGCTACGGGCTACAAGCCTGGCAAGCGTGGCGATATTCAGATTCAGGGCGTTGGCAACCTGATGACACAGATGGCCGGTTGCTGCCAGCCGCTGCCGGGCGATGCGATTGTCGGTTACATCACCCAGGGCCGTGGCGTCAGCATTCACCGTCAGGATTGCGCTTCGGTGCTGCAACTGGGTGGTCGCGAGCCCGAGCGGATCATTCAGGTCAGCTGGGGGCCGGTGCCGGTGCTCACCTATCCGGTGGACATCATCATTCGCGCCTACGACCGTTCCGGCCTGCTGCGCGACGTCACCCAGGTGCTGCTCAACGAGCGTATCAACGTACTGGCGGTCAACACCCGCTCGAACAAGGAAGACAACACAGCGCTCATGTCGCTGACCATCGAGATTCCGGGCCTGGACGCACTGGGGCGGTTGTTGGGGCGCATTTCCCAGCTGCCGAACATTATCGAAACACGCAGGAACAGGACGCCATAAGCGTTGCCTGCGCTCACAGGGAGCCCCATGTATACAGTTCAAGACCTGCTGCACCTCATGGCCCGGCTGCGTGATCCGCAGTCTGGTTGCCCGTGGGACCTGAAGCAGACCTACGCCAGCATCGTGCCGCATACGCTGGAAGAAGCCTACGAAGTGGCCGATGCCATCGAGCAGGGCGACCTCGACCATCTGAAGGGTGAGCTGGGAGACCTGCTGTTTCAGGTGGTCTTCTATGCCCAGTTGGCCAAGGAAGAAGGCCGGTTTGAATTCGACGACGTCATCGACGGCATTACCCGCAAGTTGCTGCGTCGCCATCCGCACGTGTTTCCGACCGGCGAGCTGTATGCGCCGGCAGAAACGCCGCGCCTGACCGACGAGCAGGTCAACCAGCGTTGGGACGAAATCAAGGCCGAGGAGCGTGCCGAAAAGTCTGGCGCGCCCGAGCAGTTGTCGTTGCTCGATGACGTGCCGGTGGCCTTGCCTGCGTTGAGTCGTGCCGCCAAACTGCAGAAGCGTGCTTCGCAGGTCGGCTTCGACTGGCCTGCAGCGTTGCCGGTGGTCGACAAGGTGCGTGAAGAACTCGATGAAATTCTTGAAGCCATGGTCGACAATGACGCCGAAGGCATTGCCGAGGAAGTCGGCGATTTGCTGTTCAGCGTCGTCAACCTGGCCCGGCACCTTAAAGTCGACCCGGAAACTGCGCTACGCTCGGCTAATAGCAAGTTCGACAGACGCTTCCGATTCATTGAACAGGCATTGCGCCACATCCAGCGTCCTATCGAATCGTGCACGCTCGAAGAAATGGACGCATTGTGGGGCGAAGCCAAACGTCAGGAAAAGAGCACGCCCGGCTGCGGCTGAGTGTGCGGTAACGGTATAAGTGAGTAGACAATGAGCCTTTCCCTTCGCGATCAGTTGCTCAAGGCAGGTCTGGTCAACCAAAAGCAGGCCAAGCAGGTCGGCAAAGAAAAGCAGAAAGAGCAGCGTCTGGTGCACAAGGGTCAGGCTCAGGCCGACGACTCGCAAAAACGTGCGGCTCAGGAAGCGATGGCCGAGAAGGCCAAGCGTGACCAGGAGCTCAACCGCCAGCAGCAGGAGAAGGTCGAGCAGAAGGCCCGCGCCGCTCAGGTCAAACAACTGATCGAAGTGTCGCGCCTGCCCAAGCTGATTACCGAGGATTACTACAACTTCGTTGACGACAAGAAGGTCAAGCGGATCTCGGTCAACGCGCTGGTGCGCAACAAGCTCAGCAGCGGTTCGCTGGCCATTGTTCACCACGGCGGCGGTTACGAGATCATTCCGCGTGAGGCTGCGCTGAAGATCCAGGAGCGCGACCCGCGCCGTATCGTGTTGCTCAACACCCCGACCGAAGCGCCGGATGCTGACGATCCGTACGCTGCGTATCAGGTGCCTGACGACCTGATGTGGTAACTCGCTGACCGGTCAAAACAAAACCCGCATTCAGCGGGTTTTGTCGTTTATTGTTCTGGGGTTTTCTGGTTCAGGGAAGTTGCTTAGTGGTTGCCTTGGCTTTCCAGTGCTTCCAGCTCTTCCTTGTAGCGTAGAGCATCGGACTCTACGTGAAACATGCCTACAAGTTGGTCCTGTTGATGCACGTCCCAGATCTGGATGCCGTCGGCAACGGCTTCGTGAGAGAGGTGGGCGTCGTCGCGTTCAGTAACTCTGACAGTCATAGTAGTAAGCTCCTGACTTTGATGGCCTGAGTGGTTAGGCCTCTGGATACTGCGGCGATGTGTCGCAGGACTCTTTTATAGGATTTGTTAGCTCCCTAAGTAAATAGCCTGTTCAGGTTCCCGAGCGATCAAAAAATGGTCGTTCGCCTACAGCCCTTGCATGACGAGGCCTGTAGCGTGGAAACGGCAAGGTGAAGGATTTTTCATGTGCCTTTAGTGGTGCAGAAAGATGACGCGGAGCGTCAAGAACGGCATTCCCACGCGGAGCGTAGGGAACGATAGGTGTCCTTATTGCGCGAGGTTCGGCGTCGGCATTCCCACGCGGAGTGTAGGGCGCGCTAGGTGTCCTGGAGAGCACCGCCACTATCGTGCGACGCTCTGCGTCGGCATGCCGTTCTGGACGCTCTGCGTCCTCTTGTTTGCAGCCAATAGAAAGCCCCGCTAATAAGCGGGGCTCGGTGCTACGGGGCGGTCAGGGCAATCAGCTGCCTTTGACAGCCTTGCCGTTCACGGTGCCGTCGAGCAGCACGATGTTGTATTCCTTGCCGTCGGTTTCGACCTGTTGCAGGCGCACGAGCAGGTAATCCCAGTCCTTGGCGAACCACAGCACGGTGGTGCGCTTGCTTTGTGTCGGGTCACGTACGCGCTCGACCTTGATCGCATCGACCTGGCCAGTCTTGGTGGTGACCTTTTCCGAGCCCAGTACGCGGAAGTCGTAGGTGTCTACTTCATCACCGTCGACCACCTGGTAGCTCATGCTCTTCTTGCCATCAGCGATGTCGTGTTGCAACGCCAGCTGATACGTGGACTTGTCGAGGATGCCACGGTTGAGCGGCAGCTTGATCGCATCGCCACGGTCGGTGCCGGTGACGAACTTGGTGTTCCAGTCAAACGCCAGATCCACCTTCTTGGATTTGCCCAGGCCGCTGCGCTCGAAGCTGTAGGTCTGTGGCAGCAAGGTTTCCTTGTCGACCTTCAGTGTGCTGACTTCCGTCAGGCTGGCAATCATCATCGAGGCCTTGAAGCTCAGGGTCCAGGTGCCATTGGCTCCTGCTTCCAGGCTGCGTTCAGCCGTGCCGCTCATGGGCAGCTGTTTCCAGTCGGCGGTGTAGCTGGCGGAGAAGGGTTGAAGTTCTGCGGCCTGTACGGCAGGCAATGCGAGCAGAGCGAAAGCGAAGAGCAGAGCGCGACGCATAATATCTCCTAATGTCGAATCAGATGGCCGCTGGCCGGGAGTAACTGGCTATCGAGTAACGCACCTTGTTCACCAAGGCTCAGTCGGCCCTCGGCAAACCAGCGAATGGCCAGTGGGTAAATACGGTGCTCTTGAACATGAACCCGTTGCGCGAGCGTTGTGGGCGTGTCGTGCAACTGTACCGAAATAACTGCCTGTACGACCAGTGGGCCGCCATCGAGTTCCTCAGTGACGAAATGCACGCTGCAGCCATGCTCGGTGTCACCAGCTTCCAGCGCACGCTTGTGCGTGTGCAAGCCTTTATACCGCGGCAGCAGGGAAGGGTGAATATTCAGAAGGCGGCCATGGAAGTGGCGTACGAAGCCTGCGCTGAGAATGCGCATGAACCCGGCCAGTACGACCAACTGTGGCTGGAAAGTGTCGATCAGTTCGATCAGTGCTGCATCGAAGGCTTCACGGCCTTCATAGGCAGTGTGATCCAGCACGCAGGCTTCGATGCCTGCGTCCCTGGCGCGTTGCAGGCCGAACGCATCTGCGCGGTTGGAAATCACCGCGCGGATACGGACCGGGCTGGACCCGTCCTTGAAACTGTCGATCATCGCTTGCAGGTTGCCGCCGGTGCCGGACAGCAGCACCACGACATCGCAGGTGGCTGGCATCAATGCGCCTTGAGGTTTTTCAGCTCGACTTGTGCTGCACCTTCGGCAGCGGTGGCGATCTGACCGATCACCCATGGCTGCTCGCCAGCTTCGCGCAGAACCTTCAGCGCGGCTTCAACGTGTTCCTGAGCAACGCAGATAACCATGCCGACGCCGCAGTTCAGCACGCGGTGCATTTCGTTTTCAGCGACGTTGCCTTGCTGCTGCAGCCAGTCGAAAACGGCCGGACGCTGCCAGCTGGCGACGTCGACCACGGCCTGAGCGCCTTGCGGCAGAACACGCGGGATGTTGTCGAGCAGGCCGCCACCGGTGATGTGGGCCATGGCCTTGACCGCGCCGGTTTCCTTGATCAGCTTGAGCAGCGGCTTGACGTAGATGCGGGTGGGTGCCATCAGCAGCTCGGTCAATGGCTTGCCGTCCAGCTGAATGCTTTCGATATCGGCACCGGCCACTTCGATGATCTTGCGGATCAGCGAATAACCGTTGGAGTGCGGGCCGGACGATGGCAGGGCGAGCAGGGCATCACCGGCAGCGACTTTCGAACCGTCGATGATCTCGGCCTTTTCCACGACGCCGACGCAGAAGCCAGCCAGGTCGTAGTCTTCGCCTTCGTACATGCCCGGCATTTCAGCGGTTTCGCCGCCGACCAGCGAGCAGCCAGCCAGTTCGCAGCCAGCACCGATGCCGGTGACGACCTGGGCAGCGGTGTCGACGTTCAGCTTGCCGGTGGCGTAGTAATCGAGGAAGAACAGCGGCTCTGCACCGCAGACCACCAGGTCATTGACGCACATGGCGACCAGATCGATGCCGATGGTGTCATGCTTGTTCAGGTTCAGGGCCAGGCGCAGCTTGGTGCCCACGCCGTCGGTGCCGGAAACCAGGACCGGTTGCTTGTAGCCGGCCGGGATTTCGCAGAGGGCGCCGAAGCCTCCCAGGCCGCCCATGACTTCCGGACGCTTGGTGCGCTTGGCGACGCTCTTGATGCGTTCGACCAATGCTTCACCGGCGTCGATGTCTACACCGGCGTCTTTATAGCTCAGGGAGGGTTGCTTGCTCATAGAAAATCCAGGCCTTTAGGGGGGATTCGGAGGTATCGACCGCTGCGTTGGGACCCGTTCAGCACCGCGCTGTCATGCGATGGTAATGTTGGGCCGTGGCGATTGCCGGTCTGCGAAGGCGCGCGATTTTATCAGGCTTGCTCCCCAGGGGCCATCCTTGCGCCGACAACAGGGCGGTGTTGCGCCAAATAAACCTGATCCGGCGCCTCCCGTCAGTGCGAGTGCCGCCGTTTAAGGTGTACTTTATGCGCAAATTGAATGATTGGTGGTTCAAGGCTGTCCCAGACTTGTACACCTCCTGAAACAGCTTCTTTTTACTTTTTTCCGTTCGGGAACTGTCCATGCGTTTTTCCAGAGTTCTTCTAGTCGGCTGTCTGTCCCTGATCAGCCTCCCCAGTCTTGCCGAAACGGTCAGCAACCTTTATCAGGTCCGCGAGCCGGTTGCTGGTCAGTCGCCCGATGAGCGCACACGGGCCACCCAGGCCGCGGTCGAAACGCTGGTGCTGCGCCTGACCGGTGACGCCAAGGCCGCGCAGGGTTCGGCCATCGCCGCGCTGCGCAAAGATCCGCAACAAATCATCAGCCAGTACGGCTATGAGGCCGGTCCGCCGGAAACCCTGCTGGTGGACTTCGATCCGGCGACCACAGACCGTGCGTTGCGTGATGCCGGCCTGTCGATCTGGGGCAGCAATCGCCCGTCGATCCTCGGCTGGTGGCTGAACGACTCGGTGGAAGGCTCGAATCTGGTCGGTGACGGTCAGGCTGCCGCCGAACCGCTACGCCGCGCTGCGCAACACCGCGGTTTGCCGCTGCGTCTGCCGCTGGCGGATTTGAGCGAGCAGGGCATCGGTAACGCCAAGACGCTGGAAGGCACTGATGCCGCGCCGCTCAAGGAAGCTTCCGAGCGTTACGGTGCCGACGCGATACTGGCGGTGCACGCCAAGGAAGACGCAGGCCAGTGGCAGGGCAAATGGCGCTTGTGGCTGGGCGATCAGCGCGAGCAGGGCACCGCGACCGGGGCTAGCTCCGAAGCGTTGGCCGATGCGGTGCTGCTGTCGGTCAGCCAGCGTCTGGCCCCACGTTTTGTCGCCAAGCCCGGTGCCTCGACGGGCCTGCTGGTGCAGGTTCAGGGCATGACACTGGAGCGCTATGCACAACTGCTTCAGTTACTTGATCCGTTCGGCGTGCGTCTGAGTTCTGTCGACGGCGATAAAGTGGTGTTTGAGGTCAGTGGCAGCACCGATCAGCTACGCTCGCAGTTGTCGCTGGCCAAATTGCAGGAAGTGCCCGCAGCCGAGGCCGCCGCTGCCGCAACACCGCCTGCTGCGCCTGTCGATGCGACTGCGCCGGTTGCGCCAGCCAATGGAGCTGCTGCTGTTCCGGCACCTGCGTCCGCACCGATGATTGTTCCGGCGTCCGCGCCACAGCTTTATTTTCGCTGGTAATCCGGCAAAGCGCTTTTCCATTGGGTTGAGGGATGTTGATGACTGATACACGGCGTTGGTTCTGGATCGGCGGCCTGGCCTTGCTGGTCGCATTCGTGGTGCTGTTGCACACGATCCTCACCCCTTTTCTGGTAGCGCTGCTGCTGGCCTACATGGGCGATCCGCTGGTGGATCGTCTGGAGCGCGCCGGGCTGTCCAGAACCTTGAGCGTGGTGGCGGTGTTCGGTCTGTTCACGCTGGTGCTGATGGCTTTGCTGCTGGTGCTGGTGCCGATGCTGGCCAAGCAGTTGTTTCGTCTCTATGAGCTGGCCCCGCAGATCCTCGACTGGCTGCAACACTCGGCGTTGCCGTGGGTGCAGGCCAAGTTCGGGCTGGCAGACGGGTTCTGGAAGTTCGACAAGATCAAGGCAGCCATCTCCGAACACATGGGGCAGGCCGGGGATATCGTCTCTGTGGTGCTGTCCCAGGCTACGGCGTCCAGCCTGGCGCTGATCGGCTGGCTGACCAATCTGGTGCTGATTCCGGTGGTGTGTTTCTACCTGTTGCGTGACTGGGACATCATGACCGGCAAGATCCGCGGTCTGCTGCCACGTCAGCGTGAAGGTCAAATCGTCAAGCTGGCGGGCGAGTGCCACGAGGTGCTGGGCGCGTTCATACGTGGGCAGTTGCTGGTCATGGTCGGTCTCGGGGTGATCTACGCGGCCGGTCTGATGCTGGTCGGGCTGGAACTGGGCCTGTTGATCGGGGTGATCGCCGGTCTGGCTGCCATCGTGCCTTATATGGGCTTTGTGATCGGCATTGGCTCGGCACTGGTCGCCGGGTTGTTCCAGTTTGGTGGTGACCTGTACCCGATGATGGGCATCGTTGCCGTATTCATGATCGGTCAGGCCCTCGAAGGGATGGTGCTCACGCCATTGCTGGTAGGGGATCGCATCGGTCTGCACCCGGTGGCGGTGATCTTCGCGATTCTGGCGGGTGGCGAGCTGTTCGGCTTCACCGGCATTCTGCTGGCGTTGCCGGTCGCTGCGGTGATCATGGTGCTGGTGCGCCACATGCATGACGTTTATAAAGACTCGGAAATCTATGCAGGTGCGGAAGATCCCGAGCTGTAAGGGCATCGCACGCCTCTTCACTGCCCGGTGAAGAGGCTTGTGCAGGCAATGCATGCATTACGTCAAAACGCCCTTTCTCGACCCGCGCTTTACGCACCCTGACGCAAACCTTTGATTTTGCTTGAGGTCTGTCGCATTGTGCGACCCGCTTCACGGGTATAAACTTTGCGCTCTTTACACAGAGGCCCTTGACGGTTTGCATGAGCCGTTAGTCAGCATGAAACCGATTCAGCTGCCCCTGAGTGTGCGTCTGCGTGATGACGCCACTTTCGTCAATTACTATCCAGGCGCCAATGCCGCTGCACTCGGCTATGTCGAGCGGCTGTGCGAAGCCGACGCTGGCTGGACGGAAAGCCTCATCTATCTATGGGGCAAGGATGGAGTAGGGCGCACGCACCTGCTTCAGGCTGCGTGCCTGCGTTTCGAGCAACTGGGCGAACCTGCGGTGTATCTGCCGCTTGCCGAAGTCATCGATGAAGGTATCGAGCTGTTCGACCATCTTGAACAGTACGAACTGGTATGTCTGGATGACCTGCAAGCCATTGTCGGCAAGCCGGAGTGGGAAGAAGCCCTGTTTCACCTGTTCAACCGTTTGCGTGACAGCGGGCGTCGTCTGCTCATTGCAGCGTCCAAATCGCCCCGCGAACTGCCGGTCAAACTCCCCGATCTGAAATCCCGTCTGACCATGGCCCTGGTATTCCAGATGCGCGGGCTGTCCGACGAAGACAAGCTGCGTGCGCTGCAACTGCGTGCATCACGCCGCGGCCTGCACCTGACCGATGAGGTAGGTCATTTCATTCTGACGCGTGGTACGCGCAGCATGAGCGCGCTGTTCGAATTGCTTGAGCGCCTTGATCAGGCGTCACTCCAGGAAAAGCGCAAGCTGACCATTCCCTTCCTTAAAGAGACGCTGGGGTGGTAGATCAGGCGCTGTTGATGCAAACGGCGGCAGCCTTGCGCCATGCACAACGGATTCTGGTAATCACCGGGGCAGGCCTGTCGGCTGATTCGGGCTTGCCGACCTATCGCGGCGTCGGCGGTCTCTACAACGGCAAGACCGACGACGGCCTGCCTATAGAAATGGCCCTGTCCGGGCCCATGCTGCGCCGTGACCCCGAGCTGTGCTGGAAGTACATCGCCGAACTGGGCAGGGCGTGCCTGGGTGGCGAGCCGAATATCGCGCATTACGCCATCGCCCAGTTGCAGCGCATCAAGCCCGAGTGCTGGGTGCTGACCCAGAACGTCGACGGCTATCACCGCGCCGCTGGCAGCCCGCCGGAACGCCTGATCGAAATTCACGGGCAACTCTCGCCACTGTTTTGCCAATCCTGTGGTGCTGAAGATCCGCAATTGAGTGAGCACTTGCAGCGTCCTTTGCCCCCTTTATGCCCGGCATGTAGTGGCGTTATGCGACCGCCCGTCGTTCTTTTTCAGGAAATGCTCCCTGAAAGAGCACTGGAAACACTGTATGAACAACTGGCTAAAGGCTATGACGCAGTCCTGAGTATCGGTACCACGGCAAGCTTCCCCTACATTCATGAACCGGTCATTCGCACCAGAGTTTCCGGGGGTTTTACGGCGGAAATCAATCCGCAGCCGACCGATCACAGCGCGCAGATGGACGTCTTTTTGCAGTGCCGCGCAGCACATGTCATGGCGGAACTCATAAGTCACATCTAGTTCGATTGAATTTGCAAATCACCTTCATAAAAGGCATAGTCTCGCCATCTTAACTAGTCAGCCACGGTTGTGCCCATGCAGGTTGTTCGCTTCGCACCCCTCGTGCCTCTCGCACTCGTTACATTCCTCTTCGGTTGCTCGGCCAATATGCCGGTCGCACAGCAAGAACAGGCTCAGCCCGTTGCGCGTTATCAGAACGCAGCAAACGCTCAGTCCGCAGCCCGTCGCGCCGACGCCGCAGCCTTGCAGGACGAGATTGCCACCGAAGACGAACTCGCTCACTTCGCCGACAACAAGTCCTACCAGCTGCCGGTTCTGGCCGACAGCATCCTGGAACGTGGCAAATCCCTGATCGGCACGCGTTACAAGTTCGGCGGCACGTCGACTTCCTCGGGTTTCGATTGCAGCGGCTTCATTGGTTACCTGTTTCGCGAAGAGGCTGGCATGAGCCTGCCGCGCTCCACGCGTGAAATGATCAACGTTGACGCACCGCTGGTATCGCGCAAAAACCTTCAGCCTGGCGATGTACTGTTCTTCAGTACCCGTGGCCGTGGTCGCGTAAGCCATGCAGCGATCTACGCCGGCAATCAGCAGTTCATTCACTCCAGCAGCCGTCGCAGTGGCGGTGTACGCATCGACAGCCTCGATGACGCCTACTGGAGCAAGACGTTTATCGAGGCCAAGCGGCCTCTGGCAATGGCGCCAGGTACGGTCGCGGTAAAGTCGACGCCTGATGCCGCGCAGACAACAGCGATGACTTCGACTACAGTCAAGACCGCGCCAAAGCGGCGTAAATAAAATAGAACGCGCAGAACAAGACCTTCGGGTCTTTCTGCGTTTTTGAGCTTCTCGGCAGCGTAAGCCGCATCCGGATAGGTTGTTGTGGTTATGTCGATTGCGTTGCGCCTGATAGTTATTTCTGTTGCTGCGTTACTGGGTGCCTGCGCCAGTGCGCCGCCACCGCCCAAAGCACCCCGGATCGTTCAGCGTCCGGTGGTCACTGCTCCCCCTCAGATTCTTTCTCCGGCTGCCGAAGACGTGCTGTTTCGTGCGTTGGGGCTGGTTGGCACGCCTTATCGCTGGGGCGGCAACACGCCTGACTCCGGTTTTGATTGCAGCGGTCTTATAGGTTATGTCTATCGCGATGCAGCGGGCATTTCCCTGCCGCGTTCCACGCGCGAGATGATCGTGATGGGCGTGCCGAATATCCGTCGCGAGCAATTGCAATCAGGGGATCTGGTGTTCTTCGCCACCTCGGGCGGCTCGCAGGTGTCCCACGCGGGCATCTACGTCGGCGAAGGCCGCTTCGTGCATGCCCCGGCCAGCGGCGGCACGGTCAAGCTCGACAGCCTCGACAAGCCTTACTGGCAGAAGGCCTACCTCAACGCCAAGCGCGTCATTCAGCCAGCAAATCTGGCGCAGATTCGGCCATAGCGCGTCGCCTGCTCGCGGTCTGCCTGGAACCTGCAGCACAAAACCTATCGTGCGGCGCTCCGCGTCGCATGCCGTTCCGGACGTGCGGAACGATCATCGCGCCTATCGTGCGACGCTCTGCGTCGCATGCCTTTCCGGACGCTCTGCGTCCTCTTGCGACGCGGAGCGTCGAGAACTGCATTCCCACGCTGGAGCGTAGGGAACGATAATCTCAACTACCGTAAGGCGCTCCGCGTC
>NZ_JAWHOO010000014.1:0-78196 GCF_032586855.1 Pseudomonas syringae group sp. J254-4 | reverse complement strand
TGGAGCGTAGGGAACGATAATCTCAACTACCGTAAGGCGCTCCGCGTCGACATGCCGTTCCGGACGTGCGGAACGATAACTCAACTAACGTCCGACGCTCTGCGTCAACCCTCTACGCTCGGCATTACTGAGCAGTCTTGGCCGAGGTCACGCGCCAGATCTTGTTGCCGACATCATCTGCCACCAGCAAGCCGCCGCGTTGATCATTGACCACGCCAACCGGGCGGCCCATGGCTTTTTCGTCTTTGTTGAGGAAACCGGTCAGCACATCGACCGGAGCGCCGTTGGGCTTGCCGCCGCTGAAGGGCACGAACACCACTTTATAGCCGCTGTGCGGTTTGCGGTTCCATGAGCCGTGCTGGCCAATGAACAGGCCTTCGTTGAACGGTGCCGCCAGTGTCTTGCCATCGGCGAATACCAGGCCCAGCGAGGCCGTGTGCGGGCCGACTGCGTAATCCGGTGCGATGGCCTTGGCGACCAGTGCCGGGTTCTGCGGTTTGACGCGCTCGTCGACATGCTGGCCGTAGTAGCTGTAGGGCCAGCCGTAGAAAGCGCCATCCTGCACCGAGGTCACGTAGTCAGGCACCAGGTCGCTGCCGATTTCGTCACGCTCGTTGACCGCTGTCCACAGCTTGCCGGTTTTGGGCTCCCAGTCCATGCCGTTGGGGTTGCGAAGGCCGGAGGCGAAAATGCGGTGATTGCCGGTGGCAGCGTCCACTTCCCAGATGGCTGCACGACCTTCCTCCTTGTCCATGCCGTTCTCGGCCACGTTGCTGTTGGAGCCCACTGTGACGTACAGCTTGCTGCCATCCTTGCTGGCGATGACGTTTTTGGTCCAGTGATGGTTGAGCGTGCCGCCCGGCAGGTCGACCACTTTGGTCGGCTGCGCGCTGATCGAGGTCTGACCCGCTTCATACGGGAAGCTGATCAGGCGGTCGGTGTCGGCGACATACAGCTTGTTGCCCACCAGGGTCATGCCAAACGGCGAATTGAGGTTTTGCAGGAACACGGTGCGGGTCTCCGCGACGCCGTCCTTGTCCACGTCGCGCAGCAGAGTAATGCGGTTGGCGCTTGGCACGCCCGCACCGGCGCGGCCCATGACTTTTTCCATTACCCAGCCACGAATACCCTTGGAATCATCCGGTTTGGCCGGCGAATTGGTTTCCGCCACCAGCACGTCGCCATTGGGCAATACATACAGCCAGCGCGGGTGGTCCAGGTTTTCGGCGAACGCTGCCACCTGTGTGCCCGGCGCGGCGACCGGTTTTGCGCCTTTTTCCCAACCTACGGCGGGGGCGATGTTGACGGTCGGGATCAGCGTCTTGTTGGGCTCCGGCAGTTTGGGCGAGGGGCCTGTTCCATCCGAGACTTGCAGGGTCGAAGACTCGCCGCAGGCAGCAAGGCCACCGGCAACCAGAAGCAACACTGCGTAGTGGGGTCTGAGTCTGAACATGGTGAATCTCCATAAACAAGGGCGTGGTCCGATAATTGATAGAGGCACTGCGAGCCGTCCGGGTTCAATCACGATTTGCAGCGACGGTGTCGATTGACGCTCCCAGCCCAACCCTCTACCCTTCGCGGTTTGTTTCAGGTGCTCTGCAATCCTTGATTGGCAGGGTGAAACAGGGAAGCCGGTGTGGATCAATCGATCCGATCCCGGCGCTGCCCCCGCAACGGTAAATGAGTCAAGGCTGTGCCTGACGCCACTGTGTTTCGACATGGGAAGGCGCGCAGCCGGGGTAACCCGCTCATGAGCCCGGAGACCGGCCTGAACCACTCAATGGCATCACGGAGGGTGATGCTCTGTGCAGGGCGTTGCCGTGCTGTCCAGTGCTGTCCTTCCGTCTGTTGTCGACTGCCACGAGCGGAGAACCCGGATGAACGAATCCCCCGAACGCGACGAACGCCATCTGGCGCGCATGCTGCGCAAGAAAGCCGTGATGGACGAGCGCATTGCCAACTCACCCAACGAGTGCGGCCTGCTGCTGGTCTTGACCGGCAACGGCAAAGGCAAGAGCAGCTCGGCATTCGGCATGCTTGCCAGGGCCATGGGCCACGACATGCAGTGCGGCGTGGTGCAGTTCATCAAGGGCCGCAACAGCACTGGCGAAGAAATGTTTTTCCGCCGTTTCCCCGAGCAGGTGCGCTATCACGTGATGGGCGAGGGCTTTACCTGGGAAACCCAGGATCGCCAGCGTGACATCGCCGCCGCCGAAGCCGCCTGGGCCGTGTCTCGGGAAATGCTTCGCGATCCGGCCATTGGTCTGGTGGTGCTCGACGAACTGAACATTGCCCTCAAGCATGGCTACCTCGACCTTGAACAGGTGCTGAGTGATCTGCAGGCCCGCCCGCCGATGCAGCATGTGCTGGTGACCGGCCGCGGTGCCAAACCCGAATTGATCGACCTGGCTGATACGGTTTCCGATATCGGCGTGGTCAAGCATGCGTTTCAGGCCGGTATCCGGGCGCAGAAAGGTATCGAGCTTTGAACCCTTCATCATTGAGCGCACTGCAATGAGAGCTCCGCGCGATTGCCCGGCGGTTTTGATCGCCGCGCCTGCCTCCGGGCAAGGCAAGACCACCGTCACCGCGGCACTGGCACGTTTGCACCGCAATCAGGGCCGCAAGGTTCGGGTGTTCAAGTGCGGGCCGGACTTTCTCGACCCGATGATTCTCGAGCGGGCCAGCGGCGCACCGGTCTACCAGCTGGACATGTGGATGGTCGGTGCCGACGAAAGCCGTCGCCTGTTGTGGGAAGCCGCAGATGAGGCAGACCTGATCCTGATCGAAGGCGTCATGGGGCTGTTCGACGGTACACCGTCCAGCGCCGACCTGGCCCGCCACTTTGGCGTACCGGTGTTGGGGGTGATCGACGGCACGGCGATGGCGCAGACGTTTGGCGCGCTGGCGCTCGGGCTGGCGCGTTATCAGCCGGATCTGCCGTTTGCCGGCGTGCTGGCCAATCGGGTTGGCACGGTACGCCACGCGCAGTTGCTGGAGAACAGCCTGACCGAAGGCCTGCGCTGGTATGGCGCACTGTCCCGGGAAGTCGGTTTCGAATTGCCCAGCCGCCATCTGGGGCTGGTCCAGGCCAGCGAACTCAATGATCTGGATGTGCGGCTGGACATGGCTGCCGCCGCGCTGGCCAGCACCTGCGAAGTGGCCTTGCCGCCAGCCGTAACCTTCACCGCGCCTGACCCGGTTCAGGTCGAGCTGTTGCTCAGCGGTGTGCGCATCGCCATTGCCCGCGACGAGGCCTTTGCCTTTCTGTACGGCGCAAGCCTGGAACTGCTGCGAAACATGGGCGCAGAGCTGAGTTTCTTTTCGCCGATTCATGACCGCGAGCTTCCCGACGCCGACAGCCTGTACCTGCCGGGTGGCTATCCGGAGCTGCATCACGTTGCGCTGGCGGAAAACCTGACGATGCAGGCGTCGATCAGGGCGCACCATATTGCTGGCAAGCCGATTCTGGCCGAGTGCGGCGGCATGCTTTATTTACTCGAAGCCCTGACCGATGTGGAGGGTGTGCGCGCCGAACTGGTCGGCTTGCTGTCCGGTGAGGCGGTCATGCAGAAGCGTCTGGCGGCGCTGGCCTTGCAAGCGGTTGAATTGCCCGAGGGCACGCTGCATGGCCACACGTACCACCATTCGCTGACCAGCACCGAGTTGCAGCCGATTGCCCGTGGCGTCAGCCCCAACGGTGGGCGTGGCGCAGAGGCAGTCTATCGCCTGGGTCGTCTGACCGCGTCCTACGTGCATTTCTATTTCCCTTCCTGCCCTCAGGCGATTGCGGCGCTGTTCAAACCATGACCGAACAAGCGTTCAGCCCTGAAGAGCGGGCTGCGGTGTACCGGGCCATCGCCGAGCGTCGCGACATGCGTCACTTCGTCGGCGGCACGGTGGCCCCCGAGTTGCTGGCGCGCTTGCTGGAAGCCGCGCACCAGGCACCCAGTGTCGGGCTGATGCAGCCGTGGCGCTTCATTCGCATCAGCGATCCGGCGTTGCGCGGAAAAATGCAGGCGCAGGTAGAAGAAGAACGTATCCGCACTGCCCAGGCACTGGGCAAGCGCACCGACGAGTTCATGAAGCTCAAGGTCGAAGGCATCAACGACTGCGCAGAAGTGTTGGTCGCCGCACTGATGGACGGCCGTGAACAGCATATTTTCGGCCGCCGCACCTTGCCGGAAATGGACATGGCCTCGTTGTCCTGCGCCATCCAGAACCTGTGGCTGGCGTCGCGTGCCGAGGGGCTGGGCATGGGCTGGGTGTCGCTGTTCGCCCCGGAGGCGCTGGCCGAACTGCTGGGCATGCCTGAAGGGGCCAAGCCGCTGGCGATCATTTGCCTGGGGCCGGTCAAGGAATTTTATCCTGCGCCCATGCTGGTCATGGAAGGCTGGGCGCAGGCGCGTCCGCTGCATGAGTTGCTGTATGAGAATCAATGGGGAGTGAGTCAATGAGTGTGGCGCTGTTGAGCGTCGCCGGTGTGGCGCTGGACGCGTTGCTCGGTGAACCGAAACGATGGCATCCGCTGGTGGCGTTCGGACGCTTTGCCAGCCGGGTCGAGCAGCGTTTCAACAGCGGTGGCCGTGGCTGGCGCAGTCATGGCGTTACCGCCTGGGTTATCACCGTAGTGCCGTTGACGCTGCTGGCCACGCTACTGAGCTGGTTGCCCGGTATTGGCTGGCTGGTCGAGGTTCTGGCGCTGTACTGCGCGCTGGGTATGCGCAGCCTGGGCGAGCATGTTCAGCCGGTGGCGCAAGCGCTGCGCAGTGACGATCTGGTCGAGGCACGCCAGCGGGTCGGTTATCTGGTCAGTCGCCAGACCAGCGAACTGGATGCCACCGAAGTGGCTCGCGCGGCGACCGAGTCAGTGCTGGAGAACGGCAGTGATGCGGTGTTCGCGGCGTTGTTCTGGTTTGTCGTGGCCGGTGCGCCTGGCGTGGTGCTGTACCGGCTAAGCAACACGCTGGACGCCATGTGGGGCTACCGCAACGAGCGCTTCGAGCGTTTCGGCTGGGCTGCGGCAAAGATCGACGATCTGCTCAACTACCTTCCTGCACGCCTTGTGGCATTGACTTACGCGTTGCTGGGCAAGACCCGGCTGGCGCTGCGCTGCTGGCGTACCCAAGGGCCAACCTGGGACAGCCCCAACGCCGGTCCGGTGATGGCCGCTGGCGCAGGCGCGCTGGGTGTCGAACTGGGCGGGGCGGCGATCTATCACGGCGAGCTGCATCAGCGTCCGCAACTGGGTGAAGGTGCGCCTGCCGATGCAGACTCCATTGATCGCGGCTGGCAACTGGTGCAGCGCGGCGTCTGGTTGTGGTTGCTGGTCATTTGCGTGGTAGCTGAATTCTATGCTTGAGCACGGCGGTCGGTTGCGCGCCGCAGCGCAGCATTACGGTATCGAACTGGCCGACTGGCTGGACCTGTCCACGGGCATTGCACCCTGGTCGTGGCCTGTACCGCAGATCCCGATGCACGCCTGGGCGCGGTTGCCCGAGACCGATGATGGCCTGGAAGCAGCGGCCTGCCGTTATTACGGCGTGCCTCGCTTATTGCCGGTGTCCGGCTCGCAGGCCGCGATTCAAGCGTTGCCGCGGGTACGCAGCGGAGGTCGGGTTGGCGTGCTGTCGCCATGCTACGCCGAGCATGCACACGCATGGCGCAAGAACGGCTTCGTGGTCCGTGAGGTCAGCGAGCAGGAGGTCGAATACTTTCTCGACACTCTTGACGTGCTGGTGGTGGTTAACCCGAACAATCCAACCGGTCTGCACCTGAGCGCCGAACGCCTGCTGGAATGGCATGCGCGATTGGCCGAGCGCGGTGGCTGGCTGGTCGTCGATGAAGCGTTCATGGATAACACGCCGGGCCTGAGCGTGGCTGCCGAGACGTGGCGCACCGGGCTGATTGTGCTGCGCTCGTTCGGCAAGTTTTTTGGCCTGGCCGGTGTCAGGCTCGGTTTTGTCATGGCCGAACCGGTATTGCTGAGGATGCTGGCGCAGGAAATCGGCCCTTGGTCGGTCAGCGGGCCAACACGGATCATCGGTCAGGTGTGCCTCAATGATCAGGAAGGGCAGGCCCGTCAGCGTGAACGCAGCGAGCAGGCTCGCGAGCGTCTGGTGGCCTTGCTCGACCAGTACGGTCTAAGCCCGCAGGGCGGCTGCGCGCTGTTTCAGTGGCGCATGACCCCTGAAGCTCAAACGCTCTACGAGTTCTGTGCGCGACGTGGCGTATTGTTGCGTCTGTTCCAGGGCGGCACACCCGAGTCCGCCAGCCTGCGCTTCGGTCTGCCCCGCGACGAGGCCGACTGGCTGCGCCTGCACACTGTTCTGCTTGAATACCGCAAGGAATACCCATGACCACGCTGATGGTACAAGGCACCACCTCCGACGCCGGCAAAAGCACACTGGTGACGGCGCTGTGCCGCTGGCTGACCCGACAGGGCGTCAAGGTCGTGCCGTTCAAGCCGCAGAACATGGCGCTCAACAGCGCGGTGACGGCAGACGGCGGCGAGATCGGCCGCGCTCAGGCCGTGCAGGCGCAGGCGTGCTTTCTGGAGCCGCACACCGACATGAACCCGGTGCTGCTCAAGCCCAGCAGTGATACAGGTGCGCAGGTGATCATTCACGGTCGCGCCGTCACCACCATGAACGCGGTGGCTTACCACGGCTATAAAGAGATCGCCATGCAGGCGGTGCTGGAGTCGCATCGGCGGCTGGGTCAGAGCTATCCGGTGATCATGGTCGAAGGCGCAGGCTCTCCGGCCGAGATCAACCTGCGCGCCAACGATATCGCCAACATGGGCTTTGCCGAGGCGGTCGACTGCCCGGTGCTGTTGATTGCCGACATCAATCGCGGAGGGGTCTTTGCCCATCTGGTCGGCACGCTGGAGTTGCTGTCGCCCAGCGAACAGGCGCGGGTCAAGGGGTTCATCATCAACCGTTTTCGCGGCGACATCGCCTTGCTGCAGCCGGGCCTGGACTGGCTGGAGGCGCGCACCGGCAAACCGGTGGTTGGCGTGTTGCCTTATGTGATGGACCTGCACCTGGAGGCCGAAGACGGTCTCGATCAGCGCCAGACCGACAAGGTCGAGCAGGTCCTGAACGTGGTGGTGCCAGTGCTGCCGCGCATCAGTAATCACACTGATTTCGACCCGCTGCGCCTGCACCCTCAGGTCAATCTGCAGTTCATCGGTCTCGGCCAGGCGATTCCTCCTGCGGACCTGATCATTCTGCCCGGCTCGAAAAGCGTGCGCAGCGACCTGAACTACCTGCGCAACAGTGGCTGGGACACCGCCATCGAGCGGCATTTGCGTTATGGCGGCAAGCTGATGGGGATCTGCGGCGGCCTGCAAATGCTCGGTGAGCAGGTGCACGATCCTCTCGGGCTGGAAGGCGCAGCCGGGTCCAGCGCCGGGTTTGGCCTACTGGCAATGAGCACGGTGCTGGAAGCGGAAAAGCAACTGCGCAATGTGCGCGGTCGTCTGACCCTGGAAGACGCCGAGGTCAGCGGCTACGAAATTCATGCCGGGGTAACGACAGGGCCGGCGCTGGAGCAGGCTGCCGTGCAACTGGACGACGGGCGTTGCGATGGCGCGCAGAGTGTCGACGGGCAGGTGCTCGGGACTTACCTGCACGGCCTGTTCGAATCACCTGCGGCCTGTAGCGCGTTACTGCGCTGGGCGGGGTTGGCGAACGTGCAGTCCGTCGACTATCACGCCCTGCGCGAGCGCGACATAGAACGTTTGGCGGACCTGGTGGAAAAACACCTGGACGGCCCATTGCTTCGCGAATTGTGCGGCCTGGAGGCAAACTGAAATGCTGCAACTGATCCTTGGCGGCGCACGTTCCGGCAAGAGCCGACTGGCTGAGAAACTGGCCGCCGACTCAGCGCTGAAGGTGATTTACATCGCCACCAGCCAGCCTCTCGATGGCGAAATGAACCAGCGCGTCGCCAGCCATCGCGCCCGTCGTCCCGAGCACTGGGGGTTGGTCGAAGAACCGCTCGAGCTGGCGCGGGTGTTGCGCGAAAATGCTGCGTCAGACCGCTGCCTGCTGGTCGATTGCCTGACCCTCTGGCTGACCAATCTGCTGATGCTCGACGACCCAGAGCATCTGCTCCAGGAGCGAGAAGCCCTGCTCGACAGCCTGGCCGGTTTGCCGGGCGAAATCATTTTTGTCAGCAACGAAACCGGGCTTGGCGTCGTGCCGCTGGGTGAGCTGACGCGCCGCTATGTCGACGAAGCCGGTCTGTTGCATCAGGCACTGGCCGAGCGTTGCCAGCGTGTCGTGTTGACCGTTGCCGGCTTGCCCCTGACTTTGAAAGGAACCGCGCTATGAGTAATTCCTGGTGGCTCAAGCCCGCACAGGCTATCGATGTACCAATGCGCGAGGCGGCACTGGCCCGTCAGCAACAGTTGACCAAGCCTGCGGGTTCGCTGGCGCAACTGGAACGGCTGGCGGTGCAGCTCGCCGGCCTGCAAGGGCGCGAGCGTCCGTCTGCCGACAAGCTGTGGATCGCGATCTTTGCCGGCGATCATGGTGTGGTGGCCGAAGGTGTATCGGCCTATCCACAGGAAGTCACCGGCCAGATGCTGCATAACTTCGTCAACGGCGGCGCAGCGATCAGCGTGCTGGCGCGCCAGCTCTCGGCGCAGCTGGACGTGGTGGATCTGGGTACCGTGTCGCCTCTGGATTTGCCGGGCGTGCGTCATTTGCGCATCGGCGCGGGCACCGCCAATTTCGCCCACGGGCCAGCCATGAGCGCCGAACAGGGGCTTGCTGCTCTGCAGGCCGGGCGCGACAGCGTGTTGCGCGCCAAGGCGGTCGGCACCGAGCTGTTTATCGGTGGCGAGATGGGCATCGGCAATACCACGGCGGCCAGCGCCGTCGCCTGCTCGGTGCTGGAATGTGCCGCACCGTTGCTGGTCGGTCCCGGCACCGGGCTGAACGCCGAAGGTATCGAGCACAAGACCCGTGTCATCGAACGCGCACTGGCGCTGCATGCCGAGCAGGCGGGCGACCCGCTGCATAGCCTGTTCTGCCTGGGTGGTTTCGAGATTGCCGCGCTGACCGGCGCTTATCTGGCCTGTGCGCAGCAAGGCATCGTGGCGCTGGTCGACGGTTTCATTTGCAGCGTGGCCGCGTTGGTGGCGGTGCGTCTGAATCCGTCTTGCCGCAACTGGCTGTTGTTCGGCCACCGTGGTGCCGAACCGGGCCACCGGCATTTGCTGGAAACGCTACAGGCCGAACCGCTGCTGGACCTCGGCTTGCGTCTGGGCGAGGGCAGTGGCGCAGCGCTGGCGGTGCCGCTGGTGCGTCTGGCCTGCGAGCTGCACAACGGCATGGCAACGTTTGCCGAAGCAGCAGTGGCGGATCGCCCCGCATGACCTTGCGTCTGGACTTGCTGCGTCATGGCGAAACAGAGCTGGGCGGTGGTCTGCGCGGCAGCCTCGACGATGCTCTGACCGAACTCGGCTGGCAGCAGATGCGTGCGGCGGTGGTTGATGGCGGTCCCTGGGAACGAATTGTCAGCTCGCCCTTGCAGCGCTGTGCACGTTTTTCCGAAGAGCTGGCGCAGCTCCTGTCGCTGCCCATGCAACTGGAGCCGGGTTTGCAGGAGCTGCATTTCGGCGACTGGGAAGGCCACAGCCCTGCGCAGCTCATGGAGACCGATGCCGAAGGCTTGGGCCTGTTCTGGGCTGATCCCTACGCCTTCACGCCGCCCAATGGCGAGCCAGTGATCGATTTTTCGACACGGGTGCTGAATGCTGTGGAGCGTCTGCATCAGGCGTATGCCGGTGAACGCGTGTTGCTGGTCAGTCACGGCGGTGTGATGCGCCTGCTGCTGGCGCAGGCGCGTGGTCTGCCGCGTGAGCAATTGTTGCAGGTAGTGGTCGGCCATGGCGCACTGCTGTCGATTCAGGTCGCCGCTGATGGCGTGCTCACGGAGGTCTGAGATGCTGCCGTTCTGGATCGCCCTGCAATTTCTCGGCAGCCTGCCGATTCGTCTGCCCGGCATGCCGCGCCCGGAAGAGCTTGGGCGTTCGTTATTGTTCTACCCACTGGTAGGGGTGGTATTCGGCACGCTGCTGCTGGGTTTCAGTGCGCTACTCAATGGTACGCCGCTCATGCTGCATGCCGCGCTGGTGCTCACTGCCTGGGTGCTGCTCAGCGGCGGGCTGCATCTGGACGGTCTGGCCGACAGTGCCGACGCCTGGCTGGGCGGTTTTGGTGATCGCGAACGCACCTTGCAGATCATGAAAGACCCGCGTAGCGGGCCTATTGCCGTGGTCACGCTGGTGCTGGTGCTGCTGCTCAAGTTTGCAGCGATTCTGGCGCTGATCGAAAGTCACAGCAGTATCGGGCTGCTATTGGCACCGCTGATCGGACGCGCGGCCATGCTTGGGCTTTTTCTGGGCACACCTTACGTGCGTTCCGGCGGACTGGGGCAGGCTCTTGCAGATCATCTGCCGCATGGTCCGGCGCGTAAGGTGTTGTTGGCCAGTGCGCTAGCGTGCGTGCTGCTGGCCGGTTGGTCAGGCGTCGCGGCGCTGCTGGTCTGTACGGCGTGTTTCTTGTGGTTGCGGCACATAATGATGCGCCGTCTGGGCGGTAGCACGGGCGACACCGCCGGGGCGCTGCTTGAACTGTTGGAGCTGGCAGTCCTGCTGACGCTGGCGCTGCTTTAACAGCCTTGCCAATGCTTTGTTGACAGCTTTTACCGGCAGCGCGTAGCTTCGCGATTCACAGGTAAAACCATGTAACAAAGTGCAGGGAGCTTAACCATGACATCGATCTGGCGTACCAGCGGCTGGGTTCTGCTGGGCAGTGCGTTGATCCTTGCGCTTTCGCTGGGCACGCGGCACGGTTTCGGCCTGTTTCTGGCGCCCATGAGCGCGGATTTTGGCTGGGGGCGTGAGGTGTTTGCCTTTGCCATCGCCTTGCAAAACCTGATGTGGGGCCTGGCGCAGCCGTTTGCCGGGGCGCTGGCAGATCGATTTGGCGCGGCCAAAGTCGTCTTCGTCGGCGGTGTGCTGTATGCCGTAGGGCTAATGTGCATGAGTATGGCTGACTCGTCTCTCAGCCTTTCCCTGAGTGCTGGTTTGCTGATCGGTATTGGTCTGTCCGGCACGTCTTTTTCGGTCATTCTGGGTGTTGTGGGACGTGCGCTGCCTGCGGAAAAACGCAGCATGGGCATGGGTATCGCCAGCGCGGCGGGGTCATTCGGCCAGTTCGCCATGTTGCCCGGCACATTGGGCTTGATCAGCTGGTTGGGCTGGTCCGGTGCGTTGCTGGTGCTGGGCGTGATGGTGGCGTTGATCCTGCCCTTGGTAGGCATGCTCAAGGATACGCCGAGCGTGTCTACCGGTATCGAGCTGACGCTGGGCGAGGCGCTGCGTGAAGCCTGCTCGCATTCGGGGTTCTGGCTGCTGGCACTGGGTTTCTTCGTCTGTGGCTTTCAAGTGGTGTTCATCGGGGTGCACCTGCCAGCCTATCTGGTGGATCAACACTTGCCTGCCAAGGTCGGTACAACGGTGCTGGCCTTGATCGGGTTGTTCAATATCTTTGGCACCTACACCGCTGGCTGGCTGGGCGGGCGCATGTCCAAACCTCGACTGTTGACCGCGCTTTATCTGTTGCGCGCGGTGGTGATCGTGTTGTTTCTGTGGGTCCCGTTGAGCCAGACCACTGCCTATCTGTTCGGCGTAGCAATGGGCCTGCTGTGGCTGTCCACCGTGCCGCTGACCAACGGCACGGTTGCGACACTGTTTGGTGTGCGCAACCTGTCGATGCTGGGCGGTATCGTCTTCCTGTTTCACCAGTTAGGCGCATTCCTCGGTGGCTGGCTGGGCGGGCTGGTGTATGACCGCACTGGCAACTACGACCTCGTCTGGCAAGTCTCGATACTGCTGAGTCTGCTGGCCGCCGCGTTGAACTGGCCGGTGCGTGAGCGCCCTGTGGCCAGGTTGCAGGCGCAGGGCAGTCTGGCATGAGCCGTCGCTTGCCTCTGCTGGCGGCGTTGCTGGCAGGCGCGGTGGTGTTGGGGCTGGTCTGGTGGGCCTGGCAGCACGTCGGGCTGGCCGCGTTGCAACTGGGAATGGGCGCTTGCTAGGCAGACAGCCTGGCATGGGGTAGCGTGTCGACAAACGACAACACTATCCAGGGCCGCCATGATGAACATTCGCTTTGTTTCGATTCCTCTTCTGCTGCTGGCCATGAGTGGCGCTGCAATGGCTGCCGACTGTCCGCCGTTGCTGCAGGGCGAGTTGCCCAAGCTGCGTGCCAAGGAAAACATCGACCTGTGCAAACGCTTTGCCGGCAAGCCGCTGGTGGTGGTCAATACCGCCAGTTTCTGTGGCTTCGCCCCACAGTTCAAAGGGCTTGAAGAGCTGAGTCAGCGCTACAAGGAGCAGGGGCTTGAGGTATTGGGCGTGCCGTCCAATGACTTCAAACAGGAAGCCAAGGATGGTGAGGAGACCGCCAAGGTCTGCTACGTCAATTACGGCGTGACCTTCACCATGACCGAGCCGCAGGCCGTACGCGGCGATGATGCGACCCATTTGTTCAAGGTGCTGGCCGAACAGAGCAGTGCGCCGCGCTGGAACTTCTACAAGTACGTGGTTGATCGCCAGGGTAAGGTCATTGCCAACTTCTCCAGCATGACCAAGCCGGATGATCCTGAGCTGATCGCAGCCATTGAAAAGGCGATTGCGTCGAAGCCTTAGGGGAGGGCTTGAGTCTTGTCTGAATCTGCCTGACATTGCAGAAGCCTTGTGTGACGCGGAGCGCCACAGAGAGGACGCAGAGCGTCCAGAAATGCATGCCGACGCGGAGCGTCGGCACGATAGTCAGTCAGTGAGGCGGAGCATCAAAAAGCCCGCAACCATTACTGGTTGCGGGCTTTTTTCAGCCTGGCAGTTGCTATCAGAAGCGATAGGTAACCGAAGTGCCCAGGCCGTGAGCGGTGTTGCGGTAGTCGGCGCTGTACGAACCTTTGGTCGCGCTGGAGTCGCGGATCTTGGTTTCGTCTTCACGCAGGTACGAGTACGCCACGTCGATGGTCAGGTCGTCGGTCGGGCTCCAGCCTGCACCGAAGCTGATGATCTTGCGATCGCCAGTCGGGATGCGTGGGGAGCGGTTGACGTTGTTGGTCGGCGACTGATCAACTGAGAAACCGGTGCGCAGTGTCCACTCTTTGTTGACCTTGTACGAAGCACCGATGGCGTGTGCCCAGGTGTCGTGCCAATTCTGTTCTTCGGTGATGGTGCCGATCGGGCCGGCAGAACCGCCCAGCAGAGCAGGGACGCCATCGTTGTTGACGGTGATGTCTTGCAGACGGCTCCAGCGAGTCCAGGTACTGCCTGCGTAAACAGTCCAGTTTTCGTCGAGTTGCTGGGTGATGGAGAAGTCCACCGACTCAGGCGTGGAGATGTCCAGCGAAGCATCGTACTTCTGACCGGAAAATCCGCCGAAACCTGAGCCTTCGATCTTGGTTTTGCCCTTGAGCTTGTAATCGACCTTGGAGTGGTATGTCAGGCCCAGGCGAGTGGTGTCGGTAGCCTGCACCAAAATGCCGGCATTGAAGCCGATTGCGGTGTCATCGCCTTCGATCTTTACCTTGCCGTCGTTAGTGCCTGGGCTTCGGCCGTTCAATGTTGCCGAGGTCAGTTCACCGTCGATGCGGTTGATCGTCGGGCCGAAACCGATGGAAACCTTGTCATTGAATGCATAGCTGACAGTTGGCTGGAAGGTCACGACCTGCACGTGACTCTTGTCGCCCCAGTAGCGGCCGGCGAAGCCTTTTTCGTAATCAGTGACCAGGCCGAACGGTACGTACACGCCCAGACCAAATGCCCAGTGATCATCGATAGGTTTGACGTAATAGCCCATTGGCACGCCGACCACCGGAACCATGTCACCGTCGTTGCTGCCGCCGAATGTGCCGCGACCGTTGTCGATGTCGGTCTTGGCGATCACGGCTGCGGCGCCGACGCTGATTTGTTCGCGTTTGATTCGGGACATACCGGCAGGGTTGCCGAATACGGTGCTTGCATCATCGGCTGACGAGGAGCGACCTGCAAAGCCTGTGCCCATGCCGCTGATGCTTTGTTCATTGAGGGCAAAACCGGCTGCAAGCAGTTGAGAAGAAGCCAGACCCAGGGCGAGTCCAAGTGTTGTCCGGTTCAGTGCTTTTGTCATTATTTTCATTATTAGAACTCCTTGTTGTTCACCGGTCGAAAATTACCAACATTTTCGATGGCGCGCTATAGGCTGAGGAGCCCGATTTAGAGCTATTCTTGTAGGACAATCTTGATAATGCTGTAGGAGTTGCAATTTAGACAAAGTTCCAGTGCCGCACACTGGTCAATGTCGTCAATAAATAGCGGGCATAAAAAAGCCCCGCTTTGCAGGGCGGGGCTTTTTGGCGTGCGATGAATCGTTTGCGTCAGGCGATGAGGGCCTGACGGGTACGCTCGATCACGGCTTGCAGCGGTTCGGCGCTTGCGTACTGATCGGGGTACAGGCGTTCGCTGTGACGGGCGATGCCGTGTTCGTTGACGATGGTGAAACTGAAGCAGCCTTTGCGAGCGGCCATGATCAGGCAGTTCATCGGGGCAAAAGCGTTGGTCAATGTGTGAATTGCGTGTTGGGTTTGAGTATTCATATTCAAGGTGTTTCCTGAAACAACACGGAACAATACCGTGCATAAATAAAGATTCCAGTAAACGCGGGCCGACATTTGATACAAAAGCCTGGCTGGGCGGAGAACCTGACTGGAATAGAGACAGGCAGTTGAAGCGCGCTTTATCGTATGGCGCTCTGGCTGACCGGTAGGTACTTAGGAGGGCAGGCAACACAACAGGAGCAAAGGTTCGACGCTCCGGGTGAAGATCCTGATCAATTGCAGGCTGGTTGAAGCAGACCATGAGAGCCATGACTGCACTGTCACCCCAAATGGTGCATCAGCGCGAAAGGTTCATGTCTGGAAACCATCGAGGTGGTCGATCCCTTGTTGCCAACATTCTCGTCGCATGGAGGAGTGTCTGTCGGGGGACTTGTCGACCGGAATTGATTTTCAGCTTGGTACTAACGGCGGCTATGCTACCCGTCATGTCGAAGCATTGCAAGCGGCGCTGAATAAATTTTACCAGTGCCCGACCAGGCGGTAGATCAGCACGGTCACGGACGCGACCATCGAGCAGCCGAGCAGGTAGGCAGCGATGGTCAGGCGCAGAGACTTGCGGCTTTCGATGGCGCGCATGATGTCGCCTGCCTTGTTGATACGTCCATTGCTCAGGTCGCTGCAGATGATCAGCAGCAGTGCAATTGCCGACAACAGCACGCTGTAGGCGAAGACGCCGCCGTCCGGCGGTGGCAGGACAATACTGGCCGCGAGGGCGACGATGCAGACGGCCAACAGCAGCAGGAAGAACTTCACTATCTCCTTCATGGGCCTTCACTGAATCCTTGGTGGCTGATATTTGGTCTTTTTTGGCAGTGGTTGGACCGCGAGATGCACGATTTGTCGCCCGCATTGTTTTCAAGGTGTCTGGTGAGGTGCGGGCTTCGTTGGCGGCAGGCCGATTCCAGCGGCTGAAAGACTGCTGAAAGCCACGTATTCATTGAGAATAAGATGCAATCGAGCAACAATCATATGATGCCCGAAATGGCTGAAAAGGGCCCCGGCAAGGAGTTGTGCACATTAGCTGAACAAGCTGCCACATCACTGTCACAAGCGTTGCTAAGGGTTTGATTTATGGTGGTGAATTATTAAGTCAATGAAAAACATCGTTTTTTTTAGTTGGTGAAAAAATCGTCAGTTTGAGCGCAGGCCGCATCCTGCTTGCGTTTGCGAGAGTTAAAGGGGGGTTGTCCACTGAGTTATCCACAGCTTCTGTGGATTGTCCCGGCTGAAATGTCCCGGAAATGGGGGCTGTGCACGTTGTAGAAAGCGCGTACAATCCGTTCCCCCGATTTAACCCCCGCCTGTTGATCTTGCCTCGCCCAAGACGACGTTTCTGCTGCACTATCACGCGCTTACCCACACTGCCGCTGGCGATGATTCAGCCTGCATGGAGTCTTTATGGCACTGGACCTGAACAGCCTGTTACTGGGGCTCGCTGCAGCTGCTGTGCCCTTGCTGGCATTGCTTTGGCAGTTACAGCGTCGTCTGGCGCTTCGTCAGGCCGAGAGCGCGCTGCTGGACGAGCGTCTGAGCATGGCGCAGATGGCGCAGGAAGGCCTCAATGCGCAACTGGATGCCTGCCGCGACGAGGTCAGTGACCTCAGCCAGGCCAATGCGGCCAAACAGGCCGACCTTGCAGCGCTGCGGCGCGAGGTCGAGTTGCTGCGTCAGGAAAGTGATAGCGCTCGCGAAACGGCGCATGCCTGGAATCGTGAGCGTGCCGGCAGAGAAGCCGAGTTGCGTCGTCTGGATGCGCACTGCGCAGCATTGAACGCTGAGCTGCGTGAACAGCAGGACAGCCATCAGCAGCGCCTGAATGATCTGCAGGGTTCCCGGGATGAGCTGCGTGCGCAGTTCGCCGAGTTGGCAGGCAAGATATTCGATGAGCGTGAGCAGCGTTTTGCCGAAACCAGCCAGCAGCAACTGGGGCAATTGCTCACGCCGCTCAAGGAACGTATCCAGTCGTTCGAAAAGCGCGTCGAGGAAAGTTATCAGAACGAAGCCCGTGAACGCTTTTCGTTGGCCAAGGAGCTGGAACGTCTGCAGCAGTTGAATCAACGCTTGAGCGATGAAGCCACCAACCTGACGCGCGCCCTGAAAGGGCAGAAGACCCAGGGCAACTGGGGTGAACTGATTCTTGAGCGAGTGCTGGAGCATGCCGGGCTTGAAAAGGGCCGTGAATACCAGACGCAAATAAGCCTCAAGGGGCCGGACGGCGAGCGCTTTCAGCCTGATGTACTGATCATGCTGCCCGGTGACAAGCAAGTGGTGGTCGATGCCAAGGTCAGCCTGACGGCGTATCAGCAGTACGTATCGGCTGATGACGACGTTATCGGTCAGGCTGCGCTCAAGCAGCATGTGCTGTCGCTGCGCAATCACGTCAAAGGTCTCTCGGGCAAGGATTACAAGCGCCTTGAAGGGCTGCACAGTCTGGATTTCGTTCTGCTCTTCGTGCCTATCGAAGCGGCTTTTTCTGCAGCCTTGCAGGCGGAGCCGAATCTGTTTCAGGAAGCTTTTGATCGCAACATCGTGATTGTCAGCCCCACCACACTGCTGGCCACCTTGCGGGTCATCGACAGTCTGTGGAAGCAGGAACGTCAGAGCCAGAACGCACGCGAGATTGCCGAACGGGCAGGTTGGCTATACGACAAGTTTGTGTTGTTCATTCAGGATCTGGACGAGGTAGGCAACCGTCTGCAGCAACTGGACAAGGCCTACTCGGCGGCGCGCAACAAGCTGACGGAGGGGCGCGGCAACCTGATCAGCCGCAGCGAGCAACTCAAACTGCTGGGCGCGCGTGCCAGCAAGAGTCTGCCGGCGGACTTGCTTGAACGGGCGATGACTGACAATGACGGCCTGATCAGTCCGCCTGAATGATCAGTTTGCTTGGTCGGCGCAACGTTCAGTAACAGGCCGTCCGTCGCAAAGACTAGAAGCGATGCTGCACAACTGTCACATTGGCTCCATCGGGAAAATTGTTTCTCGTTGCACTCGGCTAACAGTTCATTTGCTTCTATGATCTCTAGTGAGTGATGAGTACGGATTGACTGCCGGGTATTTCCCTCAAGGGGGCTCTATGAATAGCAAACTGCAAGAATGGCTCCACGATGTAGGCGTTGCACTGGGTCTGATAGAACGCCCAAAACTGCAACCCATTCCGGTTCGTGCCGACGACGATCGTCGCCGTCAACGCCGGTAAGCCTCTCGCCTGATCCTGGCCACAGGGTAGTGCGCATGTTGAATTTCGTCGGGGCGCACAGGGCGTCCCGATACAAGAGCCGGCGTTAGTGCTGATGCCCGGGCTCGTTCTTCGGCTCTATCGAGCCCTTTTCCGTCTCCTGCAATAAAATCAGTCCTATGATCCTGTGCAACGCAAGCTGTCCTGGGCTGGCGATTACCGCTGTCCTGATGGTTTCCGTGAGTGTGAAGCCGAGGGCTTCCTTCAGTTCGAGGAAAAACAGCTCGATATCATCGTCATCAAGGGCCAGATCGGCGAGCGTGGCGTCATCCTGAATCGCACTCTTGTCCACTAGAATGATGCCTAGGGCGTTGAATACCTTTTGCCTGATCTCTTCGCGATTCATGAAAGCCCCTGATGTGGATCTTGTCAGATACAACAGGCGTACTTCATTTCTCCAGCCCAGACCCATGAGGCTAGCTCAAATCGCCGTTGCGGCTGTGGATTGCCCCGCCGTTATGGTGCCGATTTGTTTAAAATGCAGGGCTGTTCGACAGGCGGTTGGTGGCAACGCTGATTCGTTGTGCTGTGCAGCACCTTTAACCTTGTGAGATTGACCGAGTACTGATCCATGTCCCGCGCCCGTTGTGAGCGTTGTCTGCGTCCTGCCACGCATTGTCTGTGCGCCCTGATTCCGCAACTGGACAGTCGCACGCGAGTGTTGATCCTGCAGCATCCCGATGAAGTCAGCCACGCGCTGAATACGGCGCGACTGGCCGCACTGGGTCTGGTCAATGCGCAGTTGTTGGTGGGCGAAGTGTTCGACGATCTGCAAGAGATTCTGAATCCGCCCGGCTATCAGCCTCGATTGCTGTTTCCGGGTGAGGCTGCGCAGACGCTGACGCCTTATGCGCAGAATTCGCTGCCCATGCTGCTGGTCGTGCCGGATGGCACCTGGCGCAAGGCGCGCAAACTGCTGCATCTCAATCCCTTGCTTGCTGAGCTGCCAAGGGTCACACCAGGCACTGTGCCGGTTTCGCGTTATCGCTTGCGCAAAGCGCCGGGCCCGGACGCCTTATCGACGCTTGAGGCTATCGTTCATACCTTGCAGACGCTGGAAGCGCCACGCTCTTTCGAGGCGCTGCTGAAGCCTTTCGACGCCTTGATCGAAGGTCAGATTCAGGCCATGGGCAGTGAGACGTATCAGCGCAATCACGGCGGTCAGGGGTAAAGAACACAATTGGTGGCGTTAACTGCGCCCAGCTGTAACTGTTGCTTTGCCGATCAGCGCCTAGAATGAGTAGCTTGTTCTATCTCTTGCGGAAGGTTCAATGCACATCTCGTCTGGTCGCTGGGTCTATGGCCTTTGTCTGTCGCTGTTGACTGCGTTGCTCTGGGGCATTCTGCCAATCAAGCTCAAGCAGGTTCTGCAGGTGATGGACCCAGTCACTTTGACCTGGTTTCGCCTGTCTGTTTCCGGCGCGCTGTTGTTCATCTGGCTGGCGTCGGTCAAGCGCCTGCCCAGCTTCAAGGTGCTGGGACGCAAGGGCCAGATACTGGTGGGGCTGGCGGTATTCGGCCTGGTCGGCAACTACGTGCTGTACCTCATCGGCTTGCGGCTGCTGAGCCCCGGTACCACGCAATTACTGGTTCAGGTCGGCCCGATCTTCCTGTTGATCAGCAGTATCTTTTTGTTCAAGGAACGTTTCAGTCTGGGGCAGGGCATTGGTCTGGTCGTCCTGCTGATTGGTTTCGGCTTCTTTTTCAATCAGCGTCTGGTGGAGCTGTTCACCTCCTTGGGCGATTACACCCTTGGTGTGCTGGTGGTGCTCCTGGCCTCGACCATCTGGACGTTCTACGGGCTGAGTCAGAAGCAGCTTCTGACGGTATGGAATTCGCTGCAGGTGATGATGGTGATCTACCTGTTTTGCGCGCTGTTGCTCACGCCTTGGGCGCACCCTGCCGAGGCGCTATTGTTGAGCCCGTTGCAGGGCTGGCTGCTACTCGCTTGCTGTCTGAATACGCTGGTGGCCTATGGTGCTTTCGCTGAAGCGCTGGCACATTGGGAGGCGTCACGGGTAAGCGCGACGCTTGCGTTGACGCCGCTGGTCACGCTGACCGCCGTGGCTGCCGCCGCGTGGCTATGGCCTGATTATGTGCAGGCAGAGGAATTGAACGTGCTGGGTTACGGCGGCGCGATGCTGGTCGTAACGGGGTCGGCGCTGACCGCGCTTGGCCCTTCACTGGTCGCCGGCCTCAGAGCGCGCAAGGCAAGGCTGGCTCAGGCCTGAATTCGCTGCCCGAACAGGTCAGCGCTTGCCCAGTGCCTGTGCCTGTAGAATCCATTCCTGGCGTTGCTGTTCGCTGGCGCTATGCACCGGGGCAAATTCGCTAAGGCGTTTGGTCTTTATCCCGCAAAAGCCCAATATCGTCCGCACCATCTGCCGGTGAGCCGGCGCGCCGTAAATCCAGTGAAAGTAGCGTGGCGGCGTGTCCATGGTGACCAGCAGCTCCGCCGTCCGTCCTCGGAGCAGCTCATTGGAGGATTGCTTGCGGCCGTGAGTTTTGAACGCAAAACCGGGCGTCAGTACCCGGTCGAAAAAGCCCGTCAGTAGCGCCGGCAAGCCGCCCCACCAGACCGGATAAACGAATACCAGATGCTCGGCCCAGTGAATCTGGCGCTGGGCTTCGAGCAGGTCCGGTTCAAGTGTCTGGGTCTGATCGTAGCCATTGTGCAGAATGGGGTCGAAATCCAGCTCACCCAGCTTGAGTTCCCGCACCACATGCCCTTCACTGCGCGCAGCCTGTGCATAGGCTTCGCCCAGGGCGTGGCAGAGACTGATGGCTTTCGGCGTACCGTAAACCATCAGAATCCGTTTGCCGTTACCTTCCAGTGGCGTTGCGCCGCTTCTGGCATCAGCCATTACTGCCTGCCTCGAGCATTTTGTCCGGACGCACCCAGGCGTCGAACTCCTCATCGGTCAGATAACCCAGCGCCAACGCGGCTTCGCGCAGGGTCAGCCCCTCGGTGTAGGCTTTCTTGGCAATCTGCGCCGACTTGTCATAGCCGATATGCGGATTAAGTGCAGTAACCAGCATCAGGCCGCGCTCGAGGTGCTCAGCCATTTTTTCAGCATCCGGCTCCATGCCCGCGATGCAGTGCTCGTTGAAATTGCTGCAGCCATCGGCCAGCAAGCGGATCGACTGCAGCACATTGTGAATGATCACCGGTTTGTAGACGTTGAGTTGCAGGTGGCCCTGGCTGGCGGCAAAGCCGATGGTCACGTCGTTGCCCATGACCTGGCAGGCCAGCATCGACAAGGCCTCGCACTGGGTCGGGTTGACCTTGCCGGGCATGATCGAACTGCCGGGCTCGTTGGCGGGCAGTCTGACTTCGGCCAGCCCGGCACGCGGGCCGGAGCCCAGCAGACGCAGGTCGTTGGCGATTTTCATCAGGGTTCCGGCCAGGGTCTTCAATGCGCCGGAAAGCGCTGCAAGCGGCTCGTGACCGGCCAGTGCGGCGAACTTGTTGGGCGCAGTGACGAACGGCAGCCCGGACAGTGCAGCCAGCTCTGCTGCAATGGCCTCGGCAAAGCCTTTCGGTGAGTTGAGCCCGGTACCGACCGCAGTACCGCCCTGGGCCAGCTCATAGACGGCGGGCAGCGCAGCGCGAATGGCCTTTTCTGCGTAATCCAGTTGCGCGACGAACCCCGAAAGCTCCTGGCCAAAGGTGATAGGGGTCGCATCCATCATGTGCGTGCGCCCGGTCTTGACCAGTTTCATGTGCCGCGCAGCCTGCTCGGCCAGTCCGCTGGAAAGCTCGGCGATGGCTGGCAGCAGCTGTGCCTTGACCGCCTGAGCAGTGGCGATGTGCATGGCGGTCGGGAAGCAGTCATTGGAGCTTTGCGAGCGATTGACATGATCGTTGGGGTGGACCGGCGATTTGCCGCCACGGCCTTGGCCAGCCAGTTCGTTGGCCCGGCCTGCGATCACTTCGTTGACGTTCATGTTGCTTTGCGTGCCACTGCCGGTCTGCCAGACCACCAGCGGGAATTGCGCGTCGTGCTGACCGTCGAGCACCTCATCGGCAGCCTGTTCGATCAGGCGGGCAATGTCGGCGGGCAGGTCGCCGTTACGGTCGTTGACGCGTGCCGCGGCTTTCTTGATCAGGGTCAGCGCGTGCAGAACGGGCAACGGCATTCGCTGGTCGCCAATCGCAAAATTGATCAGTGAGCGTTGGGTCTGCGCGCCCCAGTAGGCATCTTCGGGGACTTCGATCGGGCCAATGCTGTCGGTTTCGGTGCGGCTCACTGTTCTTACTCCTTTAAGTGCGTTGCAGGGTTAGGTGTCCATATGTCGACAGGGTTCCCGCGCAGTGCTTTTTAACCGCTGGGTGAACCGGGGGTTGAGCCAAAAGCCCAGATAAGCGCAGAATGGTCGGCCCTGGGGTAATGCCTCGTTTGCTAGATAAGGAAACTCGATGACCCGTCTTCGTGCCATTTGTACCGCGGTAGCCCTGGTCTGTGCCAGCGGCCAGGTCTTCGCCGACACCGCCAGTCACAACGCGAGCGCCGAAACGTTCCTGAAGCTTGCCAACGCCGATCGCCTGGGCGCTCCGGTCTATGCACAGGTTCAGCAGATGTTCGCCCAGCGTTTTGCTGAAACCAAGGCACCTGCATCGAAAAAAGCCCTGCTTGAAACCTATCAGGCCAAAGCCAACACGGCTCTGGACCAGGCCATTGGCTGGAACAAGCTCAAGCCTGAGATGGTCAAGCTGTACACCGCCAATTTCACTGAAAGCGAGCTGAAGGACCTGGTTGCGTTCTACCAGTCTCCGCTGGGCAAGAAAGTGATGACCAAAATGCCTGAGCTGGCTCAGCAATCGGCTCAACTGACCCAGAGCAAACTGGAAAGCGCAGTGCCGGTCGTCAACAAGCTTCTGGCTGACATGACTGCCGAACTGGAACCTGCCAAGGCAGCCGCTCCGGCTCCTGCCAAAAAGCCCTGACAGGCGATTGCTGCCATGACCATGCAACAACGAATCGAGTCGGCGCTTGCGCTGCTGCAACCGCACCATCTGCAAGTGCTCGACGAGAGCCACATGCACAGTCGTGGTCAGCAGACCCATTACAAGGCTGTTCTGGTCAGTGATCAGTTTCAGGGCCTGAATTCGGTCAAGCGGCACCAGAAGGTTTACGCCACGCTGGGTGCCCTGATGGGCGAGTTTCATGCGCTGGCGTTGCACACCTACACGCCCGAAGAATGGTCGAAGGTCGGTGCAGCGCCTGCTTCACCGACCTGTGCTGGCGGTCACTGATCAGGCTTTTTGGCTGATTTGCGCCCTTTTACCGGGGCGATTGATCCGCTGACCTGCCTGCTGCACTCCGGTTTTTGCTAGAATCCGCACCGCGCCGCCTGGCCGGTGCGTTTTTTTGTCCGCACATTTTTACCCGGTAGGCCCTTTGCGAGGGTCGCCACTGGAGAGATACATGACTCAAGAGCCGATGACTCAGCCGATCGTCGTAGCTGCGCTATACAAGTTCGTGACCCTCAGCGATTACGTGGCATTGCGCGAGCCGCTGTTACAGGCGATGGTCGACAACGGCATCAAGGGCACGCTGTTGATCGCCGATGAAGGCATCAACGGTACGGTGTCCGGCAGCCGCGAAGGCATTGACGGCCTGATGGCCTGGTTGAAGAGCGATCCGCGTCTGATCGACATCGACCACAAGGAATCCTACTGCGACGAGCAGCCGTTCTATCGCACCAAGGTCAAGCTCAAGAAAGAGATCGTGACCCTGGGCGTAGAGGGTGTCGACCCCAACAAGAGCGTCGGTACGTACGTCGAGCCCAAGGATTGGAACGAGCTGATCACTGATCCTGAAGTGCTGTTGATCGATACCCGCAACGACTACGAAGTCTCGATTGGCACCTTTGAGGGCGCCATCGATCCGAAGACCACGTCCTTTCGCGAGTTTCCGGAGTACATCAAGGCGCATTTCGACCCGGCGGTGCACAAGAAGGTCGCCATGTTCTGCACCGGTGGCATTCGCTGCGAAAAAGCTTCCAGTTACATGCTGGGCGAAGGTTTTGAAGAGGTCTATCACCTCAAGGGCGGGATTCTCAAATACCTGGAAGAAGTCCCTGAGCAGGAAAGTCAGTGGCGCGGCGAGTGTTTCGTGTTCGACAACCGGGTCACGGTGCGCCACGACCTGACCGAAGGCGACTACGACCAGTGCCATGCCTGCCGTACGCCGATCAGTGCCGAGGATCGCGCCAGCGAGCATTACTCACCGGGTGTCAGCTGCCCGCATTGTTGGGATTCGCTGAGCGAGAAGACTCGCCGCAGCGCCATCGACCGGCAAAAACAGATCGAACTGGCCAAGGCACGTAACCAGCCCCATCCGATTGGTCGTAACTATCGTCTACCCTCCGAGGCCTGAGCCATGTCTGCCCGCCTGATCTATGTCATGGACCCTATGTGTTCGTGGTGCTGGGGCTTCGCTCCGGTTGCCGACGCATTGGTGCAACAGGCTCGGGCGGCGGGTGTGCCGCTGCATCTGGTCATGGGCGGTCTGCGCTCTGAGGGTGCAGCGCTGGAACCGGCCAAGCGTCGTTACATTCTTGAGCATTGGCAGGCGGTCGAAGAGGCCACCGGCCAGCCGTTTCTTCGCGACGGTGCGCTGCCGGAAGGGTTTGTCTACGACACCACGCCTGCCTGTCTGGCCGTCACTGCGGCGCGGCAGTTGGACCCGGACCGCGCCTGGGAACTGGTCGGGCTGATTCAACGGGCTTTCTACAGCGAAGGTCGTGACGTAACACGTCCTTCATTGCTGGCCGAACTGGCCGAGCAGGCGGGGCTGTCGCGTCAGGCATTTGCCGATGAATTCGAGAGTAAGGAGCGGCAAGCTGCAACGGCCGCTGATTTCGCCTGGGCGCAGGATCTGGGCATCGCCGGCTTTCCGACTCTGCTTGCCGAGCGCAACGGCCAGCTGGCGCTGTTGACCAACGGTTATCAGCCGTTGAGCAGCCTTTCGCCCTTGCTGGGTCGATGGCTGGAGCGTGCAGCCAGTGCGTGATGAATCGCCCGAGGCCGCCCGACAGTCGCACGCCCCGCATGGCGATGCGTTGAGTTGGGCCGAGATCCGTCGTCTTGCATTGCTGCACAAAAAAGCCCTGTGGCTGGCCAATGGTGTCGCGGTTCTGGCGACGCTGTGCAGCGTGCCGATCCCGTTGTTGCTGCCGTTGCTGGTTGACGAAGTGTTGTTGGGGCGCGGCGATGCGGCACTGAAAGTCATGAATCACTTGCTGCCTGGTGGCCTGCAAAAGGCTGCGGGCTACATCGGCCTGATGCTCTTGCTGACCCTGGTGTTGCGTGTCGGGGCGCTGGTGTTCAACGTTCTGCAGGCGCGGCTGTTTGCCGGGCTGGCCAAGGACATCGTCTACCGTATCCGGCTACGTCTGATCGAACGGCTCAAGCGTATTTCCCTGCGTGAATACGAAAGCCTGGGCAGCGGCACGGTGACCACGCATCTGGTGACCGATCTGGACACGCTGGACAAGTTTGTCGGCGAAACCCTCAGTCGGCTGCTGGTAGCCACGCTGACCCTGGCAGGCACGGCGGGCATTCTGATGTGGATGCACTGGAAGCTGGCGCTGCTGATCATGCTGTTCAACCCGCTGGTGATTCTGCTCACGGTGAAGCTGGGCAAGCGCGTCAAGCACCTCAAAAAGCTGGAGAACGACAGCACGTCGCGTTTTACCCAGGCGTTGAGCGAAACGCTCGATGCAATTCAGGAAGTCAGGGCGGGTAATCGACAGGGTTTCTTCCTTGGCCGCCTGGGCGTGCGGGCGCAGGAAGTGCGGGATTACGCCATCAATTCGCAATGGAAAAGCGACGCATCGGGGCGTGCCAGCGGGCTGCTGTTCCAGTTCGGTATCGATATCTTTCGCGCCGCAGCGATGCTCACGGTGCTGTTCTCGGACCTGTCGATCGGGCAGATGCTCGCAGTGTTCAGCTACCTGTGGTTCATGATGACGCCGGTTGAGCAACTGTTGAATCTGCAATATGCCTACTACGCGGCGGGTGGTGCTCTGACGCGCATCAACGAGCTGCTGGCGCGTGCCGACGAGCCGCAATATGCCGGCGGTACTGATCCATTCGAAGGTAAGGAAACCGTAGGGGTCGAAGTGCGTGGCCTGACTTTCGGCTATGGCGAAGACCTGGTGCTGAACCAGCTGAACCTGAGCATCGCGCCGGGTGAAAAAGTCGCTATCGTCGGGGCCAGTGGTGGTGGCAAGAGCACCTTGGTGCAGTTGCTGCTGGGCCTGTATACGGCCCGCACCGGAGTGATCCGTTTTGGCGGCGTCAGTCAGCAGGATATCGGTCTGGACACGGTGCGTGAGAACGTTGCCGTGGTGCTGCAGCATCCCGCCCTGTTCAACGACACGGTGCGTGCCAACCTGACCATGGGTCGTGACTGCAGCGACGAAGCCTGCTGGCGTGCGCTGGAAGTTGCGCAACTGGAGTCAGCCATTCGCGATCTGCCGCAAGGGCTGGACAGCGTGGTAGGGCGCTCCGGGGTCAGAATGTCGGGTGGGCAGCGTCAGCGCATGGCCATCGCGCGCATGGTGTTGTCCGACCCCAAAGTGGTTATTCTCGATGAAGCGACCTCGGCGCTGGATGCGGCTACCGAGTACAACCTGCATCAGGCCCTCGCCCGTTTTCTGCGTAGCCGCACAACGCTGATCATCGCTCACCGCTTGTCGGCCGTGAAGCAGGCTGACCGGGTTCTGGTGTTTGATGGCGGGCGGATTGTCGAAGACGGTGGACATCAACAGTTGATTGCCGATGGAGGTCTTTACGCAAAGTTGTACGGACACTTGCAACAAATCTGATGTGCGACGCTTCGATCAGCGCACAGGTTGGCTCGATTGCGGGAGAATCACCTGCCATCATTCACGAATCTAGCCTAGTCTCTGCGCTAGACGTTTATTCAGGCATGTGGTGAGGTGAAACCCATGAAACAACCATGGACCTTCTCCAAGCCCCGTCTGTTGGGCATCGTATGGCCATTCATTGCCGTCGCGCTGTTTCAGGCGTTGCTGGGGTGTGTCAGCCTCTACACCATGTCTGCGGTGCGCAGCTATGTGGCGGGCGAGAGTCTCTGGTCCAAGGGCCAGAAAGATGCCATCCATTACCTGAGCCTATACGCCATCACGCATGATGAGCGTGACTATCTGAAGTACCAGAACGCCTTTTCCGTCCCTCAGGGTGGCCACGCCTTGCGCAAGGCGCTCGATCAGCCCATTCCGTCCATGGCAGATGCCAGGGCCGGGATCATCCAGGGCGGCAATCACCCCGATGACGCTAATGGCATCATCTGGATGTACCTGAACTTCCATAACTTCAGCTTCATGAAGCAGGCCATTCACTTTTGGGAGGTGGGTGATGGCTACCTCATGCAGCTCAATGAGCTTGCCCGGCATATTCACGACCGGGTCGGTGAGGGCGGCGTATCTGCCGCCGAGGTCAATCAGTGGCGAGTGCAGATCAATGTCATCAATGAAGGGGTAACGCCCGCAGCACGGGCGTTCAGTGATGCGCTGGGCGAGGGGTCCAGGTTTATCCTCAACCTGCTGATTGCGGTCAATCTGGTCACCGCCGTTCTACTGATTCTTCTGGCGCTGCTGCGTGTGCGTCGTCTGATTGTCCAGCGGCGCGTGTTTGCTGATGCCCTGCAACTTGAGAAAGAGCGCGCCCAGACTACCCTGGAGTCCATCGGCGACGGGGTGATCACCATCGACGTGGCCGGGGCCATTGTCTATATGAACCCTGCAGCCGAGGGCCTGACGCACTGGAAAAGCACCCAGGCCAGCGGGCTACCGCTGACAGCGCTGTTCAATCTGCTGGATGAAAACGATCAGAAGGACACGTCGACGCTGGTCGAACAGATCGTTACCGGCAAGCTCAAGGGCGGCAGCGCCAACAGCAAGCTTATCCAGCGGCTGGATGGCAGTACGGTCTCGGTAGCGCTGGTCGGTACGCCGATCTACAACGAAGGCGTGGTCAGTGGGGCGGTGCTGGTGCTGCATGACATGACACAGGAGCGTCAGTACATCGCCGATCTGTCATGGCAGGCCGCTCATGATCCGCTGACCGGGCTGGTCAATCGCAGTGAATTCGAGCACCGCCTGCAGCGGGTACTGGATACTGTTGACGGTCAGGCAGGCAGCCATTGCCTGATGTTTCTTGACCTTGACCAGTTCAAGCTGGTCAATGACACCGGTGGTCATGCGGCGGGCGATGAGCTGCTGCGCCAGCTTTGCCGGGCACTGCCGCAGGGCTTGCGTGACGGTGACACACTGGCCCGGCTGGGAGGTGACGAGTTCGGCGTGTTGCTGGTCGATTGCCCCGCCGACACGGCCCTCGATATAGCCGAGGCGCTGCGCGAGATCGTGCAGACCCTGCATTTCATGTGGAAAGGTCGGCCATTCATGACTACCGTAAGTATCGGTCTGGTGCAGCTTGGCGATACACCCGCCACGCTTGAGGGGTCGTTGTCTGCTGCCGACATGGCCTGTTATATGGCCAAGGAGAGGGGGCGCAACCGGGTTCAGGTCTACAGTGTTGATGACCTGACCCTGTCGATGCGTTTCGGCGAGATGGCCTGGATACAGCGTCTGCACATGGCAATGGATGAAAATCGCTTTTGCCTTTATGCGCAGGAAATCGCGTCGATCAAAGGTGAAGGCGACGAGGTGCGGCACATTGAAATTCTTCTGCGCCTGCGTGACGAGTCCGGACGAATGGTGGTTCCGGACAACTTTATCCCGGCTGCCGAGCGCTACGGCCTTATGACTACGCTGGATCGCTGGGTGGTGCACAATGTCTTCAAAGTGATCGCCCAATGCCAGAGTGATGATCGGCATCAGGTGCCACAGGCGCTATGTGCTATAAATTTATCCGGTTCAAGTATCGGAGATGATACGTTCCTCGAATACCTGAAGCAGCAGTTCAAGGCGTTTGCCGTATCGCCTGGAATGATCTGTTTCGAGATCACTGAAACCAGTGCCATTGCAGACCTGGACAGCGCAATTCGCTTTATCAACGAGTTGAAAGGGCTGGGCTGTCAGTTTTCCCTTGATGACTTCTGTTCGGGCATGTCGTCCTTTGCCTATCTCAAACACTTGCCTGTGGATTATCTGAAGATCGATGGCAGTTTTGTAAAGGACATGCTCGACAATCCGATCAACAAGGCTATGGTCGAGGTCATCAACAATATTGGTCATGTGATGGGCAAGCGCACCATTGCCGAGTACGTAGAAACGCCGCAGATAGAGTTTGCGTTGCAGGAAATGGGCGTGGATTTTGCACAAGGGTATCTGATAGCACGCCCTGAATTGTTCACTTGCGAGAGTCTTTACATTCAGCCCGTACGGCCTGACCCCCTGATGTTCGGCGCGCCAGGAACGCTACGTTAATCAGTTGAAACCCTATAAGGAGATACCCAGTGATCGACACTTTCGAGAGAACCGGTCCGCTCATGGAAGCCAGCAGTTATCCGGCCTGGGCGCAGCAGTTGATCAAGGATTGCAGCGCTGCAAAGGCACGGGTGGTCGAGCACGAGTTGTACCAGCAGATGCGTGATGCAAAGCTGAGCCCGCAGATCATGCGCCATTACCTGATCGGCGGTTGGCCGGTTGTCGAGCAGTTCGCGGTGTACATGGCCAAGAACCTCACCAAGACCCGCTTTGGTCGTCATCCCGGCGAAGACATGGCGCGCCGCTGGCTGATGCGCAATATTCGCGTCGAACTCAATCATGCCGACTACTGGGTGAACTGGTGTGCGGCGCACGACGTGACGCTTGAAGATCTCCACGATCAACGAGTTGCGCCTGAGCTGCATGCACTGAGCCACTGGTGCTGGCAGACCAGCTCTTCGGATTCACTGGCTGTTGCGATGGCGGCCACCAACTATGCCATTGAAGGGGCGACGGGCGAGTGGTCGGCAGTGGTCTGCTCCAATGGGGTCTACGCCGAAGCATTCCCTGAAGAAACCCGCAAGAAAGCCATGAAGTGGCTCAAGATGCATGCACAGTACGACGACGCGCACCCTTGGGAGGCGCTCGAGATCATTTGCACACTGGTGGGTAACAAGCCGAGCCTGCAGCTGCAGGCCGAGCTGCGTCAGGCTGTTACCAAGAGCTACGATTACATGCATTTGTTCCTTGAACGCTGCATGCAGCTGGACAAGGTCAAGCCTGCGCGTGGGCGTGTTGCCGCGCTGGAAGTGTAGAGGCAGGGCGAGAGAGGCAGAAAAAGTGCTAGCTGGCCATGGCGAGTCGGTTGCGACCTTCGCGCTTGGCGACATACAGAGCGTTGTCTGCCCTGCGCAGCAGGCTGTCGGCGGTTTCTGCCGGCAGCAGTGTCGAGCATCCCAGGCTGACGGTCATGGTCAGTGCCGGGTCAAGCTCGCGAAACTCGAGGTTCCGCACAGCCTGGCGCAGGCGTTCGCCGATCAGTTCAGCCGAACTGGCTCCGGTGTTGGAAAGAATCACCACGAACTCTTCGCCGCCGTAGCGGAACACACGATCAATATTGCGCAGTTGCGCTTTCAGGCTTTGCGCAACGGTTTTCAGTACATCATCGCCAGTATGATGGCCGTACTCGTCGTTCACTTTCTTGAAATGATCGATATCCAGCATCAGCAATGAAAGCGGTTGCTTGTGACGACGCGATATCTCTATCTCGCGAGCCAGGCCCTGATCCATTGCGATACGGTTACCGGTACTGGTCAAAGGGTCGCGCAACGCCGTCTGTGTCGCAATGCGATACAGCAGGGCGTTCAGCAGCGGGTACACCAGACAGACCAGCAGCGATTCAAGGTCGCTCAGCTGCCGGGTATCAAATGGCTTGGCGCCTTGAAACTCCAGCTCACCGATGCACTTGCCCTCGTGACGCAGGTGAAAAGTGGCGCTGTCGGATGACATCTCGCCCAGACGCAGATTCAGGTCACTTTCGATATGTCGATAGGCCAGACCACTCAATGGCAGGAACCGTTGCACACCCTGAAAAAACAGGGTCAGTATCCGCTCGGCTTCCAGGCTGGTCTGCAATTGTCGCCCAAGCTGATAAACCAGCTCGGGCAGTGACGGGGGTGGAAGTATGGCGTCGGGTCGATTTCGAAAACCCAGGCGTTGCAGTTCAGCCGTATCGAAATCGATTGCATGGGTCTGGGTAGGAAAATTCATCTCTTCGCTCCTCAGCACATATTGCTGGCTTGGCTGGGTTAGAGGGGATGTCGTGCCATTCGGTTCATTTTTGCCCGGACTTATTAAAATCAGTGGTTTAGCTGACGCCATCTCTCTGACAGTGAGGGCGAGTCGGCAATTCCTTGACTTAAAATGCCGCTAAAAACGCCTGCCGTGACAGTTTTCCGTCACGGCAATGTCTGGTTATTTTTGCTCACTGAGCATTCAGCGCCTGCCCGTTTATGCCCTTACTGTCCGGCCCCATCAAGTACAGGTAGACCGGCATGATGTCTTCGGGCGCGGGATTATTCTGCGGGTTTTCGTCAGGGTAGGCCTGCGCACGCATGCCGGTGCGGGTAGCACCCGGGTTGATGCTGTTGGCTCGCACGCTGGTAACGCCTTCAAGCTCGTCGGCGAGGGTTTGCATCAGGCCTTCGGTAGCAAATTTCGACACCCCGTACGCGCCCCATTGTGCGCGACCCTTGCGGCCCACGCTGCTGGAGGTGAAGGCTATCGATGCATCCGTTGAACGCTGAAGCAGCGGCAGCAGTGCCTGGGTGAGCATGAAGGTGGCATTGACGTTGACGTGCATGACCTGCATGAAGTCTTCGCCTGGCAGGTGTTCCACTGAAGTGCGCGGGCCGATGATCGAGGCGTTGTGCAGCAGCCCGTCAAGACGGCCGACTTTGCGCTCGATCATGGTCGCCAGGTCGTGATACTGCGCGGGGTCGGTGCTTTCCAGGTCGAAGGGTATGACCAACGGCAGCAGATGACCTGCTGCCTGTATCTCGTCATGGACCTGAGCCAGGCTGGCTTCAGTCCTGCCCAGCAGCAGAACAGTCGCGCCGTGGGCTGCGTAGGTTTTTGCGGCTGCAGCACCGATGCCGCGAGCGGCACCGGTGACTAGAATGATCCGGCCCTTGAGCAGTTCCGGGTGCGCGGAGTAGTCAAACATGTAAAAACCTCGTTCAGCAGCTGCACAGTGCGTTATCCAGCACCTTGCGCAGTTCCAGCGGATGATCGACCACCACGTCGGCACCCCAGTGATCGGGGTTGTCGTCGGGGTGGATATAGCCGTAGCGCACGGCAGCGGTCTTGGTGCCTGCGTCGCGACCGGACTCTATGTCGCGCAGATCGTCGCCTACGAACAGGACGCTGGCCGGGTCGAGGTCGAGCATCTTGCAGGCCAGAATCATCGGCTCGGGGTGCGGCTTGCTGTGCGTGACATGGTCAGGGCAGATCAATACGGCGGAGCGTTCGGCCAGGCCGAGTTGTTCCATGATCGGCTGAGCAAAGCGCACCGGCTTGTTTGTCACCACACCCCAGATCAGGCCGGCCTTCTCGATGTCGGCCAGCAACTCGGCCATGCCATCGAACAGCTTGCTGTGGACGGCGCAGTCACGCTGATAGCGCTCCAGAAACTCGAGGCGCAATGCTTCGAATTGCGGCGCTTGCGGCGACATTGCGAAGGCCGCTGCCACCATGGCCCTGGCACCCCCTGAAACTTCATCGCGGATCAGTTTTTCCGGTACCGGGGGAAGGCCGCGGTCAGCCAGCATCGCCTGAGCAATGGCGATGAAGTCCGGTGCGGTGTCGAGCAGGGTGCCGTCCATGTCGAATAAAACCGCTCTCAAACGCATCTCTCACGCCTCCCGCAGGGTCTGGATCATGTAGTTGACGTCGACGTCGGAGGCCAGCTTGTAATGCTTGGTCAGCGGGTTGTAGGTCAGGCCGATGATGTCCTTGACCTGCAAGCCTGCATCGCGGCTCCAGGCACCCAGCTCGGAAGGGCGGATGAATTTTTTGAAGTCGTGAGTCCCGCGCGGCAGCAGGTTGAGGATGTACTCGGCACCGACCACGGCGAACAGATAAGCTTTCGGGTTGCGGTTGATGGTCGAGAAAAACACCTGACCGCCCGGCTTGACCATGCGGTAGCAGGCACGGATCACCGACGATGGGTCCGGTACGTGCTCAAGCATTTCCAGGCACGTCACCACATCGAATTGCTCGGGCATCTCTTCGGCCATGTCCTCGGCGGTAATCTGCCGATATTCGACGCTGACGCCTGATTCAAGCTGATGCAGCTGTGCAACGGCCAGCGGCGCTTCGCCCATGTCGATGCCGGTGACTGTTGCGCCGCGCAGGGCCATCGCCTCACTCAGAATGCCGCCGCCGCAGCCGACGTCCAGTACTTTCTTGCCTGCCAGACCGACACGCTCGTCGATCCAGTTGACGCGCAGCGGGTTGATGTCATGCAGCGGTTTGAATTCGCTTTCGCGGTCCCACCAGCGATGGGCCAGGGCCTCGAATTTAGCGATTTCTGCGCGGTCGACGTTGCTCATGGGTGTCCCTCTTGAACTCAAAATTCTTTTTCATCAGTCAGGCTTATAGATAAGCCTGACTGGCATGTGTTCGGTCCGAATCGAATTATTCGGCTTTACCGGAAATACGCTTGCCCCACGCAATCGCGTTGTCGCGCAGTGCGGGTTCATCCATGCGGGTCAGCCGGCGAGCGTCGAGCAATTGCTTGCCGGCCACCCAGACATGGCTCACGCAATCGCGGCCAGTGGCATATATAAGCTGCGATACCGGGTCGTAAATCGGTTGCTGGGCAAGGCCCGACAGGTCGAACGCGACCATGTCCGCAGCCTTGCCAATCTCCAGCGAGCCGGTCTCGGCCTGAATGCCCAGTGCGCGGGCACCGTTGAGGGTCGCCATGCGTAGCGCGCGGTGGGCATCCAGCGCCGTGGCCGAACCAGCGACAGCCTTGGCCAGCAAGGCCGCGGTGCGGGTTTCGCCGAGCAGGTCCAGGTCATTGTTGCTGGCCGCGCCATCGGTACCCACTGCAACGTTCACACCGGCCTGCCACAATCGCTCGACCGGGCAGAAACCGCTGGCCAGCTTGAGGTTGGATTCGGGGCAATGAATGACGTTGGTATTGCTTTCCACCAGCAGGGCCAGATCGTCGTCGTTGATCTGCGTCATGTGCACGGCCTGGAAGCGCGGGCCGAGCATGCCGAGGCGATTCAAGCGGGCGAGAGGGCGCTCCTGGCGCTGTTCGACAGCCTGCTCGACTTCGAATGCGGTCTCGTGGACATGCATCTGAATCATGGCGTCCAGTTCATCGGCGATAACCCGGACCTTTTCGAGGTTTTCATCACCCACGGTATAAGGCGCATGCGGGCCAAAGGCGATCTTGATGCGTGGATGATGAGCGAGGTCGTTGAACAGCTCGATACCGTTGTGCAGTGCTTCATCGGTGGTGTGAGCCCCCGGAATCGGGAAATCCAGCACCGGAACGGTGATCTGTGCGCGCATGCCGCTGGCGTGGACGCGCTCGGCAGCTACCTTGGGGTAGAAATACATGTCGGAGAAGCAGGTGATGCCGCCCTTGAGCTGCTCGGCGATGGCCAGGTCGGTGCCATCGTGGACGAAGTCTTCGTTGACCCATTTGCCTTCGGCAGGCCAGATATGGTCCTGCAGCCAGGTCATCAGTGGCAGGTCATCGGCCAGTCCGCGAAACAGCGTCATGGCTGCATGACCGTGGGCGTTGATCAGGCCGGGGCTGAGCAGCATGCCGGGAAGCTCCTGCACCTGCACCGCATTCTGCCTCAATGCCTCGGCCCGTGGGCCTATATAGACGATACAGCCATCGCGCACGCCGATGCCGTGGTCCTTGAGCACCACGCCTGCGGGCTCGACCGGCACCAGCCAGGCGGGCAGGAGCAAAAGGTCGAGCGGTGCTGTAGCGTTCGGCATGAGAAGGTTTCCATCGTTTATTACGTTGATGGCGAAGTATACCCGAGCGTCTTCGCAGGCGGCTCGCTATAATCAGCGGCTTTTGATGCTGGGTTTCGGATGTTCAAGATGGAGTTGGCGATGCGCGATCGACTGTTGGCTGCAGAGAAAGTTAAGGCCATCGATTGGCGAGACGACGCTCTGTACCTGCTGGACCAGCGGGTACTGCCGTTCGAGGAAGTCTGGCACCGCTATACCACCGCCGAGGGAGTCGCCGAGGCGATTCGCACGATGGTCGTGCGCGGGGCACCGGCTATCGGTATCAGTGCCGCCTACGGCGCGGTGCTGGGCGCACGTGCGCGCATTGCCGAAGGCGAAGACTGGTATCCGGCGCTGGAAGAAGACATGCAGTTGCTGGCCGATTCACGCCCGACTGCCGTGAATCTGTTCTGGGCATTGAACCGGATGCGTGATCGTCTGATGCGTGTCAAGGACGGCGACGATCCGCTCGTGGCTCTTGAGGCAGAAGCCGTGGCGATTCACCTGAGTGATCGCGAGGCCAACCTGACCATGGCGCAACTGGGCGCAGACCTGATCCGCAGGCATCAGGGCAATCTGCAGACAGTGCTCACCCACTGCAATACCGGAGCGCTGGCCACCGGTGGTTTCGGGACTGCGCTGGGTGTGATCCGCGCAGCGCATCTGGAAGGCATGATCGAGCGGGTCTATGCCGATGAAACCCGGCCCTGGCTGCAGGGTTCGCGGCTTACCGCCTGGGAGCTGGCCAATGAAGGCATTCCGGTCACCTTGAATGCAGACTCTGCCGCTGCGCACCTGATGCGTACCAAGGGCATTACCTGGGTCATCGTCGGGGCCGACCGCATCACCGCCAATGGTGACGTGGCGAACAAGATCGGCACCTATCAGCTTGCCGTAGCCGCGATGCACCACGGGGTGCGCTTCATGGTGGTGGCACCGAGTTCGACCATCGACATGGAAATGGCCAGCGGCGACGACATCATCATTGAAGAACGCGACGGTCGTGAGCTGCTTGAAGTGGGCGGTCAGCGGGTCGGCGCGGATGTCGAGGCCTTCAATCCGGTGTTCGATGTGACACCGGCAGACCTGATCGATGCCATTGTGACCGAGAAGGGCATTGTCGAGCGTCCCGATACCGCGCGCATGGCGCAATTGATGAGTCGTAAACACCTTCACTGATGCGCACAGGCTCGAGCCGTTGCCGCTGTGCAATGCGGCTGGGCGGGCCTGTAAGCGTTTCTCAGGCGTCTTGCACGCCGGTGGCTCGTTTTCAGCGCCTGCAAAGGATGTGAGCACCTCGGCGATTGTGGTAATATCCGGCGGTTATCGGGGACACTGATTGTAGTCGCCCACGCTGCGTAGATTCATGGCATAACTCGTTGATTTGTCGTAAGTCGCTGCCCTGCACATGCTGGCAGCGGCGAGCTTCGTATACCCCGAATGGGTTTGCGAGGTTTCACCAGAAAAAGGAATCAGGCTTCTCATGGGCGAACTGGCCAAAGAAATCCTCCCGGTCAATATCGAAGACGAGCTGAAGCAGTCCTACCTCGACTACGCGATGAGCGTAATCGTCGGTCGGGCACTGCCCGATGCACGCGACGGCTTGAAGCCCGTGCACCGGCGCGTGTTGTTCGCAATGAGCGAGCTGGGTAACGACTGGAACAAGCCGTACAAGAAATCCGCCCGTGTGGTTGGTGACGTGATCGGTAAGTATCACCCGCACGGCGATACAGCCGTGTACGACACCATCGTTCGTATGGCTCAGCCATTCTCGCTGCGCTATCTGCTGGTAGACGGTCAGGGCAACTTCGGTTCGGTCGACGGCGATAACGCTGCGGCCATGCGATACACCGAAGTGCGCATGACCAAGCTGGCGCACGAGCTGCTGGCCGACCTGCACAAGGAAACCGTGGACTGGGTGCCGAACTACGACGGCACCGAAATGATCCCCGCGGTCATGCCGACCCGTATTCCCAACCTGCTGGTCAACGGCTCCAGCGGTATTGCTGTGGGCATGGCGACCAACATTCCGCCGCACAACCTCGGTGAAGTCATCGACGGTTGCCTGGCACTGATCGACAACCCAGAGTTGACGGTCGACGAACTGATGCAGTACATCCCCGGCCCGGATTTCCCGACAGCGGCGATCATCAACGGCCGTGCGGGCATCATCGAAGCCTATCGCACGGGTCGTGGACGCATTTACATGCGTGCCCGCTCCATCGTCGAAGACATCGACAAGGTTGGCGGTCGTCAGCAGATCGTCATCACCGAGCTGCCTTACCAGCTGAACAAGGCACGTCTTATCGAGAAGATCGCCGAGCTGGTCAAGGAAAAGAAACTCGAAGGCATTACCGAGCTGCGCGACGAGTCCGACAAGGACGGTATGCGCGTGGTTATCGAGCTGCGTCGTGGCGAAGTGCCGGAGGTTGTTCTCAACAATCTTTATGCCCAGACCCAGCTGCAAAGCGTTTTCGGTATCAACATCGTTGCCCTGATTGACGGCCGTCCACGCATCCTTAACCTCAAGGACTTGCTGGAAGCCTTTGTTCGTCACCGTCGCGAAGTGGTTACCCGCCGTACCGTATTCGAACTGCGCAAGGCCCGCGAGCGTGGCCATATCCTTGAAGGCCAGGCTGTTGCGCTGTCCAACATCGACCCGGTCATCGCCCTCATCAAGGCCTCTCCGACACCTGCAGAAGCCAAGGAAGCGCTGATCAAGACGCCTTGGGAATCGAGCGCAGTGGTCGAAATGGTCGAGCGTGCCGGTGCCGATTCGTGCCGCCCCGAGAACCTCGATCCGCAATACGGCCTGCGTGAAGGCAAGTATTTCCTGTCGCCGGAACAGGCTCAGGCCATTCTGGAACTGCGTCTGCATCGCCTGACCGGCCTGGAACACGAGAAGCTGCTGGGCGAGTACCAGGAAATCCTCAACCAGATCGGCGAGCTGATCCGCATCCTCAACAGCGCAACGCGCCTGATGGAAGTGATCCGCGAAGAGCTGGAAGTGATCCGCTCCGAGTACGGCGACGCCCGTCGTACCGAAATTCTCGATGCACGTCTGGACCTGACCCTGGGTGACCTGATCACCGAAGAAGAGCGCGTGGTCACCATCTCCCATGGCGGCTATGCCAAGACCCAGCCATTGGCGGTCTATCAGGCTCAGCGTCGTGGCGGCAAGGGCAAGTCGGCCACCGGCATCAAGGATGAGGACTACATTGCTCACCTGCTGGTCGCCAACAGCCACACCACGCTGCTGATGTTCTCCAGCAAGGGCAAGGTGTACTGGCTCAAGACCTACGAGATCCCGGAGGCCTCCCGCGCTGCCCGTGGGCGTCCGTTGGTCAACCTGTTGCCGCTGAGCGACGGCGAATACATCACCACCATGCTGCCGGTCGACCTCGAAGCGATGCGCAAGCGTGCCGACGAAGAAGGCGAAGCCCTTGAAGGCGAGCTGGACGACGCGGAAAACAGCAGCGAGACCGAAGAAGAGCGCAAGGCCCGTATCAAGGCTGCCGACAAGAAGAAGGCTCCGTTCATCTTCATGTCCACCGCCAACGGTACTGTCAAGAAGACCCCGCTGGTTGCATTCAGCCGTCAGCGCAGCTCGGGCCTTATCGCCCTTGAGCTGGACGAGGGCGACATCCTGATCTCTGCGGCCATTACCGATGGCGAGCAGGAAATCATGCTGTTCTCCGACGGTGGCAAGGTGACCCGTTTCAAGGAATCCGACGTGCGCGCCATGGGCCGTACCGCTCGCGGTGTTCGTGGCATGCGTCTGCCAGAAGGGCAAAAGCTGATTTCGATGCTGATCCCGGAAGAAGGCAGCCAGATTCTGACTGCTTCCGAGCGCGGCTACGGCAAGCGTACGGCCATTTCCGAGTTCCCTGAGTACAAGCGTGGCGGTCAGGGCGTCATCGCCATGGTCAGCAACGAGCGTAACGGCCGTCTGGTCGGCGCGGTTCAGGTGCTTGATGGCGAAGAAATCATGCTGATTTCCGATCAGGGCACGCTGGTGCGTACCCGGGTCGGCGAAGTGTCCAGTCTGGGCCGTAACACCCAGGGCGTTACCCTGATCAAGCTGGCCAGCGACGAGAAGCTGGTCGGTCTGGAGCGTGTTCAGGAGCCGTCGGAAGTCGAAGGCGAAGAGCTTGAAGGCGAAGAGGTTATCGACGGCGTGATCGTCGATGCCGCTGAAGCTGAAGTGGACGATGCCGGTGAAGACCTGCAGGCGGACGCTGCGCCAGATGAAGACGAACCGCAGAACTGAGCTGTAACGTAAATCAGGTAAGGGCTGGCTCGTCTGTGAGTGCATGTGCATTCCAGGCAAGTCCAGCCCTTGCAACATTCGGCCAGCCCTGCAGCCGGATCAGAATTTCAGCAAGGAGCTGCCAGTCGCTGCGGCGTCTGTCTGCTCGTGGCAAGCAACCAGAAACAAGCGCGTACAGACCCAACGTATTTGACGAGAGTGGATATGAGCAAGCGAGCCTTTAACTTCTGCGCAGGTCCTGCTGCGCTTCCTGAAGCTGTTCTGCTGCGTGCCCAGGCGGAACTCCTCGACTGGCACGGCAAAGGCCTTTCCGTCATGGAAATGAGCCACCGCAGTGACGAGTTCGTCTCCATTGCCACCAAGGCCGAGCAGGATCTGCGCGATCTGCTGTCCATCCCCTCCAATTACAAAGTGCTGTTCCTGCAAGGCGGCGCGAGCCAGCAGTTCGCCCAGATTGCGCTGAACCTGCTGCCGGAAAACGGCAAGGCCGACTACATCGATACCGGCATCTGGTCGCAGAAGGCTATCGACGAGGCATCGCGCTATGGCACGGTCAACGTCGCCGCCAGCGCCAAGCCTTACGATTACTTTGCCATTCCCGGTCAGAACGAGTGGAAGCTGTCCAAGGATGCTGCCTACGTTCACTACGCGCCAAACGAAACCATTGGTGGTCTGGAATTCAACTGGATTCCCGAAACCGGCGACGTGCCGCTGGTTGCCGACATGTCTTCGGACATCCTCTCGCGCCCGGTGGACATCTCGCGTTTCGGCATGATCTACGCTGGCGCCCAGAAGAACATCGGCCCCAGCGGCATCGTGGTGGTGATCATTCGCGAAGACCTGCTGGGTCGCGCGCGCTCGCTGTGCCCGACCATGCTCGACTACAAGGTCGCTGCCGACAACGGCTCGATGTACAACACGCCGCCGACTCTCGCCTGGTACCTGTCGGGGCTGGTCTTCGAATGGCTCAAGGAGCAGGGCGGTGTCGAGGCAATCGGCAAGCGCAACGAAATCAAACAGCGCACGCTCTATGACTTCATTGACGCCAGCGAGCTGTACAGCAACCCGATCAACAAGCCCGATCGCTCGTGGATGAACGTGCCGTTCCGTCTGGCTGACGATCGTCTCGACAAGCCGTTCCTGGCCGGTGCCGATGCAAACGGTCTGCTCAACCTCAAGGGCCATCGCTCGGTGGGCGGCATGCGTGCATCCATCTACAACGCAATCGATATCAACGCCATCAACGCGTTGGTGGCCTACATGAAAGACTTCGAGAAGGAGCACGGCTGATGTCCGAGCAAGAACTCAAGGCGCTTCGCGTCCGTATCGACAGCCTCGATGAAAAGGTTCTGGAACTGATCAGCGAGCGTGCCCGCTGTGCCCAGGAAGTGGCCAGGGTCAAGATGTCCTCGCTGGCGGAAGGCGAAGTGCCTGTGTTCTACCGTCCGGAGCGCGAAGCTGCGGTGCTCAGGCGAGTCATGGACCGCAATCGTGGTCCGTTGAGCAACGAAGAGATGGCGCGGCTGTTCCGCGAAATCATGTCTTCCTGCCTCGCGCTTGAACAGCCGCTCAAGGTCGCCTATCTCGGCCCTGAGGGTACGTTTACCCAGGCCGCCGCGATGAAGCATTTCGGGCATGCAGTCATCAGTCTGCCGATGGCTGCGATTGACGAAGTGTTTCGTGAAGTGGTTGCCGGTGCCGTGAATTTTGGCGTGGTCCCGGTGGAAAACTCCACCGAAGGTGCGGTCAACCACACGCTCGACAGCTTTCTTGAACACGACATGGTCATCTGTGGCGAAGTCGAGCTGCGTATCCACCACCATTTGCTGGTGGGCGAAAGCACCAAGACGCAAAGCATCACGCGCATCTATTCCCACGCTCAGTCGCTGGCCCAGTGCCGCAAATGGCTGGATGCCCATTACCCGAATGTCGAGCGCGTCGCCGTTGCCAGCAACGCCGAAGCCGCCAAGCGGGTCAAGGGCGAGTGGAACTCGGCGGCCATCGCTGGCGATATGGCAGCAGGTCTGTATGGTCTGACGCGTCTTGCAGAAAAGATCGAAGATCGCCCGGACAACTCCACGCGCTTCCTCATCATCGGCAATCAGGAAGTGCCGCCGACCGGCGATGACAAGACCTCGATCATTGTGTCGATGAGCAACAAGCCGGGTGCGCTGCACGAGCTGCTGGTGCCGTTTCACGAGAGCGGTCTGGACCTGACACGCATCGAAACCCGCCCGTCGCGCAGTGGCAAGTGGACCTACGTGTTTTTCATCGACTTCGTCGGCCATCACCAGGACCCGCTGGTCAAGGCCGTGCTGGAAAAAATCAGCAGTGAAGCCGTTGCCTTGAAGGTGCTGGGTTCCTACCCGAAAGCGGTTCTTTGAGGGCGTTGTACATGATCCGTTTGTTTGTTGTCTTGTCGGGCTGTCAGGTGTGTTCGCGTGGTTGATGTAATTTCGGAACAAGCGGCCCGGCCGTTGATCGGTCGTCTGGTGGTCGTGGGGCTTGGGCTGATCGGCGGCTCCTTCGCCAAGGGCGTGCGCGAAAGCGGCCTGTGCCGCGAAGTCGTCGGCGTCGATCTTGATCCGCAGTCGCGAAAGCTGGCAGTCGAATTGGGCGTTGTGGATCGCTGTGAAGCCGATCTTGCCGTGGCCTGTCGTGGCGCCGACGTGATTCAGTTGGCGGTGCCGATTCTGGCTATGGAAAAGCTCCTGGCGCTGCTTGCACCGCTGGATCTGGGTGACGCAATTCTCACCGATGTTGGCAGCGCCAAAGGCAATGTGGTCAGCGCTGCACGCCAGGCATTCGGCCATATGCCGTCACGTTTTGTGCCTGGGCATCCGATTGCCGGGTCCGAGCAGAGTGGCGTTGAAGCGTCCAATGCGGCGCTGTTCAGGCGTCATAAGGTCATTCTGACCCCGCTGGCTGAGACCGATCCTCAAGCGGTGACGATTGTCGACCGGCTGTGGTCTGCCTTGGGTGCCGATGTCGAGCACATGCAGGTCGAGCGTCACGATGAGGTGTTGGCTGCAACCAGCCACCTGCCACATTTGCTGGCATTCGGTCTGGTCGACTCACTGGCCAAGCGTAATGAAAACCTCGACATATTCAGGTATGCCGCTGGCGGCTTCCGTGATTTCACGCGTATCGCAGGCAGCGATCCGACCATGTGGCACGATATCTTCATGGCCAATCGGCAAGCAGTACTGCGCACGCTGGACAGCTTTCGTACGGATCTCGATGCCTTGCGCGACGCGGTAGATGCAGGCGACGGCGCACAACTGATGGACGTGTTCACACGCGCTCGCGCAGCCAGGAAGCACTTCGGCAGAATTCTGGCCAGTCGTGCCCGGGTCGATACAGCGTCTGGCGACCATCGTGAGGTTCGCGGCGGGCCTGCGGATGGCGTGAGCCACCACATCAAAGGGCCGGTGGATGTCATGTCTGCGGTGCTGTTCATGGTGGCGACGTCGATCAGCGAAGGGTGCGACTTGCTGCTCGAGGACGTTCCGGTCAGTTCCCCTTGTGAGGGGGCGATCGATATCCTGCGCCTGATGGGCGGCGATATCGTGCTGCAAAATGTCCGCAAACTGGCGAGCGGGACGCTCGCAGACCTGCATGTCCGCTCCGCCCGGCTGAAAGGGGCTGATATTCCTGAAGCGCTGGTGCCGTTGGCGATCAATACATTTCCGGTGCTGCTTGTTGCCGCAGCGTGTGCAGAAGGGCGTACCATTCTGCGCGGCGCACAGGCGCTGCAAGCCGACGAGTCAGAGTGCGTCAGGCTGATGGCCGATGGTCTGCTGGCTCTGGGTATCGAGGCCGAGCCAGTGCTGGATGGCATTATTATCGAAGGCGGTGTGCCGGGTGGCGGCGAGGTTGATGCTCGCAGCGATCAGCGTATCGTCATGGCGTTTCGCGTTGCATCGTTGAGGGCTTCGGCGCCCATCCGTATTCAAGCGTGCGCGGATGCCGCCGCATCGTTTCCCCATTTTCTGGCGCTGTGCGCTCAAGTTGGCATGCGTGTAGCGCAAGAGGACAAAAAGTGAAAATCAAAGCTCCCGTTATCACCATCGACGGACCCAGCGGTTCCGGAAAGGGCACTGTAGCCGGATTGCTGGCCAGAAAACTCGGCTGGTGCCTGCTTGATTCCGGTGCCTTGTATCGCCTGCTGGCTTTTGCCGCGCGCAATCATGGCGTCGACCTGACCAATGAAGAAGCGCTCAAGCTTCTGGCCGCTCATCTGGATGTCCAGTTCGAAGCGACTGCGGCCGGGCAGGGGCAGCGCATCATTCTGGAAGGCGAGGATGTCACCCACGCCATTCGCAACGAGCAGGTAGGCAGCGGCGCGTCGCAGGTGGCTTCGCTGCCGGCGGTGCGCGACGCCTTGCTGTTGCGCCAGCGCGCTTTTCAGGAGGAGCCGGGCCTTGTTGCGGATGGTCGCGACATGGGCACCGTGGTGTTCCCGGATGCGCCACTGAAGATTTTCCTCACTGCCAGTGCCGAGGAGCGTGCGCGTCGACGTTACTTGCAGTTGAAGGCCAAGGGCGATGATGTTAGTCTGTCGAGTCTGCTAGATGAGATATGTGCACGCGACGAGCGTGACACCCAGCGAGCGGTAGCCCCGCTGAAGCCGGCGCACGACGCCATACAGCTGGATTCCACTGAATTGTCCATCGAGCAGGTGCTGGAACGCATTCTGAGCGAAATCGCGCTTCGCGGTATCGCCGGATGACGAAGAAGCGTGTGGGAGACCAGTCATAGTCCCGCAGGCTTTCTTTTACTTGAACGAAACCCACGTTGTCTGGAGCGTGGCAGATGGGCGTATTCTTCGCCCTTGATCAACAGGAATTAAAATGAGCGAAAGCTTTGCAGAACTTTTTGAAGAAAGCCTAAAGACCCTCAACCTTCAGGCTGGTTCGATCATCACCGCTATCATCGTTGATATCGACTACCAGGCAGGTTGGGTTACGGTTCACGCCGGTCTGAAATCTGAAGGCCTCATCCCGCTGGAACAGTTCCACAACGACGCTGGCGAGCTGACCATCAAGATCGGCGATGAAGTTCACGTTGCGCTGGACGCGGTCGAAGATGGCTTTGGCGAAACCAAGCTGTCCCGCGAAAAAGCCAAGCGTGCCGAGTGCTGGATCGTTCTGGAAGCGGCTTTCGCAGCTGAAGAAGTGGTCAAGGGCGTTATCAACGGTAAGGTTAAAGGCGGCTTCACTGTCGACGTTAACGGCATCCGTGCGTTCCTGCCTGGTTCTCTGGTTGACGTCCGCCCTGTGCGTGACACGACTCACCTGGAAGGCAAAGAGCTCGAGTTCAAGGTCATCAAGCTGGACCAGAAGCGTAACAACGTTGTCGTTTCCCGTCGCAGTGTTCTGGAAGCCGAGAACAGTGCCGAGCGCGAAGCTCTGCTCGAGTCCCTGCAGGAAGGTCAACAGGTCAAGGGTATCGTCAAGAACCTCACCGATTACGGCGCATTCGTCGATCTGGGTGGCGTCGATGGCCTGCTGCACATCACCGACATGGCCTGGAAGCGCATCAAGCATCCATCGGAAATCGTCAACGTTGGCGATGAGATCGATGTAAAGGTCCTGAAGTACGATCGCGAGCGCAATCGTGTTTCCCTGGGTCTGAAGCAACTGGGTGAAGATCCATGGGTTGCTATCAAGGCTCGCTACCCGGAAAGCACCCGCGTTACCGCGCGTGTTACCAACCTGACCGACTACGGCTGCTTCGCAGAGCTGGAAGAAGGCGTGGAAGGCCTGGTACACGTTTCCGAAATGGACTGGACCAACAAGAACATCCACCCTTCGAAAGTCGTTCAGGTTGGCGACGAAGTGGAAGTCATGGTTCTGGACATCGACGAAGAGCGTCGTCGTATCTCCCTCGGCATCAAACAGTGCAAATCCAACCCATGGGAAGATTTCTCTGGCCAGTTCAACAAGGGCGATAAAATCTCCGGCACCATCAAGTCGATCACCGATTTCGGTATCTTCATTGGTCTGGACGGCGGCATCGACGGCCTGGTTCACCTGTCCGACATCTCCTGGAACGAAGTGGGCGAAGAAGCCGTACGTCGCTTCAAGAAGGGCGACGAGCTCGACACCGTGATCCTGTCTGTTGATCCTGAGCGTGAGCGCATCTCGCTGGGTATCAAGCAGCTGGAAAGCGATCCGTTCTCCGAGTACGTCACTGTCAATGACAAGGGCGCTATCGTTCGCGGTATCGTTAAAGAAGTTGACGCCAAAGGCGCCATCATCACCCTGGCCGACGACATCGAAGCGACCCTCAAAGCCTCCGAAATCAGCCGTGACCGCGTTGAAGACGCGCGTAACGTTCTGAAAGAAGGCGAAGAGATCGAAGCCAAGATCATCAGCGTTGACCGCAAGAGCCGCGTAATCAGCTTGTCCATCAAGTCGAAAGATGTTGAAGACGAGAAAGAAGCCATTCAGAGCCTGCGTAGCAAGCCTGAAGTCGCTGAAAGCACTGGTCCTACCACCATTGGTGACCTGCTGCGCGCGCAAATGGAAAAACAGAACTAAGTTCTGCTTGACCACAAAAAGGACGACTTCGGTCGTCCTTTTTTATTTCTGCTGCTAAGGCCTTACAGGCTCTTGTTTCAGGAATGTCTGCACAGGCACTGCCCAGGCTGCCAAATGTCCTCAGTGGCCTCTCAGGCCGTCTCTATTCTTCGAATGCTTCAGCTCCCTTCCGATACGTCTCGCCTGTAATGTGGGTGTAATCTTTTCATGCCTGGTAGACAGTATTGAACATAAGTCAATAGATGGGCTGTTCAAATTCATCCGGTCATGCTAAAACCTTCCAAGCGCTGATCTAGCTGCTTGAAAAAGAAGGGAAAAATATGACGAAGTCGGAGTTGATCGAACGAATTGTCACCCATCAAGGGCTGCTCTCATCCAAGGATGTCGAGCTGGCCATCAAGACCATGCTTGAACAAATGTCCCAGTGCCTGGCGACCGGTGACCGAATCGAAATTCGGGGTTTTGGCAGCTTTTCACTGCATTACCGTGCACCGCGAGTAGGGCGCAACCCGAAGACCGGCCAGTCGGTTAGTCTCGACGGCAAGTTTGTCCCGCATTTCAAACCAGGCAAAGAGCTGCGGGATCGGGTCAATGAGGATGAAGAAGAGGGCTTTTGAAGCCATTTACCACAGGATCACCAGATGCGTATCTTCAAACGAGTCATTTTGATCGTCGCCGTGTTGCTTGCTGTTTTGGCAACAACCGTGTTCGTGCTTGAAAACAGGCAATCTGTCGCGGTAACTTTTTTCGGCTGGTCAGCGCCTCAGCTTCCGTTGGCATTGCCAGTTGTCCTGGCTCTGCTGCTGGGCATGGTTATCGGTCCGGTGCTGACATGGATATCCAGTCTTCGCAAAAAACGTACGCCTTCCCCTCGCTCCGTTTGAGCAGCGCTGATCAGGCTTCGCCGAATGCATTTCTGGCGACGTAATATGCGTATTCTCCACGCCCTTGCACCCCATCGAATGGCATGCGGCGTTTCGAGGCTGGCGTTTGCTTCACGCTTATCGTCGGTATTCTTCAAAAAATCGGGCTTATAATTCTGTCAGTTTATTCTTCTGTTGTACGAAGAGTAGTTACTTTAGTGTGTAGGATTAATCTCTTTTTTAATTCAGGTGCCCATTCTAAAGGGGTAGCCGGTTATCTTCTTTAGCAGCGCCGATTGCTGCTGTCCTGACAGCTTTGTGTCAAGTCTTGAAAATAAGCCTTTCACGTGCAGAATGCGCCGAAACTTACTGTTCAGATCCGATGCCGGATGTTGCAAACATCAAGTACAGGCTGGCAAGAAAAGGTAACTGCATGTCTTATCCGGAAATCATTCATCACGGTGCTGTCGATACGGTAACCGGTTCCTGTCATCAATTGTGTATGGACGCCTCGAGCAACCTGTTGATCGACTGCGGCTCGGTGCAGGAGCGCGGTGAGCGTGCCGCCTCATTCGGGTTCGACCCAGAGACTATCAGGGCGCTGCTGGTCACCCATGTGCACAATGACCATGTCGGGCGTATCCCCGAGTTGCTGGCCTCTGGCTACAAGGGACCCATACTGTGCAGCGAGCCCAGCGCCCATCTGCTGCCACTGGTCATGGAAGATATCCTGAAGATCGAGTTTGCGCATGACCCCGAACAAATACAGCGTTACCTGGAGCTCATCAACAAGAGAATCATCGCGCTGCCATTCGATAACTGGTTCAGTCTGGTCGAACACGAAACATTGCACTGCCGGGTTCGTCTGCAGCGTGCCGGACATATACTCGGTTCTGCCTATATCGAGTGCGATCTGCACTACCCTGCGCAAGGGCGTTCCCTGCGTGTAGTGTTCTCCGGTGATCTCGGCGCAAGTCACACACCGTTTCTGCCAGCCCCCAAGCCCCCGGAACGCGCGGATGTTCTGATTCTGGAAAGCACTTACGGTGATCGCCTTCACGAGGATCGCAGCATTCGCCAGCAGGCACTTGAGCAGATCATAGACAAGGCACTCGAAGATAACGGCACGGTTCTGATACCGGCGTTCAGCATCGGTCGTACTCAGGAATTGCTCTACGAGCTGGAGGATATTCTGCGGCGCAAAATGCCGTCGAATCATTCTGCTGAAAACAGTGTGCTCCCGTCTGGAGGTGAAATACCGCCTGCCGATTGGTCGAGGTTGCCGATCATTCTTGACTCGCCTCTGGCGAGCCGGTTCACGAAGGTCTATCAGGCATTCGAAGACTATTGGGATGAGGATGCCCGGCTAAGACTCGATGTCGGCAGAAAACCGCTGGGCTTCGAGCAACTGATCACTGTCGATACGCATGAGGAGCACCTGCGTACCGTCAACTACCTGACCAGCACTGCGCGTCCGGCCATCGTGATTGCCGGCAACGGCATGTGCGCCGGAGGCAGAATTGTCAATTACCTGAAAGCCATGCTGGGCGACGCCAGGCATAACGTGGTGTTTGTGGGCTATCAGGGCAAGGGCACATCTGGTGCAGCCATTCAGTTGCACGGTCCGTTGGGCGGCTATGTCGAACTGGATCGTGAACGCTTTGATATTCACGCAGGGGTTCATACCGCCAAAGGCTATTCTGCTCATGCTGATCAGGCCGGACTCGTCGGTTTCGTCACGGGCATGAAAGAGTGGCCTGTGCAGATTCGATTGGTGCACGGCGAGGCAACTGCGAAAAAGGTGCTGGGGAATATTCTGGGTCGTAAATACGCGCTTGAAAAAAGAACGGTAGAGCTGCTTATTCCTTGATAGGCGAGCGCGCTAGTTATCAGTTGAAGGCGTAATTGAATTTTCAAGGTGTGCACCTGGCCCTGGTTAATGTAAATCACCTACGTCCCATACGGGAGGACCGAGGGTCACTGATGCAGGCATTTATACAGTTGATTCAGGTGCACTGCCGAAAAGGGTTTTTTACGCTGACGGGAAAGTTATAAAATGGATTGAAGATATTTTCAGTTGTCAAAAAGCGTCACATACGGAATATTTGGCCAATTTTGAAGGGCGTTCTTGCATGAGCGGTGATGTTGCATTGGTTGCAATAACAGGTGCGACAGGTTTCGTGGGCAGTGCTGTTGTGCGCCGATTGATCGAGCGCACCGGTCATTCTGTTCGGGTTGCGGTGCGGGGTGCCTATGCCTGCTCTTCAGAACGCATCAAGGTTGTCAGCGCACAGTCGCTGGCTCCGGATAACCAGTGGTCTGATCTTGTAACCGGGGCGCATGTGGTTATTCATTGTGCTGCCCGGGTCCATGTACTCAACGAGACCGCTGATGAGCCGGATCAGGAATACTTTCGCGCCAATGTCACTGCGACGCTGAATCTTGCCGAGCAAGCCGCAGCGGCGGGGGTCAGGCGCTTTATCTTCCTCAGCTCCATCAAGGCCAACGGCGAGTTTACCCATCCCGGTGCGCCGTTCAGAGCCGACGATCCATGTAATCCACTGGATGCTTATGGCGTTTCCAAGCAGAAAGCCGAGGAGGGGTTACGCGAGCTGTCTGCCCGAACCGGTATGCAGGTTGTGATCATTCGCCCGGTTCTGGTCTACGGCCCGGGAGTCAAGGCCAACTTCAAGAGCATGATGCGCTGGCTCGACAAAGGGCTGCCGCTTCCGCTCGGGTCCATCAATAATCGTCGAAGCCTGGTGGCGGTGGATAATCTGGCTGATCTGGTCATGGTCTGCATCGATCATCCTGCAGCAGCTGACCAGACATTTCTGGTCAGTGACGCGGATGACCTGTCCACAGCCCGGCTTTTGCGTGAAATGGGCAAGGCCCTTGGAAAACCGGCCCGCTTGCTGCCGGTGCCTGAAGCGCTGTTGAAAAGCGCTGCAGCATTGCTTGGCAAGAAAGCCTTCTCACAACGGTTATGCAGCTCGCTGCAGGTCGACATCAGTAAAACCTGTACGATGCTGGACTGGCATCCACCTGTGAGTATTGAACACGCCATGCAGGATACTGCTCGATATTATCTGGAACACGACAAGCATGATTGAGTGGCTGTCAGTAATTGCTATTGCCTTTGTGTCTCTGCTTTTAACGGCGTTGCTGCGCAAGTATGCCCTCGCCAGAAGTTTGATCGATATTCCAAATGCCCGCAGCTCACATTCCATACCTACACCCAGGGGCGGCGGCGTTTCCATCGTCGTTGCCTTTGTCATTGCGATGGCAATTCTGGCCTGGGTGGGGCATCTGTCTGCATCGGTTTTTTTCGCAGTTGTTGGCTCGGGGGGACTGGTCGCCGTGATCGGTTTCATGGACGATCATGGGCATATCGCTGCACGATGGCGCCTGCTGGGGCATTTTCTTGCCGCTGCCTGGGCCTTGTTCTGGCTCGACGGGCTCGCTCCGGTTGACATCCTGGGGTGGACATTCACCCCCGGTGCTGTCGGCCAGGTACTCGCAGCGTTCTACCTGGTATGGATGTTGAATCTTTATAACTTCATGGACGGCATCGACGGTATCGCCGGTATCGAGGCAGTTACGGTGTGTCTGGGCATGAGCATCATTTATGCGCTGGGTGATTATGTCGGGCTGTCGTGGGAGGTGCTTCTGCTTGCCGCTGCCGTTGCCGGTTTCCTTTACTGGAATTTTCCGCCGGCGAAGATATTCATGGGCGATGCAGGCAGCGGATTTCTCGGAATTGTGCTCGGTGTGCTATCCATTCAGGGTTCCTGGGCCTCGCCTCAGTTACTCTGGTGCTGGCTGATTCTGCTGGGTGTGTTTATTGTCGACGCCACGGTAACGCTTGTCCGGCGTCTGTTGCGCAGAGAAAAGCTCTACGAGGCCCATCGCAGCCATGCGTATCAGTTCGCGTCACGTCATTACGGCAGGCATTCGCCGGTCACACTGACTGTGGGGCTGATCAATCTGGTCTGGCTGCTACCTATAGCGATGTGGGTGGCGTTGGGCGATGGCGAAGGGCTGATATGGACGGTAATTGCTTACGTCCCCCTTGTATTACTGGCGCTCAGGTTCCGCGCCGGTGAGGCGGAAATCGGGTAACGAAGCGGTTTTCTGGTTGTCTCAGACTCGCGGTTGTTTCACAAATACCGGTTTGAGGTGATATTTCAACCGGTAGCATAACGGAGCATTAAACAATTGATGAGCAGGTTGCGGGCCAGTTTGCTGGCCCTACCACGCCGCAAAAAGCGAATAATTCAGGTAGCTGCTGACGTTGTTCTCGTCTGGCTCGCCCTGTGGATGTCGTTTCTCGTGCGGTTGGGAATTGATGAGTTGATCAATCCTCTGGAGAAACATACCTGGCTGTTCATCAGTGCACCGCTTGCAGCTATTCCACTGTTCATTCGTTTTGGCATGTACCGAGCGGTGATGCGCTATTTCGGCAACGACGCCCTGATTGCGATCATCAAGGCCGTCACGATGTCTTCGTTGATCCTCGGCTGCATGGTCTACGTTTACAGCAATCACCAGCAATTGGTCCCGCGCTCGGTCATCTTCAACTACTGGTGGCTGAGCATGGTGATGATCGGCGGCCTGCGGCTGGCCATGCGCCAGTATTTTCTCGGCGACTGGTTCGCGGCAGCGCAACACGTCCCCTTTGCCAAGAGCGACAATGGTCTGCAGAAAGTCGCCATTTACGGCGCGGGCGCGGCAGGAAACCAGTTGGTTGCTGCCTTGCGCATGGGACGTCTGATGCATCCGGTGGCGTTCATTGATGATGACGAATCGATTTCCAATCGGGTGATTTCCGGCCTGCAGGTCTACAAACCCCGAAATATCCAGCGAATGATAGATTCCACCGGTGCTCAGGAAATCCTGTTGGCGATCCCGTCTTCATCGCGCGGGCGTCGCCGGGAAATTCTGGGCTTTCTGGAAGGCTTTCCGTTGCACGTACGAAGCGTTCCCGGCTTCATGGACCTTGCCGCCGGCAGGGTCAAGGTAGACGACCTTCAGGAAGTCGATATCGCTGACCTTCTGGGGCGCGACGCGGTACCGGCCCGAGACAACCTGCTAGAGCACTGCATCAAGGGCAAAACGGTGCTGGTAACCGGGGCAGGTGGCTCGATCGGCTCAGAACTGTGCCGACAGATATTACTGTTGCAGCCCACCCAGTTGCTGTTGCTCGACCACAGCGAGTTCAACCTCTACAGCATTCTTACCGAACTTGAGCAGCGAGCGGCTCGCGAGTCTCTTTCGGTCAAGTTACTGCCCATACTCGGTTCGGCACGCAATCATCCCAAACTGCTGTCGATCATGAAAACCTGGAAGGTCGACACGGTCTATCACGCTGCAGCCTACAAGCACGTCCCGATGGTCGAGCACAATATTGCCGAGGGAGTCATCAATAACGTTGTCGGTACGCTCAATACCGCACAGGCGGCGTTGCAGGCGGGTGTTTCCAACTTCGTTCTGATCTCTACCGACAAGGCCGTGCGCCCGACCAACGTGATGGGCAGCACCAAGCGCCTTGCCGAACTGATACTGCAGGCGCTGAGCCGCGAGACCGCGCCGGTGATCTTCGGTGACAAGGCCAACGTTTATCAGGTCAACAAGACGCGTTTCACGATGGTTCGTTTCGGTAATGTGCTCGGGTCGTCCGGTTCGGTCATTCCGCTGTTTCACAAACAGATCCAGTCAGGCGGACCGTTGACGGTGACGCATCCCAAGATCACCCGTTACTTCATGACCATCCCCGAGGCCGCGCAATTGGTCATCCAGGCGGGTTCCATGGGGCATGGCGGGGATGTATTCGTTCTGGACATGGGCGAGCCGGTCAAGATTGTCGAACTGGCCGAGAAAATGATCCACCTGTCCGGTCTGTCCATTCGCTCCGAAAAAAACCCGCAGGGCGATATCTCCATCGAGTTCACCGGGTTGCGTCCCGGTGAAAAACTCTATGAAGAGCTATTGATCGGTGACAACGTCGTCGCCACCGAGCACCCGATGATCATGAGTGCGAATGAGGATTTCCTGCAGTGGGATGTCTTGAAGGGCCGTCTTGTAAAACTGCTGGATGCGGTGGACCGCGACGATTACAACAGCGTGCGTCAATTGCTGCGAGAAACCGTAAACGGGTATGCGCCGGAAGGTGAAATCGTTGACTGGATGTATCAGGAACGCAGCGGCGAACCGTGATTTGATCAACGATTACCGAAGGCCCGGCAACGGCAGACATACGTTGATTGATCTGGACATAGGCAGCAACGCTCGACTTCTTTTCCAGGCGGCGGCAGTGCTCTAAGTTTCAGGCACAGCATGTGAAATGCTGCCTCGAACTGTTATGGAGCCTTATCTATGCGAACCCGTATCTTCAGTGCTTTGATCTTTGCCTTGCTCACCAGTGCCTCGGTTGCGGTCAACGCCACTGCGGCACCGTCTTCCTCCGCCGTGTCGCCCGCCACCATGGAAAACGCAGCGCCCGCGGCCGTTCACGAGCAACGTAACGATAAGGTCAATCTCAATACCGCCGATGCGCAAATGCTTCAGAAAGAACTGGCAGGTATCGGAAAAAACAAGGCCGATGCCATCGTTGCTTACCGGGACGCCAATGGCGAGTTTACCTCCATCGATGAATTGATCGAAGTAAAGGGCATTGGCAAGGCTATTCTGGAGAGGAATCGCGAGAAGCTGGCAATTGATTAAGCCTCGCTCTATCCATTAAAAAAAACAGGCCGATCAATGATCGGCCTGTCTGTTTATGCACGCTTTATCGAGAACGGATCTTGATAACGTTCTGTTTTCGATAAGTCAGTTGGCGCTCTTCTTTATCTCCTGTTTGAGATAGTCCCGGGTCGTGTCCAGAATGCGCTGCGACAGTTCTTCGTCAAAAGCACTACGGGCAAGTACCAGGCCGCCTACCAAGGTAGACAGTACCGGCAGGCTCTTGGATTCAGTACCCGTCTGCGCCAGAGACTGATCGAACAGTTCCAGCAAGTGAAGAATGATTTTATCCGTCGTCGCGCTGGGCTGGTCGCGCTGACCCAGTTCCAGGCACATGGTCGGTAGTGGACAACCGCCGTCTGGCGAATCGCGACTGTCTATAGAGAGGTAGAGATCAATGAATTCACTGAGCGAGTCCTGTCTGGCGAAAACGTCGCTGGTGATTCCTTTTACATTGTCGAGGGCGTGACTCAATGCCTGTTCAACAAGATCATCCTTGGATTTGAAATGCGCGTAGAAACCGCCATGGGTCAAGCCCAGTGCCTTCATCAAAGGTTGTAGGCCCGTAGCACCAATGCCATCGCGACGAAAGCGCATGGACGCTTCCTTGACGATACGTTGATGGGTTTGGGCCTTATGATCGAGCGCGTAACGCATGCGCTGAGTCTCCAGAGATGGGCCAATGTGTAACCGCATTTATACATGGATAGATGAATCGATGCAGCAGGCTTTCAATCGTGATGAGAACTTGTGCCGGAATCAAGTGAAAGAACGCCTGTCTGCTTATCCAGCTAATGAGTGAAGCTGGCTGAAAAACGCAAACTGTTCCCGCGCAGAATGCAGGCCCTCGTTGCTTGAATGAGCGCGCTGCCCTGTAAAACCACGACGTCGTCGACAAGAGGTCGATCATTCTCCAGCCCTTTGTGCAGAAGGCGTGCACGGGATTGCCTGCCTACAGTCCGGAAATTGTTGTCCTACAAGCCTTTGACTTCTGGCGTCAATCCCGGAGAATCTCGCCCGCTGTTTTCGAGGGGAGCGCTGAACTGCCGGCTTTTTCGACGCGCTGCCCTTTTTGATAAACCGGCCACGGAGAGTCGACCGGATGAATGATCAGGCTAACGGCGTCGTAGAACGCCTGGATGTAGCTCCCGAGAGCATCGCCTCTTGGAACCGTAATGACACCACCTGGATGCTCGGATTGTTCGGTACTGCCATTGGCGCAGGTACGCTGTTCCTGCCCATCAATGCAGGCATCGGTGGTTTCTGGCCACTGATGGCGCTGGCGTTGCTGGCGTTTCCCATGACGTTCTATGCCCACCGCGGGCTGACCCGTTTCGTACTGTCCGGGCGTGAAGGGGCCGATATCACTGAAGTGGTCGAGCAGCATTTCGGCAAAAGCGCCGGCGCGATGATCACCTTGCTGTATTTTTTTGCGATCTTTCCGATTCTGCTGATCTACAGCGTGGCCCTCACCAATACCGTGGGCAGTTTTCTTGAGCATCAGTTGCACATAGCGCCGCCGCCACGCGCAGCGCTGGCGTTCGTGCTGATCATGGGCCTGCTGGCCGTGGTGCGTTGTGGCGAGCGGATCATCGTCAAGGCGATGAGCCTTATGGTTTACCCGTTCATCGTCGCACTGCTGTTTCTGGCGGTATTCCTGATTCCGCACTGGACCGGTGGCATCCTGAGTACCGCGACCACCTTTCCCGAGCCTTCAGCGTTCCTGCCTACCCTGTGGCTGGCCATTCCGGTAATGGTATTTTCGTTCAACCACACGCCGATCATCTCGGCGTTTGCCGTTGATCAGAAACGTCAGTACGGCGAAAACGCCGAGGTCCGCAGTTCGCAGATACTGGCCCGCGCTCACGGCTTGATGGTCGTGATGGTGCTGTTCTTCGTGTTCAGTTGCGTATTGACGCTGTCGCCAGCCCAATTGGCCGAGGCCAAGGCACAGAACATTTCGATCCTCTCCTACCTGGCCAACCACTTCAACAACCCGACCATCGCCTTCGTGGCGCCGCTGATTGCGTTTGTGGCTATTTCCAAATCGTTTCTCGGTCACTACATCGGTGCAAGCGAGGGCCTGAAAGGGCTGATTCTGAAAACCGGGCGGCGTCCTGCACCGAAGGCGCTGGATCGTCTGACAGCAGCATTCATGCTGGTGGTGTGCTGGCTGGTAGCAACGCTGAACCCGAGCATTCTGGGCATGATCGAGACCTTGGGCGGGCCGGTGATTTCGGCGCTGCTGTTCCTTATGCCGATGTATGCCGTCTACAAAGTACCCGCCATGCGTAAATATGCAGGTGCATGGTCGAACTACTTTGTGGTGGCCGCCGGTGTGGTGGCGATCTCTGCACTGATCTTTTCGCTGACACGCTGAACCCCGCAGACATGACCCTGGAAGCTGCGCTGATATAACAGCGCAGCCTTTGGCCGGGCTCTGCAATCAGGGTCAATCCACAGGTTCGGGATATAACGGCCTGGACAAATGCATGATGCTGGCATAGTCGTAGACGTACTGGCGTCCCGCATGGCTGGTCGAACGCAGTTGGTCGATCAGCTGTCGCTCTTTCTTGTTCAGGTATCTCAACGCCGGATCTTGACTGGACTTCAGGCGATCACGTTCATGGGCGTCAGGGAAAGCGATGACGTTCGTCATGAAAAATCTCCTTGGGTTTTAGTCCTTGTTTGCTTTGATGTTGCCCCGGTTGCGGTGGTGATGGCGACGCTTCACCTTACCCACAAAAACTTGGTGCGATCAACCCTGCAGATGCCGGGTGTGTCACATCGTTTGTATGATCTCGTAGGATTGTCCGCTGCCGTTGATGACAATCTGTACGGCATCGTCTTCGAATTTGCCCAGCAGGCTCTGCCCCAGCGGGGCCCTGGCAGTGATGACTGTGACCAGTTGCTCACCTGCGCTGACCTTCAGACCAGCAGCATCAGGGCCGAGAAACAGGTATTGCGTTTGACCGCTCAGGGCTTCGACAGCGATCAGATCACCGGTCTGAATGCCGCGTGATTCATCGAATGGCTTGAGCGACCATTTCCGATACGCCGCCAGCGACTGGCGAATCTCCTCGACACGCCGTGCCTGGCCTGCTGCCAGATACGATGCTTCCAGTCCCAGCGTGTCGTATTTGTTCTCGGCAATGTTCTCTTCGTGGGTTGCCGTTTCGTAGGCGGTCTGTGCCGCCCGTTGCGCGATGTCCAGATCGATTTCCAGCTTGTCGATGATCGATTGCAGCACGTCCTGCTTGTTCATGGTTTATCCGCAGTACTGATTGATGCTGGCGCGACTTTTTTCGCTCGGCGCAGTGCGGTCCTGCTGAATCCAGAAATCACACTTGGAACGGTTGAAGGTACGCTGTTGTTGTTCCTGAGCCTGTTCACGGGCCTGACGGGCCTCGCTTTCACGCAGGCTTTGCTCGTATTTGCGGAACATTTCAGTCTCCGGGGCGGACGGCGCGGCATTTTTTTGTGCAGGCGGGGCGGTGAGCTGGGCGGCGGCGTTTTCCAACGCCTGGGTTTGCGCCGGGGGCAGGCTTTTGTAATACAGCAGAGCGGTCAGGAACACCGCCATTGCGCCCAGCCAGATACCCAGCGCAATGCAGACAATCAATTTCAACGACACATACAGGTCGCGACGGCGGGTAGTGGATGACATGGCTGAACTCCTTGCAGGGCAACAGATGCGATTGTGCCATGCCTGATGGCCGGGCACGAAAACTGTGCTGTCCAGTGGCATCAGGCTGGTGGCAACGGGGCGTTCTGAACGACAATCAACGTTTTTTGCCATCCAGCCTCAGGGAGCCACGATGAAAGTCTCGTGGGACATTTTTTGCAGCGTAGTCGACAACTACGGTGATGCCGGCGTGACCTGGCGTCTGGCACGCCAGCTGGTTGCCGAGCAGGGTCTGCATGTGCGTTTATGGATCGACGACCTGTCGGCTTTCGTTCGCTTGTGTCCCGACGCTGATCTTAAGGCTCAGCAGCAATGGCAAGAGGGCGTGAGGGTGTGCCAGTGGCCCGCTGAATGGGTAAACAGCGATATTCCTGACGTGGTCATCGAGGCCTTTGCCTGCCGCCTGCCGACGCCCTATACCGAATCGATGCTGCAGCGTTCGCCAAGGCCGCTGTGGTTGAACCTTGAGTACCTCAGCGCCGAAGACTGGGTCTCGGGTTGCCACGGTTTGCCTTCGCCACAGTTGAACGGTTTGAAGAAGTTCTTTTTCTTTCCCGGATTTTCCGACGCCACGGGCGGCCTGCTGCGCGAAAGAAACCTGATCGAACAGCGCCAGCGATTTCAGCAAGACAAGGCCGCGAGGCAAGGTTTCCTGCAGGGGTTGGGTGTCGAGCCGTTGCCTGATGCCCGCTTGATCTCGGTATTTGCCTATGAAAATCCCGGGCTGGGCAGCTGGCTTGACGCGCTGGCCAGCGACACTCGGCCCAATCACATGCTGGTGCCGGAGGGACGCATCCTCACCGATCTGCAGCGCTGGCTGGGTGTCGGCGATGAGTTACACGCAGGTTTCATGCAGGTAAGGGGAGGGCTGACCGTGCAGGTGTTACCGTTCATCCGCCAGGAACGCTACGACCAACTGCTGTGGAGCTGCGATTTCAACGTCGTGCGCGGCGAAGACTCATTCGTCCGTGCGCAATGGGCGGGGCGGCCGATGCTCTGGCACATCTATCAGCAGGAAGACGACGCGCACCTGCCCAAGCTTGATGCGTTTTTAGCGCTCTACCTGGCGGGTCTTGAGCCTGAGGCGGCGCATGCTGTGAATCAGTTCTGGCAGAAGTGGAATATCGGCAGCGACCTGAGCGAAAGCTGGCTGGCACTCACCGAACACTGGGCTGAACTCGAAAAGCACGCCGGGCACTGGTGCCAGCAACAAGCCGCACAGACTGATCTTGCCACGGCGCTGGTGCAGTTTTATGGAAATTCGCTATGATACGCGGCCTTGATACAAGGCTCTGTACGAAAAAGGCCTGCGCAGGTTGTTTCTCGTACAGAGCCTTTGGTTAATTTCATCCAAATTCGGATATATGCAATGAAAACTGGTAAAGAGCTGAAACCCGGTACTGTGATCCGTCTCGAAAACGATCCTTGGCTGGTTCAGAAAGCTGAATTCACCAAATCCGGTCGTAACAGCGCGATCATGAAAACCAAGCTGAAAAACCTGCTGACCGGTTACAAGACCGAGATCGTTTACAGCGCCGACGACAAGCTGGACGACGTGATCCTTGATCGCAAGGAAGCCACCCTGTCTTTCATCAGCGGTGACACCTACACGTTCATGGACACCACTGACTACACCATGTACGAGCTGAACGCTGAAGACATCGAAAGCGTTCTGCCTTTCGTCGAAGAAGGCATGACCGACGTTTGTGAAGCCGTATTCTTCGAAGACCGTCTGGTTTCCGTAGAACTGCCGACTACTATCGTGCGTCAGGTCGACTACACCGAAGGCTCTGCTCGTGGCGACACGTCGGGCAAGGTCATGAAGCCTGCCAAACTGAAAAACGGTACCGAGCTGAGCGTTGCTGACTTCATCGAAATCGGCGACATGATCGAGATCGATACCCGTGAAGGCGGTTCCTACAAAGGCCGTGCGAAGTAAGCATGGTTTTGTAACCCCGTTACGCAAAAAACCCGCATCGCTGCGGGTTTTTTTACGGCTGAAGTTTGAGCCCCTGCCGTTATTTCGGGCGCTATTTCAGGTGTTCTTTCAACTCCTGAGACGCCTGCAGGATGGCAGAGCGGACAGCCGGGACCTGGCTTACCACGTTGAGCAGACCGTAGTCATGGATCATGCCGTTGTAACGTACCGCCGTGACCGGCACGCCCGCCTGATCCAGCTTGCGCGCATAGGCTTCGCCTTCATCACGCAGCACGTCGGCACTGGCGGTCTGAATCAGCGCCGGTGGCAGACCTTTCAGTTGTTCGGTGGTGGCGCGCAGCGGCGAGGCATAGATCTCGTTACGTTGTGCGGCATCGGTGGTGTAGTTGTCCCAGAACCACTTCATCATGTTACGGGTCAGGAAGTGGCCTTCGGCGTATTGGTTGTATGAACCGTTATCAAAGTTGGCGTCAGTCACCGGCCACAGCAGCACCTGATACCTGAGCGCCGGAGTGCCTTTGTCTTTGGCCATCAGTGCAACGACCGCTGCCATGTTGCCACCCACGCTGTTACCCGCCACAGCCAGGCGCTTGCCGTCGACGTTGATTTCCTTGCCGTGCTCAGCTACCCATCTGGTCGCTGCGTAGGCCTGGTTGATTGCCGTCGGGTAATGTGCTTCGGGTGAAGGCGTGTAATTGACGAACACCGCTACCGCGCCCGAGCCCACGACCAGGTCGCGGACCAGTCGCTCGTGGGTCTGGAAATCACCCAGTACCCAGCCGCCGCCGTGGAAGAACATGAAAACCGGCAAGGTCCCTTTTACGCCAGCAGGGCGCACGATATTCAGGCTGATCGGCTGGCCATCGACATTGATGGTCTTTTCGCTGACATCGGCTTTGGGCAGCGTCAGTTTGACCCCCGCCTGTGCTCCGACCAGCACGGCCCTGGCATCTTTGGGCGACAACTGCTCGATGGGTTTGCCAGTGCCCGAATTCAAGGCATCGAGAAAGGCCTGAGTGTTGTGCTCGATGGCAGGATCGCCTGCGGCAAACGCGCTGCCGATCGACAGTGCGAGAAGCGTACCGGTCATGACTTTGCTGAAGTTCTTCATGTTCGTTCCCTTGCTCATGTTCGTATCTGTGGCCGGTGAGTTAGACGGTTACATGCAGGCGCACATCGACGTTGCCGCGCGTGGCGTTTGAGTAAGGGCAAACCACGTGAGCGGCATCGACCAGTTGCTGAGCGTCGGCTTGTTCAAGGCCAGGCAGGCTGACGTGCAGGTCGATGTCCAGACCGAAACCACCGGGAATCTGGCCGATCCCTACGTGGGCGGTAATCGAGGCGTCTGCCGGAATGCTGCGTTTGCTCTGACCAGCGACGAATTTCAGGGCACCGATGAAGCAGGCCGAATAACCGGCAGCGAACAGTTGCTCAGGGTTGGTGGCTGCGCCGCCAGCACCGCCGAGTTCTTTCGGAGTGGCCAGTTTGACGTCGAGAATCTTGTCGCTGGAAACGGCACGACCATCACGGCCGCCGGTGGCGGTTGCAACTGCGGTGTAAAGAGTGTCCATGATTTTTCCTCGTTTGATAGGGATTGTTGCGAAAAATACTTGCGCGCTAACTAATTGCAAGGCAAAGGTAGTTCACGGATAGTTAGCGCGCAAGCTAAATTTTGCGAAAAGTCGAAAGAGGTCGTTTTCGGGAGGAAGAAAGCTACCAGGGCGGGTAGCTGGAAATCTTGCCAGCCCCGTGGTGCACGGGGCTCTGGCGCAACGAACGGGAGGTCAGTCCGGGCCGGCGTGAGCCTTTTTCTTAAAGGCTCTGGTGCAGATGGTCACGCAAGTCCAACAGCTGTGTCTGCAGGTCACGAAGCCTTTCCATGTTCAGGCCGCTCGCCGACAGAATACAGCCGGGTATGCTCAGTGCCTGGTGTTGCAGTGCACGACCTTGTTCAGTCAGGTGCAGCAATACCACGCGTTCGTCCTCTTTGCTGCGGGTGCGGCTGATAAAGCCCTCGCCCTCAAGACGCTTGAGCAAAGGTGTCAGAGAACCCGGATCGGTGAGCAGGCGCGTGCTGACATCACCGACGGTAAGCCCGTCTTTTTCCCACAGCACCATCATTGCCAGGTACTGCGGATAGGTCAGTCCCAGCGCCTGCAGCAGCGGCTTGTAAACCTTGGTCATCATCAATGAGGTGGAGTACAGGGCGAAACACAATTGGTTATCCAGCAGCAGCGAATCGCAATCGGCAGGTGCAGCGTGGGCAGGGTTTTCTTCGGCACTCATATCAGGTCCTCAAACTCAGTCGAATGAGTTTAACTTAGTGTTGCATTCTTTAATGTGCCAGATAATTCCTAGCGCGCAGGCTCAAAGCGCTGACAGCTTGCGCCGCGCGCAAAAAAACAGGTAACACCGGGTGTTGGTTGCGCGCAGGACTGCGTAGCATTTGGCCATTGACTGGGCGGGGACGTAGTGTGATTGAAATTGTGATGTTTGTGTTACTGGGTGCAGCGATGGGCACCTTGGGGGGGCTGTTCGGAATCGGTGGTGGTCTTGTGGCAATTCCTGCGCTGGGGGTGCTGTTCGGTCTGGATCAGCAACTGGCGCAAGGGACTGCGTTGTTGATGGTGCTGCCTAACGTGTTACTCGCCTTGTGGCGCTATAACCAGCGCAACCGGATTTTGCTGCGTAATGCGTTGATGTTGATCATTCCCAGTTTTATTTTTGCCTGGCTGACGTCGCTGCTGGCGGTGCGCGTGGATCCGCAAAGCATGCGCCTGGGCTTTGTCGGCTTTCTGGTGGTGCTGACCGTGTTCAACGTGGCGCAGATGTATTGGCGCAGCCATCAGGTCGGCAGCGGGTTACGCCACGAAAAGTGGCTTTGGCTGCTGGGTGTCGGGTCGGGCATGACCGGTGGTCTGTTTGGCGTTGGCGGGGGAGTGGTGGCCACGCCGATCCTGACCAGCGTGTTTGGCACGACACAGGTTGTGGCGCAAGGGTTGGCGCTGTCCCTCGCGGCCCCGAGCACCGGTATCACGCTGGTCACCTACGCGCTGCACGATCACGTCAACTGGTCGATGGGCATTCCATTGGCCATTGGTGGTCTGGCCAGCATCAGTTGGGGTGTCAAGCTGGCGCACTCGCTGCCGGAGCGAACGCTGCGCCTGATGTTCTGCGTGTTTCTGGTGCTCTGTGCAGTGATTCTCGCGCTCAAGGTTTGAAGCCGTCGATGATGTAATCGGCCATGCATTCGGTGATGGGCGAGGGGTTTTTCGGATTGCGCAGCAGTACGATGCTGGCCGTAGGCAGCTCGGGCAATTGTTCGGCCGCGCCGATGATGCGCAAATCTGCAGTGATCAGGCTTTGAAACTGTGCAGTGACTGCCAGGCCCGCGCTGACCACTGCTGTGATTGCTGCCATGCTGGAGCTGCTGTAGGCGATGCGGTAATCACGCTCCACGCTGTCCAGGGCGTTGCACGCCCAGTCGCGACAGAAGCAGTGTGTATTGAACATCGCCAGCGGAATGGGGTTTTGCTCATGCGGAGCAAAACCGCTGGCTTCCATCCAGACCAGGCGCTCGTGACGCAACAGCGTACCGATCTCGGTGCCGGGCTTGCGCGTGACGATGGTCAGGTCCAGGTCATTGCGTTGCAGCAGCAGGTCGGAGGGTTCGCAATGCACCTCTACCTGAACCAGCGGGTAGGCCTGTGCGAACTGCGAAAGTATGCCGGGCAGAAAGCGCATCACGTAGTCGTCGGGCGAGCCGATTTTTACCACGCCAATCATGTGTGGCTCGCGCAGCGTATTGAACACCTCACTGTGCAGCTTGAGGATGCGCCGCGCATAGCCAAGTAACACCTGGCCCTCTGCCGTCAGGTTCAGGGTCCGGCCTTCACGCTGGAACAGTTGACGCTGTACGACATCCTCTTCGAGGCGTTTCATCTGCATGCTGACCGCCGATTGCGTGCGGTTGACCACCTCGCCTGCGCGAGTGAAACCGCCGTGATCGGCAATAGCCACAAAGGTGCGCAGCAGCTCGGTGTCTATGCCTGGGTAACGGGTGCCCGAATAGCTGGCCAATACATCAACCTCCCAGATGCACTGCATAAGAAACATTCGTTGGATTGATCTTATGTCAGGCGCGAGACTTTAGTCATCTCACACGGAGGGCAAGATGATGAATGGTCAAAAAGAGTCTGTATTGATCGCAAGACCTGCCGGGCATGCTCAGCCTGGCAAGGCGTTGGTGTGGTTGAAGCATCACTTGCAGCGCTGGCTGGAGCTGTACCGTCAACGCCGCTATCTGGCGCGGATGAGTGATGACACGCTGAAGGACCTGGGGCTGAGTCGGGCCGACATTCAGCAGGAAGCCGAGCGTCCGTTTTGGGATGACCCGCTCAAGCGCTGAGCGGGCGGCTTGCTCTGCTTAGCGCCGGACCTGCTTCAGGGTTTCGGCAATCAGGAACGCCAGCTCCAGCGACTGATCGGCGTTCATGCGCGGGTCGCAGTGGGTGTGGTAGCGATCCGAAAGACCATCTTCAGTGATGGGGCGGGCGCCGCCGATGCATTCGGTGACGTTTTGCCCGGTCATTTCGATATGGATGCCTCCGGCATAAGTGCCTTCAGCCTGATGTACTTGAAAGAACTGCTTCACTTCGCCGAGGATCTGCGCAAAGTCGCGGGTTTTGTAGCCGCTGCTGGCCTTGATGGTGTTGCCGTGCATCGGGTCGGAGCTCCACAGCACTTTGCGGCCTTCGCGCTCGACCGCACGAATCAGCTGTGGCAGGTGATCGCCGACCTTGTTTGCACCCATCCGCGCGATCAGGTTGAGACGGCCCGGATCGTTGTCAGGGTTGAGGATGTCGATCAGACGAATCAGGTCGTCGGTGTTCATGCTCGGGCCGACCTTGACGCCGATCGGGTTGTTCACCCCGCGCAGGAATTCGACATGCGCGCCGTCCAGTTGCCGGGTACGGTCGCCGATCCATAGCATGTGTGCCGAGCAATCGTAGTAATCATTGGTCAGGCTGTCGCGCCGCACGAAGGCTTCTTCGTAATTGAGCAGCAATGCCTCGTGGGCGGTGAAAAAGCTGGTTTCACGCAGTTGCGGCGAGCTGTCCATGCCGCAGGCGCGCATGAACGCAAGCGTTTCATCGATGCGTCCGGCCAGCTGGCTGTATTTTTCGGCCAGCGCCGAGTTGGCGATGAAGTCCAGATTCCACTTGTGCACCTGATGCAGGTCGGCAAACCCGCCCTGGGCGAAAGCGCGCAACAGGTTCAGGGTGGCGGTGGACTGGTTATAGGCTTGCAGCAGGCGTTCGGGGTCCGGCACACGGCTTTTCTCATCGAAACCGATACCGTTGACGATGTCACCGCGATACGCCGGGAGCGTTACGCCGTCGATGATTTCGTCGTTGGCCGAGCGAGGTTTGGCAAATTGTCCGGCCATGCGTCCGACTTTCACCACCGGGCAACCGGCGGCGAAGGTCATAACGATGGCCATCTGCAGCAGCACCTTGAACGTGTCGCGAATCTTGGCTGCGGAAAACTCCATGAAGCTTTCCGCGCAGTCGCCGCCCTGTAGCAGGAACGCGCGACCCTGGGTCACTTCGGCAAACTGGCGGCGCAACTCTCGGGCTTCGCCGGCAAACACCAGCGGCGGATAGCTGGCCAGGGTCTGTTCGACCTTCAGCAGGTGCGCGGCGTCAGGGTAGTGAGGTTGCTGCTGAATCGGCAGTGCCCGCCAGCTGTCGGGGCTCCAGGGTTGGCTCATTATTGGCTCTAGGGTTGTGCAATCGGGCCAGCATGTTAGCAGTTCGCCGTTGCTCTGCCAGCGTAGGGCAGACCACCGGGATGGCATAGCGCCCGGCAATGTGTGACAAAGCCGCGCGCTTGCCGGACAATTCGCGTTTTGCGCTCGGCGCAGCGATGACCAGGAACGGTAATGACGGAAGAGCGTGAGCGCGTAGAACGAATTCTGGCCGAGGTCCACGACGACTTCGGCATGATCCGCGTGCTGGAAGTGGAGGATTACCGCTTTCTGGAGTTTGGCGAGGCCATCGAGCAGAGCTGCACGTTTACGGCTGACCCGAGCTGGCTGGAATACGACTATACCCGCGCGATGCTGATCGGCGCACTGTGTCACGATGCGCCGGACAGCGCGCTGTTTCTGGGGCTGGGTGCGGGTACGCTGACCCAGGCCTGCATGAAGTTCCTGCCGCTTGAAGACGTTGAAGTCATCGAGCTTCGCCCTGATGTGCCGCGCCTGGCCATGGAGTTCATGGGGCTCGATGACGATCCGCGTCTGTATATCCGCATCGGCGATGCGCTGGAGTTGCTGGACAGCGCAGAGCCTGCCGACCTGATCTTTGTCGACCTTTACACCGATGTCGGGCCGGGCGTCGGGCATTTGGCCTGGAATTTTTTGCAGGGCTGCCAGCAACGCCTCAATCCCGGTGGCTGGCTGATCATCAACCAGTGGGCCACCGACGACGGCAAACCGCTGGGTGCGGCCTTGCTGCGGGGTTTGTACCACCGTCATTACTGGGAGCTGCCGGTAAAGGAGGGCAACGTCATTCTGATCGTGCCTGCCGACCTCGATCAGACGCTGGATATCGAGGCACTGAGTTCGCGTGCCGAGGCACTTGCGCCGCATTTGGGGTACTCGCTGGAGTCGTTGATCAGAGCGGTCCGTTCCGCGACCTGAAAGGGCGAAGCATGTGCTGACTGTTCTGAAATCAGGGGTGAGACAATTCGCCACACCCCGCAGGTCGGGATGCCGGCCATCCGCAAGAGCAGATTAAACGTTTAAGCGGCAACGCCCGCAATCTCGGGCCCGCGCCCTTGTCGGCCAGCCCTCTGCCCGGACCAAGGGCCTTGGGTTGCTCAAGGATGGCGCAATGTTTCGCAAAAAAAGACTCACTAAGGTGCGTATTTCCGGTATAGTGCGCGCCGGCCTTAACAGGGCCCTCGTCAAGGTATTGCAGTACCCCGAAGCCAGCTTCGGTTGCTTGTTCGCACAACGGACTAGCCTGGACGATCCATTCATCAAACGTTTTCGCAAATCCCCGCCGACAAAGCAGCCAGGGTGACCTCAAGGTCGTACACGGCACGCGCAGCTTTGAAGCATGGGTCTTTGCGGATGCACTAGAGGCAGACCCATGACCCAGGAAATCGGCGGCTTCGCCGCTCTCGAACTTCATCCAAATATCGTTGCAGCAGTCGTCGCCACTGGCTACGAAGAGCCTTCGGCCATTCAGCAGCAATCGATCCCGATTATTCTCGCCGGTCACGACATGATTGGTCAGGCGCAAACCGGTACGGGTAAAACCGCCGCGTTCGCACTGCCTATCCTGCATCGCATCGACCCGAGCAAGCGCGAGCCGCAAGCACTGATCCTGGCCCCGACCCGCGAACTGGCACTTCAGGTTGCCACCGCGTTCGAGACCTACGCAAAACAAATGCCGGGCGTGACCGTTGTAGCGGTCTACGGCGGCGCGCCAATGGGCCCGCAGCTCAAGGCTATCCGCAACGGCGCACAAATTGTTGTCGCCACCCCTGGCCGTCTCTGCGACCACCTGCGTCGTGACGAGAAAGTCCTGGCAACCGTGAACCATCTGGTTCTCGATGAAGCAGACGAAATGCTCAAGCTGGGCTTCATGGACGACCTCGAAGTCATCTTCAAGGCCATGCCTGAAACCCGCCAGACCGTACTGTTCTCGGCAACGCTGCCACAGTCGATCCGTGCCATCGCCGAGCGCCATCTGCGTGATCCGAAGCACGTCAAGATCCAGACCAAGACCCAGACCGTTACCGCGATCGAGCAGGCTCATCTGCTGGTTCACGCTGACCAGAAGACCTCGGCTGTATTGAGCCTGCTGGAAGTCGAAGACTTCGACGCCCTGATCATGTTCGTCCGCACCAAGCAGGCGACCCTGGACCTGGCAAGCGCCCTTGAAGCCAAAGGCTACAAGGCTGCTGCACTGAACGGTGACATCGCTCAGAACCAGCGCGAGCGCGTTATCGATTCCCTCAAGGATGGCCGTCTGGACATCGTTGTAGCGACCGACGTTGCTGCCCGTGGTCTTGACGTTCCGCGTATCACCCACGTATTCAACGTGGACATGCCTTACGATCCAGAGTCCTACGTTCACCGTATCGGCCGTACCGGTCGTGCCGGTCGCGAAGGTCGTGCACTGCTGCTGGTAACTCCTCGCGAGCGCCGCATGCTGCAGGTGATCGAGCGTGTTACCGGTCAGAAGGTTGCGGAAGTCCGCCTGCCGGATGCCCAGGCCGTTCTGGATGCACGCATCAAGAAGCTGACCAACAGCCTGTCGCCACTGGTCGCTGATGCCGAATCGACTCACGGTGATCTGCTCGATCGTCTGACTGCCGACATCGGCTGCAGCCCGCGTGCCCTTGCTGCTGCACTGCTGCGCAAGGCTACCAACGGTCAGGCACTGACCCTGGCAGCCATCGAGCGCGAGCGTCCACTGGTTCCGAACAACGCCCCGCGCGGTGATCGTCCAGAGCGCAGCAGCGACCGTGGTGATCGTCCTGAGCGTGAGCGTCGTGCGCCGGTTCCATTGGCCGAAGGCCGTGCTCGTTGCCGTACCGCGCTGGGTGCGCGTGATGGTATCGCTGCCAAGAACCTGCTGGGTGCCATCCTCAACGAAGGCGGCCTGGCCCGCGAAGCTATCGGCCGCATCCAGGTGCGTGACAGCTTCAGCCTGGTCGAGCTGCCGGAAGATGGTCTTGAGCGTCTGCTGACCAAGCTCAAGGACACCCGTGTTGCTGGCAAGCAGCTCAAGCTGCGTCGCTATCGCGAAGACTGATCGGCTTCTGAGCTGATAGGTCAATAAAAAATCCCCGACTGGTTCGGGGATTTTTTTGCGCTGAATTCAGGCGACTCGGCGTTTTCGGATTCAGCCGAACCGATAGATATCCATTCCGAGCGCCCCCATAGTGAAGCCTTGATGGGCAACACTGAATGCTCCGCCTGCGCCCCGTGCGAAATACAGCGGCAGCAAATGCTCGTCACTCGGGTGCGCTCGCATCGCATGGGGGGCGAGACTGCGGTAGTGGTGCAGGGCGGCTTCATCTTCTTTTTGCAGCTTGTCGATCATCCAGTCACGAAATGTCACAGCCCATGGCTCTGCGCTTCCGGGGCCGGCGTTCCAGTCCAGATCGCGCAGGTTATGCGTGATGCTGCCAGAGCCGATAATCAATACACCCTGTTCGCGCAGGCTGGCCAGCGCGCGGCCCACCCGTGTCTGGAGCTCGGGCCCCTGAAGGCTAGGCAGTGAGATCTGCACCACCGGAATATCGGCGTTCGGGTACATCAACGACAATGGCACCCAGACGCCGTGGTCGAACGGTCGTCTGCTGTCGATGCGTGCGGGCAGATCGCTGGCGGCCAGCAGCTCGACTATTGTGCGGCTCAGTTCAGGCAGACCTTTCGCCGGGTATTGCACCGCAAACAATTCTGCCGCAAAGCCGCCGAAATCATGCCAGGTCTCGGGTTGTGGGTTGCCGTTGACGATCAGTTCGTGGCTTTCCCAGTGTGCAGACACCACTACGATGACGCGAGGCCTGGGCAAGCTGGCGGCCAATCGCGTCAGGGCGGGGCCACTCTCGCCGGGCTCCAGCGCGAGCATGGGGGAGCCATGGGAAATAAACAGGCTTGGGAACATTTAACGCTCCAGAATATGAGAATGCCCCATAGTCGTTCATTCTCATGATCTAAATCTAATATAAGTTATGGCGCTTTTTGATCGAATTTTCAGGAGGTTTCATGCAGGCGGATTTTTGGCTGCAGCGTTGGCAGGCAGGACAGATTGGCTTTCATCAGGCGCAGGTCAATCAGGACCTGCGACAGCATTGGCCTCTTTTGAGACTTGAGTCTGGGGCTCGGGTTCTGGTGCCGTTGTGCGGCAAAAGCCTGGATATGAACTGGTTGATCGAGCAAGGTTGCTACGTAGTCGGCGCAGAGCTTTCCGAGGCAGCGGTAGCAGGCTATTTCAATGAGCGCGGTGTGCAACCGCAGATCACGCGCAAGGGCGACTTCAGCGTCTATGCAGCGCCGGGCATCGAAATCTGGTGCGGCGATTTTTTCGCCCTCACGGCGCACGATATTGGTCACTGCACAGCCTTTTATGACCGTGCCGCCTTGATTGCCTTGCCTGCTGACATGCGCGAGCGCTATGTGCAGCAGCTTGAAGCGTTGATGCCTCGGGCATGCAGTGGCCTGCTGGTCACCCTTGAATACGACCAAAACCTGCTCGAAGGCCCGCCATTCTCCGTGCCGCACACGTGGCTGCAGGCGTTTGTATCCGGAAGCTGGGAAATCACGAAGGTCAGCGAGCAAGATGCGCTACACAGCAGTCCCAAGGCGTTGAGGGCCGGATTGGAGCGCATGGATGAGCACGTTTATAGGTTGGAGCGTCAATCGCGCTGAGTTGGGCCTGAATTCTTCTCCGATCGCAGAGCCGTTTGGCGCAGAACGTCACGAACTGCATTCCCATGTGGAGCGTGAGCAACGAGAGGTGTCCGGTAGAACACCTCTCATTGCTGTGCGCGGGGCGAAAGCTATCGCGTTGGTAGGATCAACCGCGGCGGCGCAGGGCCTCGATGCGTTGCTCCAGCGGCGGGTGGCTCATGAACAGCCCTGCCAGGCCTTTCTTCAGACCGGCGTTGATACCGAACGCCGTCAGGCTGTCAGGCATGTTCACCGGTACGCCCTGTTCGGAACGCAGGCGTTGCAGCGCACCGATCATCGCGTCCGTGCCGGCCAGTCGGGCACCTGCGTCGTCAGCGCGGAATTCGCGTTTGCGCGAGAACCACATGACGATGGCGCTGGCCAGAAAGCCCAATACCAGCTCGGCGAAAATCGTCGTGATGTAGTAGGCAATGCCCTGACCGTTCTCGGTCTTGAAGATCACCTTGTCGACGAAGTTGCCGATGATGCGGGCAAAGAACATCACAAACGTGTTCACCACACCCTGCACCAGCGCCAGTGTGACCATGTCGCCGTTGGCAACGTGGCCGATTTCGTGCGCCAGTACGGCTTTCACCTCATCCGGCGAGAACCGCTCGAGCAGGCCTTGGCTTACCGCAACCAGTGCATCGTTCTTGTTCCAGCCCGTGGCGAATGCGTTGGCTTCATACGCCGGGAAAATACCGACTTCCGGCATCTTGATGCCCGCATCGCGGGACAGTTGTTCAACGGTCTGCAGCAACCATTGCTCATGGCGGGTGCGAGGCTGACTGATGATCTGAGTGCCGGTACTCATTTTCGCCATCCACTTGGAGATGAACAGCGAGAACAACGAGCCCGCGAAACCGAACACAGCGCAGAAAACCAGCAGCTGATTGAGGTTCAGATCAACCCCGTTGGCCGCCATGAACCCATTGAAGCCAAAAAGGCTCAGGGTGATGCTGGCAATCAGCACGACCGCAAGGTTAGTGGCCAAAAACAGCAAAATGCGCATCATGGTCGAAACGTTCTCCTCAGGTAAATATGTAACTCGATGCCGGGTATATAAGGTGATGCCCGCTGCTATTCAACAGAGGGACTATTTCAAACTGTGTCCTCTTCACGCAATCGATGGTAATCCCGCAAAGCTGAACGGCGCCTGAGCCAGAGTGGTCGACGCCTGAGGGGGTGAGGGCAGGGCGGTGATGCTGTTTTGGCAGGGCACAAATAAACTGCCCCGAACAGGTCGGGGCAGGGATGCGTTGCGAGAGGGGCGGTGTCTGTTTACTGACGATAACCCTTCAGGAAGTTACCGATGCGGCCAATGGCCTGCTCCAGCTCATCAACGCGCGGCAAGGTCACGACGCGGAAGTGATCAGGGTAGGGCCAGTTGAACGCCGTGCCCTGAACCACCAGCAGTTTTTCCGAGAGCAGCAGATCGAGGACGAACTTCTCGTCGTTGAAGATCGGGCAGACCTTCGGGTCGATACGCGGGAACGCATACAGCGCGCCCATCGGCTTGACGCAGCTGACGCCGGGAATATCGTTGAGCAGCTCCCAGGTGCGGTTGCGTTGCTCCAGCAGACGGCCTGGCGGCAGGATCAGGTCATTGATGCTCTGATAGCCGCCCAGTGCGGTCTGGATGGCGTGCTGGCTCGGCACGTTGGCACACAGGCGCATGTTGGCCAGGATGTCGATGCCCTCGATGTAGCTCTGCGCGTTGTGTTTCGGCCCGGAAATGGCAATCCAGCCGGAGCGGAAGCCAGCGACCCGATACGACTTGGACAAACCGTTGAAGGTCAGGCACAGCAGGTCCGGCGCCAGCGAGGCAGTGCAGATGTGCACGGCGTCGTCGTAGAGGATCTTGTCGTAGATTTCGTCGGAGAACACCACCAGATTATGCTGGCGAGCCAGCTCCAGCATGCCCAGCAATACCTCGCGGGAATACACTGCGCCGGTCGGGTTGTTCGGGTTGATGATCACCATGGCCTTGGTGTTCGGCGTGATTTTGGCCTTGATGTCTTCAAGGTCCGGCCACCAGTTGGCCTGCTCGTCGCACAGATAATGCACCGGGCTGCCGCCGGACAGCGCCACTGCTGCGGTCCACAAGGGATAATCGGGTGCCGGAACCAGCACTTCGTCGCCGTTGTTGAGCAACGCCTGCATCGACATCACGATCAGCTCGGACACGCCGTTGCCCAGATAGATGTCTTCGATGCCGACGCCTTCGACCTGCTTCTGCTGGTAATACTGCATCACAGCCTTGCGGGCGCTGAACAGGCCCTTGGAGTCGCTGTAGCCCTGGGCAGTCGGCAGGTTGCGGATCACGTCCTGCAGGATTTCGTCCGGCGCCTCGAAACCAAACGGTGCCGGGTTGCCGATGTTCAGCTTGAGGATGCGATGGCCTTCCTCCTCCAGGCGTTTGGCGTGCTTGAGCACCGGCCCGCGAATGTCGTAGCAGACGTTTGCGAGCTTGTTCGATTTGTTGAACTGCATGGTGATGATCCCGAAAATGGACGAGCTGTTGCCGGCTTGCAATGAAGGTCGCAGCACGTTCGCCATGAAAATGGGTTTGTATGCGACAAACGCGGGTGCCAGACTGACGTCTGACCTGGCGCAATCATACGTGCCACCTGATCTGTGGAAAAGGTACAGATCGGGGTTTTTCGAATTCGGAGGTGTACCTGTGGACAAGTTGCAGAAAACGCTTGAAGAGTGGAAAGAGATGCTCGACCCGGCGCAGTATCAGGTTTGCCGCCTGAAAGGCACCGAGCGGCCGTTTTCCGGTAAGTACAACGAGACAAAGACAGAAGGCGTCTACCACTGCATCTGCTGCAATGAGCCGCTGTTCGATTCCACGACCAAGTTCGATTCGGGCTGCGGCTGGCCCAGCTTCTACGCACCGCTGGAAGGCAGCGCGGTGGTCGAAGTGCGCGATGTCAGCCACGGCATGATTCGTACCGAAGTGGTCTGTGCCAAATGCGACGCCCACCTGGGTCATGTGTTTCCCGATGGTCCGCCACCGACCGGGCTGCGTTACTGCATCAACTCGGTATGCCTGGACCTGGTCCCGCGCCAGTAGCCGTGAGATTGTTGTGCCGCTGCGTGCAGCGGCTCCGGGCTTATCGACCCGTATCAATACCGAAAATTGGCGTGCGCCACGCTTCGTTGCAGGCTAACGTCAGTGCTTACATTCCGCTCCAGCCACCGCCTGGTCTTGAGGCCTCTTTTGATGAGTGAAAACCTGCTGAGTATCCCGGTCACTACGATCAAGGGAGAACAGAAAACCCTGGCCGATTACGCTGGCAAGGCGGTGCTGGTAGTCAATACAGCCAGCAAATGCGGCTTCACCCCACAATATAAAGGCCTGGAAAAACTCTGGCTGGACTACAAGGATAAAGGGCTGGTGGTACTGGGGTTCCCTTGCAATCAGTTCGGCAAGCAGGAGCCGGGTGACGAGGGCGCTATTTCAGGGTTTTGTGAACTGAACTACGGGGTCAGCTTCCCGCTGTTCAAGAAGATCGACGTAAACGGCGCTCAGGCCCATCCCTTGTTCGTTCAACTCAAACAGCAGGCACCGGGGTTGCTGGGGAGCGAGCGAATCAAGTGGAATTTCACCAAGTTCCTGATTGGCAGGGATGGCGCGCTGGTCAAGCGTTTCGCGCCGTTGACCAAGCCCGAGGAACTGACCGGTGAAATCGAAGCGCTGCTGCGCTAAGCCGTTTCAGCGGATGTCAGCGATGGGAATCCACTGGTCCAGAATGCCCGCCAGTTCGGCGCGCCGGAACGGCTTGGCGAGGTAGTCGTTCATGCCTGCCGCCTTGCAGCGCTCTCGCTCATCGGGCATGGCGTTGGCGGTAAGCGCCACGATCGGCAGGTTTGGCCAGCGGCCGCTGCTGCGGATCTGGCGGCTGGCTTCATAGCCGTCCATGACCGGCATGTTGCAGTCCATCAACACCAAGTCAAAGTGGCCTTGCTCCAGTTGTTCCAGGGCCTCGCCGCCGTGACTGCTGATGATCACTTCGCACCCCAGCTTGCCGAGGATGCCCTTGGCCACTAGTTGATTGACCGGGTTGTCTTCCACCAACAGTACTCTGGCCATCCGTTGAGCCGTTTGCTCTGGCGCTTTTGTGTCCCTGACGCCTGTATCTTCCTGACCGAGTACGCGCCGCAGCGTGTGGTAAAGCGCGTTGCGCGCCAGCGGTCGAGCCTGCTGTTGCAGCGGGGCAAGGGCCGTAACCTGTTCGCCGGGCATGAAATTGCCATAGGCGGTGACCAACAGGATCGGCACGGGGGTAGTGGGGCGGATCGCAAACAGGCACTCAGGGCAGTCGGTAATGACCAGGTCCGGGCTGCTGTCGAGGTCCGCGTCTTCCGGGCGATCATCAATGCTGCGTCGTTTTAGATCGACCCCCCAGGTTGGCAGCAGGTTGCCAAGCAGTTCCACCAGGCCGCTGCCGGCCGAGCTGACCACAGTGACCCGGCCCCTGAGCGCGGTCTGAGTGACTGCGGATACATGCACCGGCAACGGCAGTTCGGCGCAGAACTGACTGCCGAAGCCGGACTGCGACTGAATACTCAGCGTGCCATTCATGGCTTCACAGAGATTATTGGTCAACGCCAGACCCAGCCCGGTGCCGCCATACTGCCGAGTGATGGCGGTTTCTGCCTGAGTGAACGGCTGGAAGATTTTCGCCTGGGCGTCCTGCGCAATCCCGATGCCGGTGTCGCGGACTTCGATGCGCACCCGGTTTTCTCCGCTGACATCCTTATGGTGAGTCAGACGTACATCCACGCGCCCGAAACGGGTGAATTTGAGTGCGTTGGACAGCAGGTTGCTGACGATCTGCCGCACACGGGTCGGGTCGCCGGTAACCATGGCCGGAAAGTCCGGCGCAATCAGGCAGGTCAGCTCTACGCTGGGCGCCGCGTTTTGTGACAGCAGGTTGGCGGTGTCTTCGATCAACACCCCCAGGTCGAAGGGAATGCGCTCGATCTCCAGATGACCGGCATCGAATTTGGACATGTCGAGAATATCGTTGAGCAGTTCGACCAGCACCTTGCCGGAGTCGTGGGCGATCATCAGTTGCTGGCGCTGCTCGGCGCTGAGCGGGCTGTCCAGTGACAGCGCGAGCATGCCCAGCAAGCCGTTGAGCGGCGTGCGGATTTCGTGGCTCATGTGCGCCAGAAACGCCGAGCGCGCATGGGCCATGTCCAGCGCCGTACTGCGTGCTATCTGCAGTTCCTCGTTGGATTCGCGCAGGCGTATGTTGCTGGCCTTGAGCTCATTGGTGCGTGCCGAAACAATGTTTTCCAGCTCGTTGAGATGTTCGGTCAGCCGATCTTCGGCCGCGCGCCGTCTGGAGAACTCGCTGCTCATGGTTTCGAACTGACGATTGAAGGTCGCGACCAATACGCCGATTTCATCCTGCTCATGGTGAGGCGGGCAGGTTATTTTCCCTTGGTCGGGGTTGCGCGGGTCGCGACTGCTCAGTTCGCGGATCACCCTTACCAGCGGTTTGGTCAGGGTGGCATAGAACAGAATGGTCAGAATGCCGGCCAGCGCCAGGCTGCGCACGAAGCCGTTGAGCAGAGTAATCTCGGCGCGCTGCAGAAAGTGGCTGCCGAACGCGAAGGTGTCCACGGTCAGGTACAGTGTGCCGATGGTTTCATCCGGCAAATGGTTGAGGTGCAGTTTTTCCTGAAACTGGCGGCTTTCACCGAACAGCCAATCGCTGAACACCCGATAGCGCCCTGTCGCCATGGGGCGTTCGACGCTTGCGAGCACGGCGTCATTGTTATCGGTCAGTCTGGCGCTGACCACGGCAGGGGAGCGCAGCAGCCCGAGTGTCAGCTCCTGAGCCAGCTCCGAGTCGATGTTGTAGGCAATGCGCGATGCCGGGTTCTGGATGATTTCCAGCAGTGATTTGATTTCGCGATTGATGGACGCGTCTTCGCTGGCATAATCGATTGCAATCTGGAACAGGCTCAGCAAGGTGCCCAGCGCGAAGCCGATCAATACAGCCAGGCGCGCCTGCTTGAACGAAAGCCTGTTTTTGAGCGATATATCCATGAGTACTTACTGCCACTTCTGGTTGGCCAAGCATAGCTGATAGGCACTGCTGACCAATCAGTTAAATATAAGGAGATCCCGTGGATTCTCGGTTGGATGCTTTTCTGCAACGCGCCGATGCCGTGCTGGCCCGGCTGGAACCGCTGTTGCCAGCCGTGCGCGAGCCGGTCGACTGGTCACAGACGCTTGCCGCGCGCTGGGTGCAAGAGGGCCGTAGCGGCTACCTGATGCCGTTGCAGGTGAGCCTGGATACGCGCCTGACCGATCTGATCGGCGTCGACCTGCAGCGCGACCAGTTGGGGCGCAATACACGTCAGTTCATCGATGGCCTGCCTGCCAACCATGCCTTGCTCTGGGGTTCTCGCGGCACCGGCAAGTCGTCCCTGATCCGCGCTCTGCTGGCCGAGCACGCTTCGGCCGGTTTGCGCCTGATCGAGATCGAGCGCAATCACCTGGGCGACTTGCCCCGCGTGGTCGAGCAATTGCACAAGCTGACGCAGCGTTTCGTACTGTTTTGCGATGACCTGTCGTTCGAGTCGGGTGAAGGTGACTATCGCGTGCTGAAAAGCGTGCTTGACGGCTCGCTGGAGCAGGCGCCGGATAACGTGTTGCTGTATGCCACCTCCAATCGCCGCCATCTGGTGCCCGAGAAGGAAAGCGACAACGTTGACTGGAAGCACGTCGACGGCGAGCTGCACCCCAGCGAAGCCGTGGAAGACAAGATCGCATTGTCTGACCGCTTCGGCCTGTGGCTGTCGTTTTATCCGTTTACCCAGGAACATTACCTGAACGTGGTCGAGCACTGGATCACGCAACTGGCAGACAAGGCCGGCTTGCAATGGCAGCGCGACGAAAGCCTGGAAAAGGCCGCGATTCGCTGGGCGACCGCGCGTGGCAATCGCAATGGCCGCTGCGCGTATCAATTTGCACGTTACTGGGTAGGACTTGAATTGTTGGAGCAACACACATGATCGATTTGCAAAACACCGGTGCCGGCCTCAATGGCTACGGTCTGCTGGCCGCCCAGCTTGAGGCATTGCTGGCAGACGAGTGCGACTTCATCGCCAATGCGGCGCAGTTCTCGGCATTCCTCTATACGCAGATCGACGATCTGAACTGGGCGGGTTTTTACCTCAATCGCAACGAAGAGTTGGTGCTGGGTCCGTTTCAGGGGCAGATTGCGTGCGTACGCATTCCCTTTGGTCGCGGCGTTTGCGGGGCGGCGGCGCAGAGTCGGCAAACCCAGCGTGTTCAGGACGTTCACGAGTTTCCCGGGCACATCGCCTGCGACAGCGCATCGAACAGCGAGCTGGTGGTGCCGTTGATCAAGGACGGGCGTCTGATCGGCGTGCTGGACCTGGACAGTCCGAGTGTGGGGCGTTTCAACGAGGTGGATCAGGCGGGGATCGAACGTCTGGCGGCTATCTTTCTGGCATCGACCGACTGTTGAGCCGCTCGACCTGCCGCTGTCCGGAGCATAGGTCCGGCAGCGGCGGGGCAGTCATCAATCGTAGATGACTTTCTTCTTCCATTCGGATTCGGTTTCGTCTGCCTTCAGGCCTTCGGTCAGCGCGTTGTCGTCGTCTTCGGATGGCGCGGTATTGGTCAGTACCATCGAGTTGGCGCGGGCCAGTTGTTTTTCCATCGCCAGCAACTGCTGTTGGTACGTCACCGGGTCCGGCTGGTTGCGCAAATACTGCACGCCGCGTTCGAACGCCAGACGAGCCTGGCCCGGCTGGTCCTGGCTGAGGGCCATCTGACCGAGGTTGTTGAAGAACTCTATGTGCAGCGTGACCAGAATCGTGCGGATTTCGCGGATCCAGTGTTTGGCTTCGCTGGTTTGCAGAAAGCCGTCATGCGCAGCGCGGGTCACCTGACCATGCAGGGCTTCCAGAAGGAAACGCACGTCCTTGGCCTTGGCTTCGGTCTGGATCGGCGTGACCGGGTTGGGGATGTCGATGCGTTCGCCCTTGCCGATCTGCTCTTCCAGCTCGCCGATGCGGTGCTTGAGTTGAGCGTTACCCTTGTCCAGGCTGAGCATGCGCTGCACGACGTTCAGTTCCAGACGCGTAAGCAGCAGCTTCAAGGCTGGCGACATCAACTGGCCGGGGAATACTTCGGTGATTTCGCTGCAGCGACGCAAGCGATCACTGAGTTCGACCTTGGTGCGGGCCTTCTCCAGTTTGCCGTTTTCAGCGACGTGATTCAGGTAGCCGATCGCGATGAGCAGAGCGATACCTGCTACTACCATCAGCGTGATCATGAGTGGAGTCACTGTGCAAACCTCATTTGTTCAATTAGTTTTAGTGCGAGTGTAGTGGCTAAGCACTACTGCGCATAGATGTCCCTCCTGGAGTTTGTCGGCATCTCTTCTATATAGATTAGGCAGCTGAATGATTGGCGACAGTCGGTCAGCGTCTGAACGGCATCGAAGTTATTGATTTCAATAAATTTTCACATGGGGGTTGACGACCCCTCAATCCATCCATAGAATGCGCGCCACTTACAGCGTAAAGCACACAGCGTAGCGCAAATAAGTAGTGAATGTTGTACGTGTGTCCCCTTCGTCTAGTGGCCTAGGACACCGCCCTTTCACGGCGGTAACAGGGGTTCGAGTCCCCTAGGGGACGCCATTGCGGGAATAGCTCAGTTGGTAGAGCACGACCTTGCCAAGGTCGGGGTCGCGAGTTCGAGTCTCGTTTCCCGCTC
>NZ_JAWHOO010000013.1:0-176528 GCF_032586855.1 Pseudomonas syringae group sp. J254-4 | reverse complement strand
TATCGTGCGGCGCTCTGCGTCGCATGCAGTTCTGGACGCTCTGCGTCCGATCTTGAGCGGGCGGCGCGGCGCAGATTCGTGACGCGGAGCGTCACGCAAGGCATTCCTACGCTGGAGCGTGAGGAACGATAGTTCTGTAACTATCGTGGCGCTTAGTGCCCTTTGACCGAGCTCGGGTTGATCATCCGCGACAGGCCGAGGTTTTTCAGCGCCAGTTGCAGGGAGCTGCTGATGACTTGCGGGTTGTCGTTGGTCATCAACTGCGCAAGCAGTTCCTTGGCCTTGCTGAGGTTGATCTGACGCAGCATCCACTTCACTTTCGGCAGGTTGGTGGCGTTCATCGACAAGCTGTCAAAGCCCATCGCCATAAGCAGCACGGCTGCTGCCGGGTCGCCGGCCATTTCGCCGCAGATGCTGACCGGCTTGCCCTCGGCATGTGCATCACGCACCACGCTTTGCAGGGCCTGGAGCACTGCCGGGTGCAGGTAATCATAAAGATCGGCCACACGCGGGTTGTTGCGGTCGACCGCCAGCAGGTATTGGGTCAGGTCGTTGGAGCCTACCGAGAGGAAGTCCACCTGACGCGCCAGATCACGGGTCTGGTAGACCGCCGCAGGCACTTCGATCATCACGCCCACAGGCGGCATCGGCACGTCGGTGCCTTCGTCGCGCACCTCGCCCCACGCCCGGTGGATCAGGTGCAGCGCTTCTTCCACTTCGTGGGTGCTGGAGATCATCGGCAACAGAATGCGCAGGTTGTTCAGGCCCTCGCTGGCCTTGAGCATGGCGCGGGTCTGGACCAGGAAGATTTCCGGGTGGTCGAGGGTGACGCGAATACCGCGCCAGCCGAGAAACGGGTTGTCTTCCTTGATCGGGAAGTAGGACAGCGACTTGTCGCCGCCGATGTCCAGGCTGCGCATGGTCACCGGCAGCGGATGGAAGGCGGCCAGTTGCTCGCGGTAGATCGCCAGCTGTTCCTTTTCACTCGGAAAACGCTGGTTGATCATGAATGGCACTTCGGTACGGTACAGCCCCACCCCTTCGGCACCGCGCTGCTGGGCGCGAGCGACATCCGCCAGCAGGCCGGTATTGACCCACAGCGGCATGCGATGGCCGTCCAGGGTCACGCAAGGCAGTTCGCGCAAGGCATCCAGGCCCTGGGAAAGCTGGCGCTCCTCCTCGACCACCTTGCCGAACTGCTTGCGCATGATTTCGCTGGGGTTGGTGAAGACTTCGCCGTGATAACCGTCGACCACCAGATCGATGCCGTCGACCTTGGAGTAAGGGAAGTCCACCAGCCCCATGACCGTGGGAATGCCCATGGCCCGCGCCAGGATCGCAACGTGGGAGTTGCCGGAACCCTGAACCGATACAAGACCCACCAGCTTGCCTTCCGGCACCTCGCCCAGCATGGCCGGGGTCAATTCTTCACTGACCAGAATCGTGTTGTCGGGGTAGACCAGCGCCTGCTGCCGCGCTTCCTGCAGGTAGGCCAGCAGGCGACGGCCCAGGTCCTTGACGTCCGAGGCTCGCTCGCGCAAGTAGGCATCGTCCATCAGTTCGAATCGTTTGACGTGCTCGCTGACCACCGAGCGCAAGGCACCCTGCGCCCACTGGCCGGTCTTGATGACATCGGTCACTTCGCTGCCCAGCGAGGCGTCATCGAGCATCATCAGGTAAACATCGAACAGCGCGCGCTCTTCGGGGCGCAGCTGGGTGGCGAGCTTGGCTGACAGGGTGAGCATGTCATTGCGCACGCCTTCCAGAGCGTTCTGGAACAACGCCAGCTCGGCGGCGATGTCAGTGACGGTCTTGTCCGGCACCACCTCCAGATCGGCAGGCGGCAGCATGACCACCGCGACACCGACCGCAGCACCCGGCGAACCGGCCACACCGACAAACTTGGCTTCCTGAATGCCCTTGCCCTGACGACCCAGACCGCGGATCGAGCCGGTCGCTTCGGCATGCGCGATAACGCCCGCCAGTTGCGCGCTCATGGTCACCAGGAAGGCTTCTTCGCCCTCGTCGAACTGACGACGCTCCTTTTGCTGGATCACCAACACCCCCACCACGCGACGGTGGTGGATGATCGGCGCGCCCAGGAACGAGGCGTAACGCTCTTCACCGGTCTCGGCAAAATAGCGATAACGAGGGTGATCTGCGGCGTTTTCGAGGTTCAGCGGTTCTTCACGCGTGCCGACCAGACCGACAAGACCTTCATTCGGCGCCATGCTGACTTTGCCGATGGAGCGCTTGTTGAGACCTTCGGAGGCCATCAGCACAAAGCGGTTGACCTCGGCATCGAGCAGATAGACCGAGCAGACCTGGCTGCCCATGGCCTCCTTGACGCGTAACACAATAATGCCCAACGCCGCCTTGAGATCCTTGGCGGAGTTAACTTCCTGGACGATCTTGCGCAGCGTATTGAGCATGGCTCGGGGTCGAACTCCGTGTCAGTCGCGCGATAACAGGCGCGGGGCAAGCTCTTTGAGTGCGCGTCGATACACCTCGCGCTTGAATGTCACCACCTGGCCTAACGGGTACCAATAACTGACCCAGCGCCAGCCATCGAACTCCGGTTTACCGGTCAAATCCATCCGCACCCGCTGCTCGTTTGAGATCAGGCGCAGGAGAAACCATTTTTGCTTCTGGCCGATACACAGCGGCTGGCTGTGCGTACGGACCAGGCGTTGCGGCAGACGATAGCGCAACCAGCCCCGAGTGCAGGCAAGTATTTGCACATCATGTCGTTCCAGCCCGACTTCTTCATTCAATTCACGATAAAGCGCGTCTTCCGGCGTCTCCTGCGGGTTGATTCCACCCTGAGGAAACTGCCAGGCATCCTGGTTAATACGCCGAGCCCATAGGACCTGACCAGCATCGTTTGTCAGAATAATCCCGACATTAGGACGGAAACCATCGGGGTCGATCACGGCAACAACCTCGCAAACGCATGTCGCCGCATTGTTCCACAAAGGCGATCAAACCAGCAACGAGGCTTATCACCTTATGTGAAGACTTGTGAAAACCTCGTATTCTGGGACTCTTTTTTCAACTATTTCAGCGAGTAACCCTATGCGTCTGGCTTTATTCGACCTCGACAACACGCTTCTGGGCGGCGACAGCGACCATGCCTGGGGCGATTATCTGTGCCGACGCGGGATCCTCGATGCCGCAACCTACAAGACCCGCAACGATGAGTTCTATCAGGATTACCTGGCCGGTACGCTGAACATGACCGACTACCTGAATTTTACCCTGGAGATTCTGGGCAACACTGATATGGCGCAACTGGAAGAATGGCACCGCGACTTCATGCGCGACTGCATCGAGCCGATCATGCTGCCCAAGGCGCTGGAATTGATCGCCAAACACCGCGACGCAGGCGACAAGCTGGTGGTCATCACCGCTACCAATCGCTTTGTGACCGCACCGATTGTGGCGCGGCTGGGCATCGATACACTGCTGGCAACTGAATGCGAGATGGTTGATGGACGTTACACAGGCCGTACTACGGGCGTTCCGTGCTTCCGTGAGGGCAAGGTGACACGCCTCGATCAGTGGCTGGAAGATAACGCGTTCAGCCTCAAGGACAGCTATTTCTACAGCGACTCGATGAACGACCTGCCGCTGCTGGAGCAAGTGGCCAACCCGGTTGCGGTAGATCCGGACGATAAATTGCGCGCCGAAGCCGAACAGCGCGGCTGGCCGGTTATCACCCTGCGTAACTGAGTGCCGGCACTGCTCAGGCCGGTTTGAAGCCCATCAGACCGGCCATCGCCACAAAGCACACGACGCTGATCACAGTCAGCGCCAGGGTAAAACCTCGCTTGCCGCCCCTGGCACCGAGGCGCAACCGGTTGAGCCTTACCACCAGCCACACCCAACTGCACAGCCCCAGGGTGTAAAGCACGCTGCTGCCCAGCACCCAGGTCTGGCCCAGTGACAACCCTTTCAGATGCACCAGCCACCAGCCGCTGAATGGCAGTGTCGCCAGGCACACGCCCATAAGGACCCAGAAAAACAGCAAAGGCCGCTTGAGCAGGCGATTCTGAATGGTCGTGTCGCCTTCAAGACGCACCTTGACCACCCCGCTGGCCAACACCAGCGCGCTGATCAACAACAGCGCAATGGCGACGATGTGCAAGGTATTGAGGGTGGTGATGGGTTCCATGACGCGGTGTTCCTCTGGAATCGGGCTTGGGTGAGTTTAGCAGCGCGGACACAAGGGCCGCGCCTTAAGAGCTAGCGTGGGCATGCCGATCTGGACGCTCCGCGTCCTCTTGCGACGCCGAGCGTCGTAAGCTGCATACCCACGCTGGAGCGTGAGGAACGAGGGTCGTCAGGGATAACGTTACCGCTATCGTGCGACGCTCTGCGTCGCATGCCGTTCGGGACGCTCTGCGTCCTCTTGTGACGCAGAGCGTGAGGAACGGGAGTATCTAAGTCCTCAGCCCAGAAACAACCGGTACGCTGGGTTTTCGCTCTCGTCCCAATACGGGTAACCGATCTCGTCCAGCGCTGCGCCCACCAGATGCCGCTCTTCCTCCGGCACTACCAGACCAGCGACCACACGGCCGTCTGCTGCGCCGTGGTTGCGGTAGTGGAACATCGATATGGTCCAGCGTCCGCCCAGGCGGTTGAGGAAGTTGAACAGCGCGCCCGGTCGCTCCGGGAATTCGAAACGCAGCACCACTTCATCGTCGACGCGCTCGGCATGGCCGCCGACCATGTGGCGGATGTGCAGTTTGGCCAGTTCGTTGTCGGTCAGGTCCAGCACCGGAAAACCCTGCCCGGTCAGGCTGGCGATCAGCGCGCTGCGCGGGTCGTTCTCGGGATGGGTCTGCACGCCGACGAAGATGTGCGCCTCGCGATCGGTGTGGTAGCGGTAGTTGAATTCAGTGATCTGGCGCTTGCCGATGGCTTCGCAGAATGCCTTGAAGCTGCCCGGCTGCTCGGGAATGGTCACGGCGATGATTGCTTCACGGCCTTCGCCCAGCTCGGCGCGCTCTGCCACGTGACGCAAACGGTCGAAGTTGACGTTGGCCCCTGAATCAATCGCCACCAGCGTCTGGCCGCTGACGCCGCGCTGCTCGACGTATTTCTTGATCCCGGCCACGCCCAGCGCGCCGGAGGGCTCGGTGATCGAACGGGTGTCGTCGTAGATGTCCTTGATCGCCGCGCAGATCTCGTCGGTGCTGACGGTGATCACTTCATCGACATAATGGCGGCACACTTCGAAGGTGTGATGGCCGATCTGCGCGACCGCCACGCCATCGGCAAACAGCCCGACCTGGCTCAGCACCACGCGCTCCCCGGCGGCCATTGCCGCTTGCAGGCAGTTGGAGTCATCCGGCTCTACACCGATGACCTTGATCTCCGGGCGCAGGTATTTCACGTACGCAGCGATACCCGCGATCAAACCGCCGCCACCGACCGGTACGAAGATAGCGTCCAGTTGCCCCGGCTGCTGACGAAGAATCTCCATCGCCACGGTGCCTTGCCCGGCGATGGTGTCGGGGTCGTCATACGGGTGGATGTAGACGAAGCCCTGTTCGTCGACCAGTTTCAGCGAGTAGGCCAGCGCTTCCGGGAATGAATCGCCGTGCAGCACCACCGTGGCGCCCCGCGAGCGCACGCCCTCGACCTTGATCTCCGGGGTGGTGCGCGGCATGACGATGGTCGCCAGAATGCCCAGTTCGCGTGCCGCCAGTGCCAGGCCTTGTGCGTGATTGCCCGCCGAGGCCGTGACCACGCCGCGTGCGGCCTCTTCTGCGGTCAATTGCGCCAGCTTGTTGTACGCACCGCGAATCTTGAAGGAGAACACCGGCTGGAGGTCTTCTCGTTTTAGCAGCACCTGATTGCCCAGCCGCTCGGACAGCTGGCGAGCGCCGTGCAGCGGGGTTTCGACCGCCACGTCGTACACGCGGGAGGTGAGGATTTTCTTGACGTAGTGTTCGAGCATCGGGGCGGCATCACTGACGAAGCGGGCAAGGTCGGGAAGTCTACCCTGCGTGCCGAAAGACGACCATACGAATGACAGGGCTTTGCAGCGCAGTCGCCGCTATAATGCGGGCCTTTTTTACATACCCCCTCTTTTTACCTACATCAGGCACCGTGGAGCCCGCATGACCCAGGATCAACTCAAACAGGCAGTCGCCCAGGCAGCTGTCGACTTCATCCTTCCGAAGCTCGATGACAAAAGCATTGTGGGCGTCGGCACCGGCTCCACGGCCAATTGCTTCATTGATGCACTGGCTAAACACAAGGCGGCATTCGATGGCGCGGTCGCCAGCTCGGAAGCTACCGCCGCGCGCCTCAAGGGCCACGGTATTCCGGTGTATGAGCTGAACACGGTCAGCGACCTGGAGTTCTATGTCGATGGTGCCGATGAAAGCGACGAGCATCTGAACCTGATCAAGGGCGGCGGCGCGGCGCTGACACGCGAGAAAATCGTCGCAGCAGTGGCCAAGACCTTTATCTGCATCGCCGACGGCAGCAAGCTGGTGCCGGTGCTGGGCGCATTTCCGCTGCCGGTCGAGGTTATCCCGATGGCGCGCAGCCACGTAGCCCGCCAACTGGTCAAACTGGGCGGCGACCCGGTCTATCGCGAGGGCGTTCTGACCGACAACGGCAATATCATCATCGACGTGCACAACATGAGCATCACCAACCCGGTGGAGCTGGAAGCGAACATCAACGCCATTGTCGGCGTGGTCACCAATGGCCTGTTCGCCGCTCGCCCGGCTGATCTGCTGCTGCTCGGTACTGCTGAAGGCGTGAAGACCCTGAAGCGCTGATAAAACCGGTCATGCCCATGCAAGGTGGGCATGTACCTCACAGGCTCAAGGCTTGCGGAATACGTAGAACAGGTTCGGCTCGCTCACCAGATACAGCGTTCCCTCTGCGTCCATGGCCATCCCTTCAGCCTGCGGCACGCCCTTGCTCAGGCCCATCGCCCCTTTTGCCAATGAGCTGCTGCCAATCGGGTGACCACTGGTGTCAAGTTCGAGAATCCGCTTCGACTCATCGGACAAGGCCAGCAGGTGGCCGCTGATCTCATCGAATTGCAGGCTGGAAAGATCACGAACCGAAAGTCGGCCATCGCGCTTGCTGTTGGCAATGACCTGCAGGTTGCCGGGGGCCTGCAGATCAGTCTTTGGAAAGCCACGCACTTCAATGATCTGCACCGGATCACGCTCTCTGGCGACAAACAGGCGCTTGCCGACCGAGTCATAAGCCAGCCCTTCATAGCCTTTATTGCCGCTGGTACTTATCCCCAGCGTCAGTTGCTCGGCATCGGCGGCGTTCAGGCTTTTTGTGCTGTCATCCACATGAATCTGAATCAGCCGCAGTTGACGCTCGTCGCTGACGACGTAAACGCCGGGGCTGATGTATTCGACAGCTTCGGCATCGCCGAAACCAACCAGCGGAATGCGCCGCAACACCTTGCCATCCAGGCTCAGTTCGACCAGTTCGGGGTTCTGGTTGGTCACCGTGAACAGGCTCTTGCGGTCCGGGTCGTAGCTGAGGCCGGAAACATCATCCTCAAGCCCCTCGATCACCTTTTCTTCTGTCACGACACGATACTGATCGAGCCCGATGGAATGGAGCGAGTCGGACTGCCAGAACACTTGCCAGTCGAACAGCACGCGCTCCACGTAGCGGTATCGCTCATTGGCGAGCATGAACAGCACCGCCAACGGAACAAGGGCCAGAAGCAGGAGTAAAGAGCGGGTAGAACGACGCATTGAGGTGACTCGGACAGGTTGAGCGGGCGGCATTGATACCACGCCATTCTGAAAGCAAACTTAATGGCGCAGTGCTATTTGATTATCAGCTATGTGGCTGCCGTCCTGGCTCAGTGCTTGCGAAACGAATAGAACAGGTTCGGTTCGCTGACCATGTACAACGTCCCGGCTTCATCCAGCGCAACACCTTCTGCGCGTGGAATCGTATTCTTCAAGCCATTCATACCGCCCAGCAGGGTCATGAAGCTCACCTGCTCGCCCTGTTCGTCGACTTCCAGCAACAGATGCGAATCGGCAGAGAGCGCCAGCATGTGGCCGGTACGCGGGTCGATGCTCAGCGAGGAAAGGTTGCGCATGTCCAGAGAGCGGTTCGGGAGTTTCTGCTTGTCGCCGTTGAGCACATCACTGCCGTTACTTTGCCAGGTGAACAGCGCTGGTGGACGTTCTTCACCGAGCAGCAACTGCTGGCGACGCGGGTCCCAGGCAATGCCTTCGAAACCCTTGTTCTGGTTTGCAGACTTGCCCAGTTCGTACTGGGGGAAATCCGCGATGTTCAGGGTGCTGGTATCGGCCGTCACCTTGACGATGGTCAGCTTGTGCTGACGCTCATCGGTAATCGCGATCAACCCGTCATTCATGACGGCAACCCCCTCGGGATTGCTCCAGCCCACCAGCGGAATCTTGCGCAATACATCGCCCGTGAGCGTCAACTCCACCAGAAATGCATTCTTGCCCATGACCGCAAACAGCGTTTTGGTGGCCGGGCTGTAGGACAGATCAGAAGCCTCGTCCTTTTCCATGCCCGGCAGCGCCTTGGCATCGATATCTACGTGATAGTCCGGCAGCCAGATACTTGCGCTGCGCTCTTCGTTGCTCTCGAACCGTTCCTTGAGCCAAAGCAGCCCGCGATCATCCCAATGCATGATGTGAGACAGGCCATAGCCCAGCACGACAGCCAGCAGCAGCCACGAATACCAACGCAGTGTGCGTATGAAGGCGAAGCGTTTTTTTGCGCGAGGGGGCGTTGAGGCAGGAAGGGCCATTCAAGTATTCCTGAGCAGATGAGACTTCATGACGACATGGGTGCCCGCACGGGTCGGCGGGATTATCCAGAGCAGGTGTGAAAAAAACGCAAAATCGACCGAACTATCAACCACCGGATAAACAAAAGCCACCCGAGAATGACCTCGTGTGGCTTTGGGTACTGCATCAAGCGGCTGCGCAGTTAGCGAACGACGCTGCTGAACGGCGCCTGCCCAACCAGCTCCAGGACGATTTCGTCACCGGCCTCAAATGGCCCCACGCCAGCAGGCGTGCCGGTCATGATCAGGTCACCGGCCTGCAACGAGAAGTTGGCTGCCATGTGCTGGATCATCGGCACAATCGGGTTGAGCATCAGGCTGCTGTTGCCGTCCTGCACCACTTTGCCGTTGATGGTCAGACGAATGCCTATATCTGTCAGGTCAGTAAAGGTGCCAGCCGGAACGAAAGGCGGGATCACTGCAGCGCCATCAAAGCACTTGGCCAGCTCCCACGGCAGGCCTTTCTCACGCAGACGCGACTGGACATCACGCAGGGTCAGGTCCAGACCGGGCGCAAAGCCGCTGATCGCGTCGAGCACTTCTTCACGGGACGGATTCTTGCTCAAGGGCTTGCCGATCAGGACAACGATCTCTGCTTCGTAATGCACCGAGCCGCGGTCTGCCGGAATAGTGAAACTGTCTTCCAGCGCAACCACTGCGCTGCCGGGCTTCATGAACAGCAATGGTTCGGTAGGCACCGGGTTGCCCAGCTCCTTGGCGTGCTCGGCATAGTTACGGCCGATGCAAACCACCTTGCCCAGCGGGAAGTGGATGTTGGTGCCATCGACATATTTGTGCTGGTAGCTCATGACGTCTCCTGAGGCTGATAAGTGTGGCGTGGCTGTTTTAGCGTGGCGATGCACCATACGACAGGCATCAAACGGCGAATATTTTCCCCGGATTCATGATGCCATTGGGGTCGAACACCGCTTTCAACGCTTTCATGTATTCGATTTCGACCGGCGAGCGACTGTACGTCAAATAGTCGCGCTTGGTCATCCCGACCCCGTGCTCGGCGGAAATCGAGCCGTTGTACTTTTCCACGGTCTCAAATACCCATTTGTTGACCTGCGCACATTTGACGAAGAACTCGTCCTTGTCGAGGCTTTCGGGCTTGAGGATGTTCAAGTGCAGGTTGCCGTCGCCGATGTGGCCGTACCAGAGCACTTCGAAGTCAGGATAGTACTTGGCGACGATGGCATCGATTTCAGCCAGAAATTCCGGTACTTTCGAGACAGTGACCGAGATGTCGTTCTTGTACGGGGTGAAGTGCGAGATGGTTTCGGATATGTATTCGCGCAACTTCCACAGGTTGCGCAACTGCTGTTCGCTCTGGCTCATCACCCCGTCCAGCACCCAGCCCTGCTCCACGCAATGCTCAAAGGTCGCCAGCGCCTGATCGGCCAGGTCTTCGGTGGTCGCCTCGAACTCCAGCAATACATAGAACGGGCATGGCGTGTCGAAGGGCGACGGTACGTCACCGCGCGCCATGACGCGGGCGAAGGATTTGTCGGAGAAGAACTCGAACGCCGTCAGGTCGAGCTTGCCGTGAAAGGCATGCAGCACCGGCATGATCGAGTTGAAGTCCGAGGTGCCCAGCACCATCGCGGTGAGGTTCTTCGGCGCACGATCAAGGCGCATGGTGGCTTCGACAACAAAACCCAGCGTGCCCTCGGCACCGATGAACAGTTGTCGCAGGTCATAGCCGGTGGCGTTCTTGATCAGGTCCTTGTTCAGCTCCAGCAGATCGCCCTTGCCAGTGACCACTTTCAGGCCCGCGACCCAGTTGCGGGTCATACCGTAGCGAATGACCTTTATCCCGCCGGCATTGGTGCCGATATTGCCGCCGATCTGGCTGGAGCCCGAAGAGGCAAAGTCGACCGGGTAATAAAGGCCGCTTTCTTCAGCCAACGCCTGCAACTGGCGAGTGATCACACCAGGCTGACAGACTGCAGTACGGTCGGTCAGATTCAGCTCCAGCACTTGGTTCATGTAATCGAACGAGACGACCACTTCACCGTTGGCAGCCACCGCGGCCGCCGAAAGCCCGGTTCGTCCACCCGAAGGCACCAGCGCCACGAGCCGCTCATTGGCCCAGCGTACGATCGCCTGCACCTGTTCGGTGGTTTTGGGAAACACGATAGCCAGTGGCGCGGGGGTGAATTGTTTGGTCCAGTCCTTGCCGTAAGTCTGCAGAGAATCGGCATCGGTCAGCACCTTGCCGGTGTCAACCAGGGTCTGCAGCTCATCAATCAAAGCGCGATCAGTCATGGACTCAACTCTCGAACAATTCATGGGCATCCTGAGAACGGTTCACGTTACGGGATGAGGTTTCGCGGGGCTCATATGCTAGCATACGCCCCCCGTGAGTCGTGCCCAGAGCCGAACCGGGCACCCCCTGCCAATTTTCTTCGGGACACAGGTTTACGCAGATGAGCAAGACTTCCCTCGACAAGAGCAAGATCAAGTTCCTTCTTCTCGAAGGCGTCCATCAGTCCGCTGTCGACGTCCTCAAGGCAGCCGGCTACACCAGCATCGAGTACCACACCAAGTCTCTGCCGGAAGCCGAACTGAAAGAAAAGATCGCCGACGCACACTTCATCGGTATCCGCTCCCGCACTCAGTTGACCGAAGAGCTGTTCGATTGCGCCAAGAAACTGGTTGCCGTCGGCTGCTTCTGCATCGGCACCAATCAGGTTGACCTCAATGCAGCGCGTGAGCGTGGTATTGCAGTGTTCAATGCGCCCTACTCCAACACCCGTTCGGTCGCCGAACTGGTACTGGCCGAAGCCATCCTGCTGCTGCGCGGTATCCCCGAGAAGAACGCTTCCTGCCACCGTGGCGGCTGGATCAAAAGCGCGGCCAACTCTTTCGAAATCCGTGGCAAGAAACTCGGCATCATTGGCTATGGCTCGATCGGTACGCAACTGTCGGTGCTGGCCGAAGGCCTGGGCATGCAGGTGTACTTCTACGACACGCTGACCAAGCTGCCACTGGGCAACGCGACTCAGGTGTCCAGCCTGAACGAGCTGCTGGGCATGTCCGATATCGTTACCCTGCACGTGCCGGAAACCTCGGAAACCCAGTGGATGATCGGCGAAAAAGAAATTCGCGCGATGAAAAAGGGCAGCATCCTGATCAACGCGGCTCGCGGCACAGTCGTTGAGCTGGACGCCCTGGCCGACGCGATCAAGGACAAACACCTGATCGGCGCTGCAATCGACGTGTTCCCGGTCGAGCCACGCTCGAACGACGACATCTTCGAAAGCCCGCTGCGCGGCCTGGACAACGTGATCCTGACCCCGCACATCGGTGGTTCCACTGCCGAAGCGCAGGCCAACATCGGTCTGGAAGTCGCAGAAAAGCTGGTCAAGTACAGCGACAACGGTACCTCGGTGTCGTCGGTCAACTTCCCGGAAGTGGCCTTGCCTGCTCACCCTGGCAAGCATCGCCTGCTGCACATCCACGAGAACATCCCGGGCGTGCTCAGCGAGATCAACAAGGTCTTCGCCGAGAACGGCATCAACATCTCCGGTCAGTTCCTGCAGACCAACGAGAAAGTCGGTTACGTGGTCATCGACGTCGACGCCGAGTACTCGGATTTGGCACAAGCCAAGCTGCAACAGATCAAAGGCACCATCCGCAGCCGCGTTCTGTTCTGATCGCCCTGATCAGCGTGCCCATGCTCTGCATGGGCGCGCCTTCCGCTACAAGCCCCCTCAAGATCGGACGCAGAGCGTCCAGAACTGCATGCCCACGCGGAGCATGGGCACGATAAGTGTTCTTCCAGGCTCCAGCGTGGGAGTGCCGTTCGTGACGCTTGGCGTCACACAAGCACTGACAGCCCTACTTCACATTGATCGTGATCTTCTTTGACTCGACCGACGGGTTCAGCGGCATATGGCCTTTGTCGCCCATCAGCAATTGCAATGTGTGCTGACCAGGCGGCAGGTTGATTTCGGTTTCGGTCTGGCCCTTGCCGAAGTGGCGGATGTTGTCACTGACCGGCAGCGGCGCATTCATCGACGGCTGATCCTTCACGTCGATCAGCAGGTGATGGTGACCGGTCTCGGGAACATCGACACCCGCAGGCGCGACACCCATGCCCTTGAGGCCGAATTGCACCGTGAACGGTGAGGTGACGGTTTCACCGTCCTTGGGCGAGATGATGTACACCTCGGCGCCTTCAGGGGATGCAGTGCGTGGCATATCGGCGGCGCTGACCAGCATGGATGCGCTGAGCAACAGGCCCGCGACCATCGTTCCAGAAAATAAGGATTTCATGATTGCTCCGATTACAGTTGACGTAAGTCGACCCTCACACAACAAATCCGTCGGTTCAGGAGTGCTCACGATAGACCGCAGCCGGGCTCAATGGCTCACTGCATTGATGAAACAGTTTTCATGAACGGGCTACAGGTCACTGGAACAACTCATTGCTGCGGCGCCTGAACCAGCCTGTCAGTGACAGTCGATCACGGCTGGCAGGCATGACTTCGTGGGGAATATCACCGGACAGAAAAACCACCAGGCAACCGCCTGTAGGCTGGACGTCGTAAGCTACATCGTCCTTGAGATACATACGCAACTGGCCGCCATGCTCGGGCAGCCAGGCATTGTTGAGGTAGAGCACCGCCGACACCATGCGCTTGTCATCATCGCGAAAGCGATCCACATGCCTGAGGTAGCGGGCACCCGGTGGATACAGCGCAAAATGGCTTTCATAGTCCTCCAGCCCCAGAAAAAGGCCGCGATTGAGCGCCTGACGCAGGCTTTCCATCAATTCCAGATAGCTGTCGCAACACTGCACCTGCCCCGCTTCAAGCCACTGAATGCGGTCACCACGAATGCCTTCGCGTATTTCCTGCGCTGCCCCCTTGCCAATAGCGGCAGGCTCCAGCTCACCTTCGGCAGCACGTTTTCGGCACTCTTGCTCAAGTTCAAGAGTCAGAGCTTCGGGCAGGAAAATATTCTGCTGCGACCAGCCGTTGGCGGCCAGGTCGTCGACGATTCGCAACAGCAGTGGGTGGTCAGAGGGTATGCGCATGGCGTGCATAGTATCGATAAGCCATGAAATCTGACAGAGGCGTATACATGCAGTATCACACGCGTGAGATTTCACTCGCTGGCGGCACTCATAACTCGACAAATCCACGCTAACACCCGGAGAATAGCGGCCTGCCGACAGGAGTCCCCAATGCGTCGTTTGTTTGTTTTGCTGTTGATGTTCTGCACCTCCCCTGCCTGGGCAGACAGCTACGATCAGTTGTACAAGGCCGCAGGCTGGCCGGAACAGCGCGCGCATTTCAACGATGCTCTCAAGGCTGCCCAACAGCGCTACAGCAACAACCTGCCGCCTGCGGTTTATCAAGCGCTGGTCAATAACAGCAATCAGCGTTTTTCCCCCCAGGCCATGGATCAGCGCGCGTCCAGGCGCCTGCGTGAAAGCCTCAAGGACCCCAAGCCCTCGCTGCAATTCTTTCAGTCGCCGCTGGGTCGCAAGATCGTCAACGCCGAACTGACCGCAACCCGCGCCGACCAACTGGCCAAGCACGCGCAAGGGCTGCCACATATCGAAGCGGATGCCACGCGTCAGTTGCTGATTGGCCACCTGGCCCAGGCGCTGCCAGCCAGACAGGCCGGTGCAGAAGTCAGCCTGGCCATCGCAGGCGTTGCCGCCGACAGCCTGAGCCAGATGATTCCCGGCCTGTTGGGCGGCGGTCAGGCGCAAGGCATGCTCGAAGGCCAGCGCGAACGCCTGATGGCGCAGATCAGCGCCGACCTGAACAACACGCTGCTGTATGTGTACCGCGACCTGTCCGACCCTGAACTTGAAGAGTTCTCGACCTTCGCCGAGTCGCCGGAAGGCAAAGCCTATTATCAGGCCGCACTGGCTGCGATTCGCGCCGGTCTGGCCGTCGGGCAGAGTGCGTCGAGCCTGAACCCCTGATCGGTACCGACGGCTTAGCGCAAACGCCCTTCCAGAAAATCAAAGTACCTTGCCCGTAACTCCGGCGATTCATTGGCCAGATGATGCCGGGCGTGCCCCAACATCAGGATTTGTGGCTGGCTGAACTTGCCTTTCAGAACCGTGAGGTTGTGAGACCAGTCGACCGTCATGTCTGAGTCACCTTGAATGATCAACGGGCTGCGCAGGCTGCGCGGCGCGCGCTCAATACGCACGATCCATTGCGACAACGCGCCGACCCAGGCAGTGGGCAGGCGACGCGGCTGCAAAGGGTCCGCCAGGAGAAAAGGCAGGAACGCAGGCGCATTGGAGTTTTCGGTGAAACGCCGGGCAATGCCGTTTACGAACGGTTTGAGCAGGTGATAACTCAACCGCGACCATCCCCAGGCCCTTGGCCTGACCAGCGGTGCCAGCAGGATTACCTCACCTTGCGCAGGCGTGTCGTGCCCCTGATGGAGCAGGTGATCGGTAACGATGGCACCGCCCATGCTTTGTCCGCACAGGTGCCAGGGATGTGGCAGGCCAAGGCCTTCGGCTTCGAGCAGCAGGCGTTGCAACACCAGTTGGTATTCGGCGAAGTCATTGATACAGGCGCGACTGCCGCTCGACAGACCATGCCCCGGCAGGTCGCAGGCGATCACGGCAAAGCCTTGCTCCAGAGCCCACTCGATTACATGCCGGTACAGGCCCATGTGGTCATAGAAGCCGTGAAACAGAAACAGCGTGGCGACCGGATTGTCAGGCAGCCAGACCTGCCCGACCACCTCATAGCCCGCCACATCGAGGCGCCCCAGCCAGCTGCGTATGACGTTTTCGCCACACAGTCCGGCAAGACCGTAGAAGCGCTGATAAGCCAGTCCCTCCATGGAAAGCGGATCAATAACGCTCAGCGGCAGCAGGCTGGCACGCAGGTTATCGGGGTCGAACGTGACGGACATGTGGTTTCCAGATTTCAACAAATGACTCGTAAAGTTGTGTAACGATATTCTTCTGTCTGCCCCGGCATGGCAAGCTAAGCGGCTGTAATCGCAGACATCTGTCATTGAACGTGCACATTGCTGTCTGCACATTGGGCGATGCTCGCGAGCTCACCTGCCCGAATTCGCCCTGAAGCCGTTTCGAACGGGCTCTTGTATCGGGTTTCATCGAATCAACTGCGTCACAACGATAGTCTTAATTCCCGCCTACGCCATTTACAGAGAAACCGGATGAAACGCAGCCTCTTCATTCTAGCCATCATCTTCGCCCTGCTTGCGGGTGGCGCGGGCTGGTACGTAAATAGCAAACTGCCGGTACGTGACGGCGAGATCGCCATGAGCCGTCTTCAGGCCCCCGTCACCCTGCGCTACGACGAGCGTGGCGTGCCACACATCCGCGCCGAGAACGAAGCCGACCTTTACCGCGCGCTCGGCTATGCCCATGCTCAGGACCGGCTGTTCCAGATGGAAATGCTGCGGCGTCTGGCGCGTGGCGAACTGGCGGAAATACTCGGGCCGAACCTGGTCGAGACCGACAAACTGTTTCGCACGCTGCGCATTCGCGAGCATGCCGACGCGTATGTCGCACGCCAGGACAAGAACACCCCGACCTGGAAAGCGCTGGAAGCCTACATCGACGGCGTCAATCAGTATCAGGACACCCACGCACGACCGATGGAGTTCGACGCGCTGGGTATTCCCAAGCGGCGCTTCACTACCGAAGACACCGTCAGCATCGGCGGCTATCTGGCGTACAGCTTTGCGGCAGCATTCAGAACCGAACCATTGCTGACGTACGTGCGCGATCAACTGGGCCCGCAATATTTGAAAGTGTTTGATCTGGACTGGCATCCGGACGGCATGCTCGGTTCTAAACCGGCATTGGCCAGCGCCGACTGGAAAGGCCTGGCGCAGCTGGCCCAGCTGAGCCACAAGGCGCTGGAAGGCGCAGGTCTGCCGCAGTTCGAGGGCAGCAACGCCTGGGTGATTTCCGGCAGCCGCACGCAAAGCGGCAAACCGATACTGGCGGGCGACCCGCACATCCGCTTCTCGGTGCCTTCGGTGTGGTACGAAGCACAGCTTTCTGCGCCGGGCTTTGAGCTGTACGGGCACTTCCCGGGGCTCAATCCGTTTGCGTTTCTGGGCCACAACATGGATTTCGGCTGGAGCCTGACCATGTTCCAGAACGATGACGTGGACCTGATCGCCGAGAAGACCAATCCTGATAACCCCAATCAGGTCTGGTATCACGGGCAATGGGTAGCCATGACCCGCACCGAGCAGCAGATAGCAGTCAAAGGCCAATCGCCAGTCCCGCTGACCCTGCTGGAATCGCCGCACGGACCTATCGTCAACACCGTGATGGGCAAGAATGCCGGGCAGACACCGATTGCCATGTGGTGGTCCTTTCTGGTGTCTGCCAACCCGGTACTGGATGGTTTCTACGAAGCCAACCGCGCAGACACGCTGGAGAAGATGCGCAGCGCCGCCGAGAAGATCCAGTCGCCGGGCCTCAACATTGTCTGGGCCAATGCCAAAGGTGACATCGGCTGGTGGGCTGCGGCGCAACTGCCGATTCGTCCGCAAGGCGTCAACCCGAGCTTCATCCTCGATGGCAGCACCGCGCAGGCGGACAAATCGGGCTTCTACCCATTCAGCGCCAACCCGCACGAAGAAAACCCGGCGCGTGGCTACATCGTGTCGGCCAACTTCCAGCCGCAGTCGCCGACCGGCATGCCGATTCCCGGCTATTACAACCCGGCCGAGCGCGGCCAGGAGCTGAACCGGCAACTGAGCGACTCCACCATCAAGTGGGACCTGGCAGCCAGCAAGGCGCTGCAACTGGGCACGCAGACCGATTACGCACCAAGCATTCTCAAACCGTTGATTCCGGTACTGCGCAGCGTCGTCAGCGACCCGGATGAACTCGCCCTCGTGGAGCGCCTCGCCAGCTGGAAGGGCGATTACCCTGTTGATTCGGTGGGTGCCACACTGTTCAACCAGTTCCTGTTCGACCTGACTGAGGAAACATTCCACGACGAACTGGGCGATACGATGTTCGAGATGCTGCTGTCGACCCGCGTACTGGACGCCGCCCTGCCGCGTCTGGCCGCCGACGCCGATTCGCCGTGGTGGAACAATCGCAATTCACCCCATGAAGAAAGCCGCGCCAATACCGTCAAGGTAGCCTGGCGAGCCAGCGTGTCGCACTTGCGGTCGCTGTACGGCACCAACCCGGACGAATGGGTGTGGGGCAAGGCGCACACCCTTACTCAGGGCCACCCGATGGGGTCGCAAAAGCCGCTGGACATGATCTTCAACGTTGGCCCGTATGCAGCGCCGGGCACTCATGAAGTGCCGAACAACCTGTCATCCAGCATCCGCCCTGCCCCGTGGCCCGTCGGCTACGGCCCTTCGACCCGCCGCCTGATCGACTTCGCCGACCCGGCGCACAGCCTGGGGATAAATCCGGTGGGACAAAGCGGCGTGCCGTTCGACAAGCATTATTCGGATCAGGCCAAGGCGTTTGTGAGTGGCGAGTACGTGCCACAGCGCTTCAGCGAGAAGGACGTGGCAGAGCATACTGAAGGGGTTTTGCGGCTGGTGCCGGGGGCCTAGCGACACGCTTTGCGCCGAGTCCGGAAACGGGGCTTCTGCCCGGAGGGCGTGGGAGCGAGCTTGCTCGCGAACTGTCGGGCACCGACAGTGAAACCTTCACGTACGGTACATCAGGCACAACCGGATTTGACTATCGTGCCAATGCTCCGTGTTGGCATGCCTTTCGTGACGCTCAGCGTCACAGGTCTGCGTAGCACCGCGCTATCAAGATCGGACGCAGAGACGCAGAGCGTCCAGAGCTGCGCTCCCACGCTGGAGCGTGGGAGCGGTAAACCGGGATAGCTAGTTGCTGCCGGTAACCGGCAGTTCGCGAGCAAGCTCGCTCCCACGCCCTCCGCGCACGATCAGGTCCTCACGCCGCAGGTGCACGCCTTGGGTCCGGTTGTTTCCAGGCGTCTGCCGCGCTTTCCTCGATGGCTTGCTGGATAGCACGCTTGCGGCTGTTTTCCGCGCGACGGGTGAAGAACCAGACCATGAAGGTTGCCAGAGAAACGGCCAGCAGGATTAGGCTGGCAACCGCGTTGATTTCAGGTTTAACACCCAGTCGCACGGCGGAGAACACTTCCATCGGCAAGGTTGTCGAGCCCGGCCCGGAGACGAAGCTGGCGAGCACCAGGTCGTCCAGTGACAGTGCAAACGACATCATGCCGCCGGCTGCCAGCGACGGCGCGATCATCGGGATGGTGATCAGCAAGAACACCTTCCACGGACGCGCCCCCAGATCCATCGCCGCTTCTTCAATCGACAGGTCCAGCTCACGCAGCCGCGCCGATACCACAACTGCCACGTAGGCCGCGCAGAACGTCGTGTGCGCGATCCAGATGGTCATGATGCCGCGTTCCTGCGGCCAGCCGATCAATTGCGCCATTGCCACGAACAGCAGCAACAGCGACAGACCGGTGATCACTTCCGGCATGACCAGGGGAGCTGTAACCAGCCCGCCAAAGAACGTCCGGCCCTTGAAGCGACTGATGCGGGTCAGCACAAACGCAGCCATCGTCCCCAGCGCCACCGCAGCAACGGCGGTGTAGCAGGCGATCTCCAGCGAGCGCATCACCGAGCCCATCAGTTGCGAGTTGTCCAGCAGGCCGACGTACCACTTCACCGACCAGCCGCCCCAGACCGTCACCAGTTGCGAGGCGTTGAACGAGTAGATGACCAGAATCACCATCGGCGCATAGATGAACAGCAAACCCAGAACGAGCATCAGGTTCGAGAATCGAAAGCGGTTCATGCCTTGCCCTCCAGTTCTTTGGCCTGACTGCGGTTGAACAGGATGATGGGCACGATCAGCACCAGCAGCATGATGACTGCCAGCGCCGAAGCCACCGGCCAGTCACGGTTATTGAAGAATTCCTGCCACAGCACGCGGCCGATCATCAGGGTTTCCGGGCCACCCAGCAGCTCGGGAATCACGAACTCGCCGACCACCGGAATGAATACCAGCATGCAGCCGGCGATCACGCCGTTCTTGGACAGCGGTACGGTGATTTTCCAGAAACTGTTGAAGGTGCTCGAACCCAGGTCGGACGCGGCTTCCAGCAGGCTGGTGTCGTGCTTCACAAGGTTGGCGTACAGCGGCAAAATCATGAACGGCAGATAGGAATAGACCACGCCGATGTACACCGCCAGGTTGGTGTTGAGGATCTGCAACGGCGCGTCGATCAGGCCCAGCCACATCAGGAAGGCATTGAGCAGCCCGTTGTTGCTGAGAATGCCCATCCAGGCGTAAACGCGGATCAGGATCGCGGTCCAGGTCGGCATCATGATCAGCAGCAACAGCACGGTTTGCAGGTCTTTACGGGCGCTGGCAATGGCATAAGCCATCGGATAGCCGATCAGCAGGCACAGCAACGTGCTGATGAAGGCCATTTTCAGCGAGCCCAGATAGGCCGAAACATACAGGTCATCGCCACTGAGCAAGGTGTAGTTGGCGAAGTTGAGGACCATCTGCAGCTTTTCGTCGGCGTAGCTGAAGATCTCGGTGTATGGCGGGATCGCGACGTCGGCTTCGGCGAAGCTGATCTTGAGTACGATCAGAAACGGCAAGGCAAAGAACAGGAACAGCCAGAGGAACGGCACGCCGATGACCATCTGCCGCCCGTTGGGCTTTATGCGCTCGAACGCGCGCTTGATCTTGCGGATTTTCATGAGCGCAGTACCACGCCGCTGTCGTCTTCCCACCACACGTAGACTTCATCGCCCCAGGTAGGCCGTGCGCCCTGACGCTCGGCGTTGGCGACGAACGACTGCACCAGTTTGCCGCCCGGCAGCTCGACGTAGAACACCGAATGACCGCCCAGGTAGGCGATGTCGTGGACCTTGCCGCGCGACCAGTTGTATTCGAAGCCGGGTTGCTCAGTGGTAACCAGCAGTTTTTCCGGACGCAAGGCGTAGGTGATGTGCTTGTCTTCCACCGACGTACTGACGCCGTGGCCGACATAGATATTGCGCTCCAGCTCGGGGCTGCGGATCAGCGCGTGGGCTTCCATGTCTTCGATCACGTCACCTTCGAACAGGTTGACGCTGCCAATGAATTCGCAGACCAGACGGCTGGTCGGGGTTTCATAGATATCGATCGGGCTGCCGATCTGCGCGATCCAGCCCAGGTGCATGATCGCGATGCGCTCGGCCATGGTCATGGCCTCTTCCTGATCGTGAGTCACCATCACACAAGTCACGCCTACGCGCTCGATGATCTCTACCAGTTCCAGTTGCATCTGCGAACGCAGTTTCTTGTCCAGCGCGCCCATAGGCTCGTCGAGCAGCAAAAGCTTGGGCTTTTTGGCCAGCGAACGGGCCAGGGCCACACGTTGACGCTGGCCGCCCGAGAGCTGGTGCGGCTTGCGCTTGGCGTACTGTGTCATCTGCACCAGCTTGAGCATTTCCGCCACGCGGGCTTCGATTTCCGGCTTGGCCAGCTTGTCCTGTTTCAGGCCAAAGGCGATGTTGTCCGCGACGGTCATGTGCGGGAACAGTGCGTAGGACTGGAACATCATGTTGATCGGACGTTCGTACGGCGGCATGTCTGTAATGTCGACGCCGTCGAGGTAGATACGCCCCTCGGTCGGGCGCTCGAAACCGGCCAGCATGCGCAGCAGTGTGGACTTTCCGGAACCGGAGCCGCCAAGCAGGGCGAAGATCTCGCCCTTGTTGATTTGCAGGGACACGTCGTCCACCGCAATCGTCTCGTCGAACTTCTTCGTGACCCGATCAATCTTGACCAGCACCTCTTTGGGTTGCTGACCGCCTTCGAGGGCTTTCTTGTAGGCGCCGGAGGCAACTGCCATGGGTGAAACTCCCAACAGGTAGGCAACCCGGCCAATACGGCCGGGTGCTGGATTTTTATTTGCCCGACTTGACCTTGGTCCAGCTGCGGGTCATCAGACGTTGCACCTTGGGGGGCAACTCGCTGTTCACGAACAGACGGTCCAGCACTTCCTGAGGCGGGTAAACCGCTGCATCGGTGCGGATTTTCTGGTCCATGAACTCGCCGGAGGCGGGATTGGGGTTGGCGTAGCCGACTTCATCGCTGACCTGGGCAATCACCTTGGGGTCAAGCATGTAATTGATGAAGGCGCTGGCAGCCTTGATGTTTTTCGAGTCTGCCGGAATAGCCAGCATATCGAACCACAGGTTGCCGCCCTCTTTCGGGATGCTGTAAGCGAGCTTCACGCCTTTGCCTGCCTCTTCTGCGCGAGCCTTGGCCTGGAACACATCACCCGAAAATCCTGCGGCAACACAGATGTCGCCGTTAGCCAGGTCGGTGATGTATTTGGACGAGTGGAAATAGGTCACGTAAGGACGAATCGCCAGCAGCTTGGCTTCGGCCTTCTTGTAATCAGCTTCCTTGGTGCTGTTGGGGTCCAGCCCCATGTAGTTGAGCACCGCAGGCAACATCTCATCGGCGGAGTCGAGAAACGCTACGCCACAGCTGGAGAGCTTCTTGATGTTCTCCGGCTCAAACAGCACGGCCCAGGAGTCGATCTTGTCGACGCCCAACACGGCCTTGACCTTTTCGACGTTGTAACCGATGCCGTTGGTCCCCCACAGGTACGGCACGGCGTACTGGTTACCCGGATCGTTCTTCTCCAGACGCTTGAGCAGCGCCGGGTCGAGGTTCTTGTAATTGGGCAGCAGCGACTTGTCGAGTTTCTGGAACGCGCCAGCCTTGATCTGCTTGCCGAGGAAGTGATTGGACGGCACCACCACGTCATAGCCGGTGCGTCCGGCCAACAGCTTGGCTTCAAGGGTTTCGTTGGAGTCGAACACGTCGTACATCGGCTTTATGCCGGTCGCGGCTTCGAAGTCCGCCAGGGTGGTCTTGCCGATGTAATCGGACCAGTTATAAATATGCACGGTGGATTCGGCCTGAGCACTAATCGACAGTGTCAGCCCGGCAGCCGCCAGCAAGGCTTTGGAAAAAATAGAAATAGACAAAGAATGAGTCCTTTTAACAGAGGGGCCTGAGCGCCGGAGGGCGTCCGGAAAACCAAACCGGCGCGCAACTTACCGTCTATGCGTCCAACCAGCAAAGGTTTAGGCAATATTCCTGTCTGCTGGCTGCTGCGCGGCCAAGGCTACGCAGCATCCACAGGTTTGATGACAGGCTTATTTACCCGACTTTATCTTGGTCCAGCTGCGAGTCATGATCCGCTGCGTGGCAGCAGGCAGGTCAGCGATTGCATACAGTTTGGCCTGTACGTCGGCAGGCGGATAAACGCCAGGGTCACTGGTGATTTCCTTGTCGACCAGCGCCGTTGCTGCCGCGTTACCATTCGGGAAGCGCACTGCGTTGGTGATTTCAGCCATGATTTCGGGCTTCATCAGGAAGGTCATGAACTTGTAGGCACCTTCAACGTTTTCGGCATCCTTGGGAATGGCGACCATGTCATAGAAGCTGCCGGCACCTTCTTTCGGAATGTTGTAGGCAACTTTTACCTTGCCACCGGCTTCCGCAGCACGGGACTTGGCCTGATAGATGTCGCCCGAGTAGCCGACTGCGACGCAGATATTGCCGTTGGCCAGGTCCGAGATGTACTTCGACGAGTGGAAATAGCCAATCGACGGACGAATCTTCATGAACAGCGCTTCAGCTTCGGCGAGCTGCTTCTTGTCCTGAGAGTCGGTCGGGTAGCCCAGGTAATGCAGGGCAATCGGCAGCATTTCGGTCGGCGAGTCGAGGAAGCTGATGCCGCATGATTTCAGCTTGGCAGCGTTCTCGGGCTTGAACAGCAGATCCCACGAGTTGACCGGCGCGTCAGCACCCAGTGCGGCCTTGACCTTGTCCGGGTTGATGCCGATACCGATCGAGCCCCACATGTACGGGAATGCGTGCTTGTTGTCCGGGTCGCTGACCGACACGGCCTTGAGCAGCGATTCGTTCAGGTTCTTCCAGTTCGGCAGCTTGGATTTGTCCAGTTCCTGGTAGACGCCCGCCTTGATCTGCTTGGCCAGGAAGTTGTTGGACGGCACAACGATGTCATAGCCGGACTTGCCGGCGAGCAATTTGGCTTCCAGCGTCTCGTTGCTGTCGAAAACGTCGTAGACCACCTTGATGCCCGATTCTTTCTCGAACTTGGCAACGGTGTCCGGCGCGATGTAATCGGACCAGTTATAGACGTGCAGCACTTTATCATCGGCCTGCGCAGCGGCGGCCACAACGCCCATCAGGGACAGCGCGAGAAGGGTCTTGCCAAATTTTTTCATGCGTAGCTCCAATGTATTTTTATCACTGACCGTCAGTTAGCGGCGTGTAGCCATTAGTCTGGCAACTTCCTGGGCAGGCTTTCAAGCCGACACCCGTTAAACAATGCACATTGCGCTTGAATCGACGCTTTTTTCCACGTTTTCAGCCCTGCAATACCGCCAGCGTCAGATCCAGGCATTTGCGAGCCTTTTCCACCAGTTCGTCGATTTCCGCAAAACTGATCACCAGTGGCGGCGCAATGATCATCGTGTCGCCCACGGCCCGCATGATCAGGCCATTATCGAAGCAGAAGGTTCGACAGATCATCCCCGCGCCCTTGTCGGTGTAGCGCTCGCGAGTGACCTTGTCCTTAACCAGTTCGATGGCTCCCAGCAGCCCGACGCCACGAACCTCGCCCACCAGCGGATGATCGCTCAACTCACGCAAACGCTTTTGCAAATACGGTGCCGTTTCCGACTTGACCCGTTCGACGATCTTTTCTTCGCGCAGGATACGTATGTTCTCCAGCGCAACGGCTGCCGCCACCGGATGCCCGGAGTAGGTAAAGCCATGATTGAAATCACCGCCCTCATTGAGCACCGCGACGATTTCATCGCGCACGATCAGGCCGCCCATCGGTACATAACCGGAGGTCAGGCCTTTGGCGATGGTCATCATGTCGGGTTTGAGGCCGTAGAAATCGCTACCGAACCACTCACTGGTGCGGCCGAAACCACAAATCACCTCATCGGCGGCGAACAGGATGTCGTAGCGGGAAAGGATTTCCTTGATCTTCGGCCAGTAGGAATCGGGCGGCACGATCACACCGCCTGCGCCCTGAATCGGTTCGGCAATGAATGCGCCGACATTCTCGACGCCCAGCTCGATAATTTTCTTTTCCAGTTGCTCGGCAGCCCACACACCGAACTCGTCCGGCGTCATGTCGCCGCCTTCGCCGAACCAGTAGGGCTGGGGAATGTGCACAACACCCGGAATAGGCAGGTCGCCCTGCTCGTGCATGTAGGTCATGCCACCCAGACTGGCACCGGCGACAGTGGAGCCGTGGTAACCATTGACGCGGCTGATGATGGTTTTCTTGTTTGGTTGGCCTTTGAGAGCCCAGTAATGACGAACCATGCGCAGCATCGTGTCATTACCTTCGGAGCCTGAACCGGTGAAGAACACGTGGTTCATGCCCTGCGGAGCGATTTCGGAAATGGCTTTGGCCAGCTCTAGCACCGGCGGGTGGGCGGTCTGGAAAAAAAGGTTGTAATAAGGCAGCTCACGCATTTGTTTGCTGGCAGCGTCGGCCAGTTCATCCCTGCCGTAACCAATGGCTACGCACCACAGGCCGGACATGCCATCGAGGATCTTGTTGCCCTCGCTGTCCCACAAATAAACGCCCTCGGCACGGGTAATAATGCGCGGGCCTTTCTCTTTCAATTGTTTGTAGTCGCTGAACGGTGCCAGGTGATGTTCGCTGCTCAAGGCCTGCCATTCGAGGGTTTGCGGATTATTGTGGGCACTCATGCAGCACTTCCTTTAATTCAGGTCAGTTATCAGAGCGCCGCATACCTGCTGCTGCGGCGCTCTGCGGGATCAGACGGCGAAGAGCAGGAATTCCCGCTCCCACGAGCTGATCACGCGCTTGAAGTTTTCATGCTCGGCGCGCTTGACCGCGACGTAACCGATGATGAATTTCTTGCCCAGGTATTTTTCGATGGTCTTGCTGTTTTCCATGCGTTCCAGCGCGTCTTCGATGGTCAATGGCAGGCGCAGGTTGCGACGCTCGTAGCCACGCCCGACCACCGGCGCACTCGGGTTGATGCCTTCGACCATGCCGATGAAGCCGCACAGCAGACTGGCGGCGATGGCCAGATAAGGGTTGGCATCGGCACCTGGCAGACGGTTTTCGACACGACGATTCTGCGGCACGGCGTCCGGCACGCGCAGGCCGACGGTACGGTTCTCTTCGCCCCACTCGACGTTCACCGGTGCCGAGGTGTCAGGCAGAAAGCGGCGGAACGAGTTGACGTTGGGGGCGAACAGCGGCAACAGCTCGGGTATGAACTTCTGCAGACCACCGACGTGGTTCAGAAACAGCTCGCTCATGGTCCCGTCTTCATTGGAGAAGATGTTCTTGCCGGTCTCGATGTCGATGATGCTCTGGTGCAAGTGCATGGCACTGCCCGGTTCGCCGGTCATCGGCTTGGCCATGAAGGTCGCCGCAACGTCGTGCTTGAGCGCGGCTTCGCGCATGGTGCGCTTGAACACCAGAATCTGATCAGCCAGCGACAGGGCATCACCGTGACGGAAGTTGATTTCCATCTGCGCCGTGCCGTCTTCGTGGATCAGCGTGTCCAGGTCCAGATTCTGCAGTTCGCACCAGTCATAGACGTCTTCGAACAGCGGATCGAATTCGTTGGCCGCTTCGATGGAGAACGACTGACGCCCGGTCTCTGGTCGCCCGGAGCGCCCGATCGGTGGCTGTAGCGGATAGTCCGGGTCGTCGCTACGCTTGGTCAGGTAGAACTCCATCTCCGGCGCCACGATTGGCTGCCAGCCCTGATCGGCGTAAAGCTTGAGGACCTTCTTCAACACGTTGCGCGGCGACAGCTCGATGGGGTTGCCCTGCTTGTCGTAGGTGTCGTGAATCACCTGCGCAGTGGGCTCGACCGCCCAGGGCACCAGATACACCGCGTTCTGGTCGGGACGGCAGATCATGTCGATGTCTGCCGGGTCCAGCAGCTCGTAGTAGATATCGTCTTCTACGTAGTCGCCGGTCACCGTCTGCAACAGCACGCTTTCAGGCAGACGCATGCCTTTTTCAGCGATGAACTTGTTGGTCGGCGAGATCTTGCCTCGGGTGATGCCGGTAAGGTCGGACATCATGCATTCGACTTCGGTAATCTTGTGTTCTTTCAACCAATCGGTGAGCTGGTCGAGGTTGGTACTCATAAATACCTCAGGGTTTTATTGTCCTGATCGTGATCAGGCGTTCCAGACGCATCGGCGTCATGTTGTACAACTCGTTTCGGCAGACGCCGATTAGAGGTAAGGTGACAGCTGCGGGGCCGGATTTCCAGACGGCCGCGGTCACACTGACGAAGCCGTTATAGTGGTAATGTCGAGCATTGAGAGTAGAGCAGACTGGCTTCGATAGCCGTTCAGGGATGTCGCAAGGTGTGGCAACCCACCACGAGCACCGATATCACAGGCATGATGAGCGCTGTACGGACTTGATAGTCGCGTGTCGACCAGGGAAAGGTGAAGCATTGGACCCCCGCTATTGTTGCTCTACTGGGTTGCGATCGAGCTTAGCCTCGTTCATTTTTTTATACAACAACCCGTTAAAAATAGAAGACAGGCCGCTCTAGCTTGTATTTAACAGCGGTCAGAAACGGAATAAAACGCCCTAAATAGCGGCAAAAAAGGCCATATGGCGCAGTTTTAGGGCAAAAAAGGCTCTATTGACTTCATCATGGCTTTCGGATTGACTGAGATCCGCAATCATTGATGATTGATATTTTTAACAACAAAGGTGTTGCATCATGTCGGTACCCCCGCGTGCCGTTCAGCTTAACGAAGCGAACGCGTTCCTTAAGGAACATCCTGAGGTTCTGTACGTTGACCTTCTGATTGCAGATATGAATGGTGTGGTGCGTGGCAAACGCATCGAACGCACCAGCCTCCATAAGGTTTACGAGAAGGGCATCAACCTGCCTGCCTCTTTATTTGCTCTGGATATCAATGGCTCCACGGTGGAAAGCACCGGCCTGGGCCTGGATATCGGTGATGCTGACCGAATCTGTTATCCCATCCCTGACACCCTGTGCAACGAGCCATGGCAAAAGCGCCCTACCGCGCAATTGCTGATGACCATGCACGAACTCGAAGGCGACCCGTTTTTTGCCGACCCGCGTGAAGTATTGCGTCAGGTCGTCGCCAAATTCGACGAAATGGGCCTGACCATCTGCGCGGCATTCGAGCTGGAGTTCTACCTGATCGATCAGGAGAACGTGAACGGTCGCCCACAACCGCCCCGCTCGCCTATTTCCGGCAAACGCCCGCATTCGACACAGGTCTACCTGATCGACGACCTCGACGAGTACGTCGACTGCCTTCAGGACATACTTGAAGGTGCGAAGGAGCAAGGCATTCCTGCCGATGCCATCGTCAAGGAAAGCGCCCCGGCCCAGTTCGAAGTCAACCTGCACCACGTTGCCGACGCTATCAAGGCGTGCGATTACGCTGTGCTGCTCAAGCGACTGATCAAGAACATCGCCTACGATCACGAGATGGACACGACCTTCATGGCCAAGCCCTATCCGGGTCAGGCGGGTAATGGTCTGCACGTTCACATCTCGATCCTGGATCGCGATGGCAAGAACATCTTCACCAGCGAGGATCCCGAGCAGAACGCCGCATTGCGTCACGCAATCGGCGGTGTGCTCGAGACCCTGCCGGCACAAATGGCTTTCCTGTGCCCGAACGTCAACTCGTATCGCCGGTTCGGTGCGCAGTTCTATGTGCCCAACTCGCCCACTTGGGGCCTGGACAACCGCACGGTCGCCGTTCGTGTACCGACCGGCACCGCCGACGCGGTACGTATCGAACACCGCGTTGCCGGTGCCGATGCCAACCCGTATCTGGTAATGGCTTCGGTCCTGGCGGGCGTGCACCACGGCCTGGTCAACAAGGTCGAACCAGGCGCGCCGGTAGAAGGCAACTCGTACGAGCAACACGAACAAAGCCTGCCGAACAACCTGCGCGACGCACTGCGCGAGCTGGACGACAACCCGGTGATGGCCAAGTACATCGATCCAAAATACATCGACATTTTTGTCGCCTGTAAAGAGAGCGAGCTGGAAGAGTTCGAACACTCCATCTCCGACCTCGAGTACAACTGGTACCTGCATACGGTCTGATTGAAGCCGAGTAATACAAAACGCCGCAAAGCCTTGAGCTTTGCGGCGTTTTTGTTTGCGTCCGGAACACTCCTCGTTCCTCACGCTCCGCGTGGGAATGCCGTGGATGACGCTCCGCGTCACAACTCTGAGGCGCGCCGCATGCTCAAAATCGGACGCAGAGCGTCCAGAAATGCGCTACCACGCGGAGCGTTGGAGCGATAACTGTATGTTACGGCAAGCTAAAACACGATCAAGATTCGTTCAGACAGAATGCCTTACAATAACCACCAGTCCATCCAAGAGCCGCCTCCATGACACGCGCCGCTGCACCTCGTAAACCTCAAGCACGCAGCCAGGCCAGGATCGATTCGATTCTCGACGCCGCGCGTACGTTGCTCGCCGAGCAAGGGGTGGCCAGCCTGTCGATTTACAGCGTGGCCGAACGCGCAGGTATTCCGCCCTCCTCGGTGTACCACTTCTTCGCCAGCGTTCCGGCGCTGCTTGAAGCGCTGACCGCCGATATTCACGCGGCTTTCCGCGCCTCACTGCAAGCGCCTATCGATCACGACCAGCTCACCACTTGGCGCGACCTGTCGCGTATCGTCGAACTGCGCATGCTGGCCATCTACAACGCCGACGCCGCCGCCCGCCAATTGATCCTTGCCCAGCACGGCCTGACCGAAATCAACCAGGCAGACCGCCAGCACGATATAGAGCTGGGGCATTTGATGCTTGAGGTCTTTGACCGCCACTTCCAGCTGCCTGCGCTGCCGGATGACGTGGACGTATTTGCGCTGGCGATGGAACTGGGGGATCGGGTGTATGCGCGATCAGTGCAATTGCATGACGAGATCACACCGCGCATGGCTGAGGAAGGGATGCGGGTGTTTGATGCTTATTTGGGGTTGTATTTGCCGATGTTTTTGGTGAAGCGAGTTATTTAAGGCTCACTATTCACGGATCTTCTTCACACCTTCATGATAAGGCGTAAAACGTTTACTATATTTTCTTTCTCGCTTGATAAACCTGGCGTTCAGAATATTGTACCTTTCAGGATTAAAAGCACTGGTTCCTTTCGACGCCTCCATCACTTCGAGCGCTTTCACTGTAACGTCTAACTCTTCTCGGTAGGTGGCTTCTGCCGCCTTGAGTACGTCTGCTTTGCGCTGGTCAGCTGCACCAGATTTATAAAAACGATTAAAAGCTTCACGTTTTTCTTTATAATTTCTGATCATGGATTTTAAAGTCCCGCCTGCACTCGGATCAACAGACGAGCTGGAAATTGAACTTTTACTTGCCAAGCCCGCACCTGTTGATGACGCAATGGGAAGCGAGGGAGTTGACGAAACAGTAGCAGAGGAATATGGCAATTCATCAACCATGCCAGGCAACTGTGATAACGGTATTTTTTTAGGCGCCAGTATAATTTTTCCGGCCTGTAATAACTTATGAAGCAACCCAGCACTTATATGCCCCGACGGATCCCCAAACCCAACCGGATCCCCACTCACATAACCATAAGCATTCAACCCTCCCTCGCCAAACGGGCTCAGACTGTCCGGGCTGTTAAACCGCATCAAAACCGGGTTATAAGCCCGATACCCATTCCCCAGCAGATAATGCCCGGTCGCCGGATCTCGTCGCTCGCCATTGAAACCCAGCAAACTGGTTAGTCCGCTTTCAGCCGGATGATGTCCGTAGACGCTATACGCCACAGACTCAACCCCAGTGTTATCCACAAGTTGCAAAACTGAACGTTGCTGATCGGTCGCCAGCAGCGTCGTGTCCACTAGATCATCAACGTGCCGCTGTTGAGCCAATAGCCGGTCTTCATGCTGAAAGACCGTGCTCCGTAAAGCACCCTGAATCTCGGTCGCCAGAACGTTCTTCTGATAGAAGCGCTGGATATCTTCCTGCCCCGCCAGCGAGCTGGAAGCCAGACGGTCCAGCGGGTCGTAGCGATAGCGGCATAAAACTGCTTGGGCTGAAGAGGTCATGGCTGATGCTTCAAATAGAACCAGCCATCAGCATCCAGCAAAACCGATACTTCGCCTACCTCACATAATTGCTAGGTAAACAGCAAAAAACCCCGGAGGGCCAGGACCGTCCGGGGTGTTTTTTACCCATTGTTTACAGCTTGGCGATGGAGACTTCTGTCGACTTCACGAAGGCGATGACTTCGCTGCCGACGACCAGCTCCAGCTCTTTTACCGAGCGGGTGGTGATGACCGAGGTCACAACGCCGGAAGCGGTCTGTACGTCGATTTCCGACAGTACATCGCCGTGGACGATTTCCTTGATGGTGCCTTTGAACTGGTTGCGAACGTTGATGGCTTTGATAGTCATGGCATGTCTTCCTTTGGGGATCAGGGTTAATTTGCCCAGCGCAATTGCGTGGGCAGTGGCGAAAACGGTTCCGGGTCAGGTGGCGAGCCGGGGATGGCCAATACGCGGTTAAGCACTTCGGCTTCCAGCGCAGCAAGGCGGTGCGAGCCGCGAGCACGTGGCCGTGGCAGGTCGACCAGAAGGTCGAGGCCGATCTGGCCTTCTTCGATCAGGATCACGCGGTCGGCGATGGCGACTGCCTCGCTGACATCGTGAGTAACCAGCAGTACCGTGAAGCCGTATTGGCCCCACAGTTTTTCAATCAGTTGCTGCATTTCGATGCGGGTCAAAGCGTCCAGCGCGCCCAACGGCTCGTCGAGTAACAGCAGGCGCGGCTTGTGAATCAGCGCACGCGCCAGAGCAACACGCTGCTTCTGGCCACCGGACAATGCCGCTGGCCACTCGTTGGCGCGTTCGGCAAGGCCGACGGCCTCGAGCGCTTCGAGTGCTTGCGCACGCCAGTCGCCGCTCAGACCAAGGCCGACGTTGTCGATGATCTTCTTCCAAGGCAGCAAACGCGCCTCCTGGAACATCAAACGCGTGTCTTCGCGAGCGTCGTCCAGTGGTGCAGAGCCTGCAAGCAATTGACCCTCGGTTGGCTTGTCGAGACCGGCAAGCAGGCGCAGCAAGGTACTTTTACCGCAGCCACTACGGCCGACGATGGCGACGAACTGACCGGCCGGAATATGCAGGTCGATGTCCTTGAGCACTTCGCGAGTGCCGAACGCTTTTTTCAGGTTGCGGACTGCCAGCGGAATACCGCGCAGCAAATGTGGAGGTTGCTGTTTCAGACTGGTCATGCGGCACCGCCTTTGCTCACTTGATAGGCCGGGTGCCAGCGCAGGCACACACGTTCAAGGCCTCGCGCCGCAAGATCGGCCAGTTTGCCGAGGACGGCGTACAACACAATGGCCAGTACCACGATGTCGGTTTGCAGGAATTCCCGTGCATTCATCGCCAGGTAACCGATGCCGGAGCTGGCAGAAATGGTTTCTGCCACAATCAGCGTCAGCCACATGAAGCCCAGCGCAAAGCGCACACCGACCAGAATCGAAGGCATGGCGCCTGGCAAAATCACATGCCGAAACAGGCTGAAACCGGACAAGCCGTAGCTGCGGGACATTTCTACCAGTGCCGGGTCGATGTTGCGGATGCCGTGGTAGGTGTTCAGGTAAATCGGGAACAGCGTGCCCAGCGCGACCAGAAATATCTTCGCTGTCTCGTCGATGCCGAACCACAGGATGACCAGCGGAATAAGCGCCAGGTGCGGCACGTTACGGATCATCTGCACTGAGCTGTCCAGCAGGCGCTCGCCCCATTTGCTCAGGCCGGTAATGAAGCCCAGCGCCAGACCGATGCCACCGCCAATGGCGAATCCGATCCCGGCGCGCCAGCCGCTGATCGCCAGATGCGTCCAGATTTCGCCACTCGCAACCAGATTGATACCCGCCTCAATGACTGCGCTGGGTGCAGGAAGAATGCGTGTGGATAGCCATCCGGCGCTGACCGACAGCTGCCAGACGGCCAACAACAGGACTGGAAGTGCCCAGGGCGCCAGTCGGTGAACGATGCGTTGCGAAGCACTGAGGCTCATGGAGTTGTCTCCTCGAAGGGCCTGACGATCACTGTGCTTGAGCAACAGCAGCAGGAGGTGTCCAGACCACATCAGCAATGCTGAGCGGCTTCGGAATCAGTTTGAGCTGGTAGAAGGTGTCAGCAATTTTCTGCTGCGCAGCTACAACTGGCGGAGTAATGAACAGCGCACCGTAGCCCTGGCGTTTTACCGAGGTCAGGGTGATGTCGGCGGGCAGCCCCAGCAACGGCGCAACCTGTTTGGTCACTTCGTCAGGGTGAGCCTTGGACCATTCGCCCACTGCACGAACTTCTTCGATCAAGGCTTGAATCACCTTCGGATTCTTTTGTGCGTAAGGCTTGGTCGCCAGATAGAACTGGTGGTTGTCGACGATGCCGGTGCCGTCTTTCAAGGTCCGCGCCTGCAATTGCTTTTCAGCTGCGGCCTGGTACGGGTCCCAGATGACCCAGGCGTCTACGCTGCCGCGCTCGAAAGCGGCACGCGCATCAGCCGGGGGAAGGAAGACAGTCTGGATATCGGTGTACTTCAGGCCTGCATCTTCCAGTGCCTTGACCAACAGGTAATGGACGTTGGAGCCTTTATTGAGGATGACTTTCTTGCCTTTCAGGTCTTTGACCGAGGTAATGGGCGAGTCTTTGGGCACCAGGATGGCTTCACTGGTCGGCGCTGGCGGCTCGTATGCGACGTACAGCAGATCCGCGCCTGCGGCCTGAGCGAAGACCGGTGGTGTTTCACCGGTCACGCCGAAATCAATCGAGCCCACGTTCAGACCTTCAAGCAACTGCGGACCACCCGGAAATTCTGTCCACTGAACCTTTACGCCCTGCTCGGCCAGGCGCTTCTCCAGTGAACCCTTGGCCTTGAGCAGCACCAGCGTGCCGTATTTCTGATAACCGATGCGCAGATCTTCCGCCTGGGCCTGGGTGACCGCGCCAAGCGCGACCGCAGCAGCAAACAGAGCGACAAGGCCTCGACGCAAAATGACAGTGCGCATATGCGCTCCTTTAGCGGGTATTGGGTAGTGCCTGCTCAGCCAGTCACAGACGAACAAGGCGGGAATAGGGACGACATTAACAGCACTTTTTTATATCTATAAATCTTATTTATTCATTTAGTTATTCCATAAATGAATATAAAGAGCAGCACCATTTTTCAACTATCGTGCGGCGTACTACGGCGGCATGCCGTTCTGGACCCTCTGCGTCCGATCTTGAGTATGCGGCGTGGCGCATATCCATGACGCGGAGCGTCACGACAGGCATTCCCACGCTGGAGCGTGAGGAACGATGATCTCAACTATCGTGCGATGCTCTGCGTCCGATCTTGAACAGGCGGCGGAGCGTCACTAGCGGCATTCGTACGCTGGAGCGTGAGGAACGATGATCTCGACTATCGTGCGACGCTCCGCGTCGCATGCCGTTCTGGACGCTCTGCGTCCGCGCTTGATCGAGCAACGCAGTCGGCGGCTATGAGGGAGGAATAAAAAAGGGCCGATAAATCGGCCCGAATAACCCCACGCTTGGTAGATCGAAAATCAGCGGTTTGGCTGTGGCGTCAGGCGCAGATAGGGCGTGACGGCCTTGTAGCCCTTGGGAAAGCGTTGCTTGATCTCGGCTTCGTCTTTGATCGACGGCACAATCACTACATCATCGCCGTCCACCCAATTGGCGGGCGTGGCAACCTTGTAGTTGTCGGTCAATTGCAGAGAGTCGATAACGCGCAGAACCTCGTGGAAATTACGCCCGGTACTCGCCGGATAAGTAATCGTCAGGCGCACTTTCTTGTTCGGGTCGATCACGAACAGCGAGCGCACAGTCAGTGTGTCGTTGGCATTGGGATGAATAAGGTCATACAGGTCGGAGACCTTGCGGTCGGCATCGGCCAGAATCGGGAAGTTAACCTGGGTGTTTTGCGTAGTGTTGATGTCATCGATCCACTTGATGTGCGAATCAACCGGGTCGACCGACAGCGCAATGGCTTTCACACCGCGCTTGGCAAACTCGTCTTTCAATTTGGCGGTGAAGCCCAGTTCAGTGGTGCACACAGGCGTGAAGTCTGCAGGATGAGAAAACAACACACCCCAGCTGTCGCCGAGCCATTCATGGAAACGGATACGACCTTCGCTGGATTCCTGCTCGAAGTCAGGGGCGATGTCGCCAAGTCGCAGTGTCATGGTGTTGCTCCTTGTCTGTATCGGGTAGGCCTTGGTATGACGTTACTGTGCGCCCTGCTGAGAAAAGTTAAAAAGAATAAATAATGCGCTTGATAGACCTGCCAGGAATATCAAAAAACGGGCAAAAGAAACCCCGCACCAGGCGGGGTTTCTTCAAGCTTCAGTACACTTACAAAAAGTTGTAGGTGTAGTTGAAGAGAATACGGGTTTGATCAGTATCAGCAGTAGTAGCGACGTCACCGCGGAAGGTGCCGTGACGTACAGTGGTGCCGAAGCCTTTCAACACGCCGCTTTGAATCACGTAGTCAACGCGCATATCGCGTTCCCACTCGGAGTGAGTACCCAGATTGCGGTTTACGTCACGGATGTCATCACCGCTCAAGTAAGCAATCGCAGCCTTCAGACCAGGAACTCCGACCTTGGCAAAGTCATACGAGTACTGACCGAATGTGGTGTTTTCACCAGCACGGTTGAAGCCGTTGATCATCGAATCGGTGAACAGGTAGAAGCTTGAACCGCCGTTACCTTCAGGACGACCGCGACCATCCACTACGTTACCTTGACCAAGGTAGACCATGCCGCCGCTGTCACCCACTTGCTGGTGACCAACCATGAGCGCGTGACCACCCAGGGAGTAAGTGAACATGGCAGACCAGGTCTGGTTGTCGACTTCACCGGTGTGAGAGGCGTAACCACCGTTGTTGTTGAAACGATAGCCTGCTGCGGCCTGGCTGTTTTTGCCGTCAGCGCTGCTGTTGAAATAACGCAGGTCAGTCTTGAAGGACTGGTTGTCGCTGATCGGGTAAACATGAACCAGACCCAGGAAGTGCTGCTTGTAGAAGTCTTCCAGGTTGGCGTAGTAGTACTGCAGGGTCAGGTCTTTGGTGACTTTCCAGTCAGCACCCGCGAAACGGAACTGGTCGGAGGTCTGAGTAGCACCGGCAACGGACAGGTCAGTCCAGTTGCTCGAAGCACGGCCGATGGACTTGTTCAGTTGACCTGCGGTGAAGGTGACATTGTCCAGATCTTTCGAAGTCAGGATGCCGCCCTCAAAAGCTTGAGGCAAAAGACGACCATCGTTGCTGACCAGAATTGGCAGGTTCGGTGCCAGAGCGTTACCGACCTTCAATTCAGTTTTGGAGAAGCGCATCTTGGCGTTGGCGCCGACACGGGACCAGTCGCTGACCGAAGAACCATCAGTATCAGTCGGAACAACGGTGTTGGCTGTGTTGACAGTGTGGTGCTGAATGCCGCCGCCCAGATGGAGACCCATCACGGCTTGTGCATCAAGACCAAAACCAACGGTGCCTTGAGTAAAGCCCGAGGTGTAGTCAAATTTCAGACCAGTAGCGGTTTCGCGCTGATCGGGTGCGTTACGGCCTTCACGCACGTCGTTATTGAAATACAGAGTACGAGAACTAACGGACGCTTTGCTGTCTTCAAGGAAACCAGCTGCACCGGCCTGTTGGGCCAATACACCGACTGTTACGGCCAAGGCCAGGGTGGACTTCTTCATTAACTACGCTCCTCGTGAATCTAATTTTTTATGTCTCCGGTGCCGGGCGTTGCCCTGACCCAGAGATATTGCGATAGGTGACAGTCCCGACCTGGAGGTCAATGGATTCTGTACACCCCGACTTTTGACTAGACCGCGCATGTCGGTGGCCGCACGTTAGTGAAAATTCTTCATGCTCAAAAGAAACCGATTTGCAGCTTCTAAGAACAATCAGGCATATGTCACAACTCGTGTCAGCCAGGACGTCACGGAGTGTATCGACCTAATCGGGTAATTCCCAAAATTTATTTCGGTACCGTTCGTCAGATCTTTTGGTTTTGTACCAGTGACCGGCCAAATCGAGACCAGCCGGTCATAGTCCCCAACGGCAGAGCGCAATTTGCCTGCCAGTAAAAGCCTTGTAAAACGGGCACTTCAGAGAGATTAGTGAAGAAATATGACAGTTGTCACCACTTTGATGGCCAGCGCCCTGCGGTCATGAAATATTTTCTAAAAACCGCTCCAAATACGCTTTTTCAGCGTTTTTTACCGTCTCAAACTTGCGCTCAACTGTAGCCCAGGTGAACAAAAAAGCAATTTTGGTGTCCGGGCCGTGACGCCCGAGCCGATTGGCAGATGCGTAGCAGGTCCCTGATGTGCAGATCGGTTCTGCAGATGGCTCTAAAGACCCTTCATAAGCTAATTCCGAAAAGTTCTTTATTTGCAGATTCTTAGATCAATTAGCCTCCTTATCCAGCCAGTCCTCGGCCCGTCTGATTCGGAGCGTCATCATGAAACTGCATTTTTCCCTGCGCTTGCTGACTGCGCTGTCGTTGACTGGCGCAACATTCATTGCACAGGCAGCAGACTTTACCGTCGCCTACCAGACCACTGTCGACCCAGCCAAGGTTGCCCAGGCCGATAACGCCTACGAAAAAGCCACTGACTCGAAAATCGCCTGGCGCAAGTTCGATAATGGTGCGGACGTCATCACCGCAATTGCATCCGGCGACGTACAGATCGGCTATCTCGGTTCAAGCCCCTTCACAGCCGCCGCTACACGCAAACTCCCGGTGGAGACCTTTCTGATAGCCACGCAGATCGGCGCTGCCGAGGCGCTGGTTGCCCGTAATGGCTCGGGGATCAACTCACCACAGGACCTGATCGGCAAGAAAGTGGCCGTGCCCTTTGTCTCCACCGGCCATTACAGCCTGCTTGCAGCGCTCAAACACTGGAATATCGATCCGGCCAGGGTCACGATCCTCAACCTCGCGCCGCCTGCCATTGCTGCGGCCTGGAAGCGCGGCGACATTGATGCCACTTACGTCTGGGACCCGGCGCTGGGCGTCGCCAAGGAAACCGGCAAGGTGCTGATCACTTCAGGCGAACTGGCGAAAGTCGGAGCACCGACCTTCGATGCCTGGATCGTGCGCAAGGACTTCGCCAGCAAACACCCGGAAGTTGTCAGCGCCTTCGCCAAGGTAACGCTCGATGCCTACGCCCGATATCGCCAGGACCCCGCTGCATGGATCGCAAACCCGGCGAACGTCGACAAGCTGACCCGCCTGTCTGGCGCCAAGGCGTCTGACGTACCCGGCCTGTTGCAAGGCAATGTCTACCCGCTGGCTGCCGAGCAGACGGCGCTGCTGGGTACACCGACCATCGAGGCGGTGACCAAAACCGCAGCATTCCTTAAAGAGCAGGGCAAGGTCGACGCGGTACTGCTTGACTACTCAACGTACGTCAGCGCCCGGTTCATCCCACGCTAAACGCTCTCAGCACAAGGAGACACGCATGGCGCTATTACAGCTGGAGCGTATTGGCGCTCAGTACCCCGGTGCCGCGGCACCCGTGCTGGCGGACATCAACCTGAGCCTGGGCCCACAGCAACTTCTCGTTGCGCTCGGCCCTTCCGGCAGCGGTAAAACCTCGCTGTTGAACCTCATCGCCGGCTTCATCAAACCCGGCAACGGCCGCATTACTCTCGACGGCATTCCCGTAGAGGGGCCGAGCGCAGAGCGTGGCGTAGTTTTTCAGGATGATGCCTTACTGCCCTGGCAGGACGTGTTGGCCAATGTTGCGTTTGGCCTGGAACTGGCGGGTGTCGGCCGTTCGGAACGTGAAGCCAGAGCGCGGGAGATGTTGGCACTGGTGGATCTGGCCGGTTTTGACCAGCGGCGAATATGGCAGCTGTCCGGTGGACAACGGCAACGCGTCGGCCTGGCCAGAGCGCTGGCAGCCGACCCGCGCATCCTGTTGATGGACGAGCCATTCGGTGCACTGGATGCCTTCACCCGTGAGCAGATGCAGGAGCTATTGCTGCAAATCTGGCAACGTACCGCCAAGCCGGTGTTTCTGATAACCCACGATATAGAAGAAGCGGTTTTCCTCGCCACCGACCTTGTTCTGCTCGCCCCTAACCCCGGTCGTATCGCCGAGCATCTGCACCTGGACTTCGGCCGTCGCTACGCCGCCGGCGAATCGGCCCGCGCGATAAAGTCCGACCCGCGCTTTATCGAAACCCGCGAGCATGTGCTGGCCAGCGTGTTTTCCCAACGCACCCGGGAGCAGCGTGTATGAGTAGCCTTGAGCCTGTTGGCAGCCACGAGCTTATAGATAGCCGCGAACTGACCGAAATCAGCAAACCGTTCGCCAAACAACCGGCTGCCCCCACGCCGAAGGTTTATTTGAGCACCCGAGCGATCAGCATCCTGACCCTCGCCGTACTGCTGATTCTTTGGTGGGCCGTAACTGCCGGGGGCTGGATCGAGCCGCTGTTCCTGCCACCGCCAGCGGATGTACTGGGCAAAGGCTGGCTGCTGGCAACCAAGGGCTACATGGACTCCACACTCTGGCAGCATCTGGGCGCCAGCCTGCAACGCATCGGTCTGGCGCTGGGTGCGGCAATTGTGACGGCCATCCCGGCAGGAATCGCCATCGGCCATAACCGCATCGCCCGGGGGATATTTGACCCGCTGATAGAGTTTTACAGACCGATACCACCGCTGGCCTACCTGCCGCTGATCGTTATCTGGTTCGGTATCGGCGAATTCTCCAAGGTACTACTGATTTATCTGGCGATCTTCGCGCCGATTGCCATTGCCACGGCTACCGGCGTTCGCACCGTGGACCCGACCAAAGTGCGGGCGGCACAGTCGCTGGGCGCGACGCGCTGGCAGTTGATTCGGCATGTGGTCCTGCCCAGCGCACTCCCGGACATACTTACCGGGATTCGCATCGGTCTGGGCGTGGGCTGGTCGACACTGGTGGCCGCAGAGCTTATTGCTGCCACCAGCGGGCTGGGATTCATGGTGCAGTCGGCGGCGCAGTTTCTGGTGACCGACGTTGTGGTGCTGGGGATTCTGCTGATCGCCGTGATCGCTTTTGCCATGGAGCTGGGCCTGCGCGAGCTGCAACGCAGGCTGGTGCCCTGGCATGGTCAGCAGCATTAATGCATCAGTATGGGTGTGTGCGTCGTTGCGGTGCGCAAATTGAGTGCATGCGCTGATGCTGCATCGCGGGGCCTGGCGCGACATTCAGGGCGACCAGATGCCAGCGCCGAGCATTCACAGCGGCTGACTCATCAACCAGCCCAAGGTTTTTTATTATGAAAAATACTTAATAAATTCAGTACGTTGATGAGGTTAAAGGGCTTTGGACTCAAGAAATGCTTAACCGGATATGACTAAGTCAGCCTGTTCTTTCGGATTAATTCTCAAAACTGGCACGCACTCTGCAATAGGTATTACATCACCAGTTTTGGGGACCTTGGTACAGGCAGGCCGGGGATTCCCCTCTTTTATTCCTCCCGGAGACTGACCTCCAGTCTCCAGCGCCCGTCCACCTTCTCAGTGCGCCAGTCGCCATGAAGTGGACGGGCTGCCAGGAGTGTCAGCACCAACCCCTTCTCACCTCGCTCCACCTTCCAGCGTGCAACCCTGTTGTCGAACCTCAGTTGGCCCGTCCACGGCCGCCCTGAAGCATCGACGTTGAGCACCACAGCGCCATCCACCGTCGACCCTTGGTACTTCGGCTCCTCATTGAACCAGAGCGCCAGCCCGGCAGGCAGCTCCTCGATCTGCTCCAGTTCAACGGGGTCAGGTTGCTGCAGACGACCGATAATGGTGCCCACGGTAAAGCCGACAATCGCCATCGAACCCAGAACTCGCGGCCATAGCTTCGGTCTCGGGTCCTCTTCAGGGGTAGAATGCATCCCGTCCTTTCGTTCGGAGCCGTGCATGTTTCACGTCATCCTTTTTCAACCAGAAATTCCGCCGAATACCGGCAATGTCATCAGGCTATGCGCCAACAGCGGCTGCACCCTGCATTTGATCGAACCCTTGGGTTTCGAGCTGGACGACAAGCGCTTGCGCCGTGCCGGGCTCGACTATCACGAGTATGCCACGCTGCAGACGCATGCTGACCTGGCAAGCTGTCTGGAGAAGATCGGCAACCCACGGTTGTTCGCTTTCACCACCAAGGGCTCTCGGCCTTTTCACGATGTCAGCTTTGAGCCAGGCGATGCATTTCTGTTCGGCCCGGAGAGCCGCGGCCTGCCCGCCGACATCCTCGACTCGCTGAGCAGCGAGCATCGCCTGCGACTGCCCATGCGTGAAGGCTGCCGTAGTCTGAACCTGTCCAACACAGTGGCCGTGGCCGTCTATGAGGCGTGGCGTCAGCACGGATTTGCGTAGAGCGAACGACGACGCACAAAAAAGCGCCCCGAAAGGCGCTTTTTGCTTGCAGCGGTAACGCTTACTGAACAGTTGGCGTTTCGCCAGCTTCCTGCATGCGTTGCAGCTCTTGCGCGTACAGGGCGTCGAAGTTCACCGGGGCCAGCATCAGCGCAGGGAACGAGCCGCGTACAACCAGGTTGTCGATGGCTTCGCGAGCGTAAGGGAACAGGATGTTCGGGCAGAACGCGCCGAGGGTGTGGCTCATTGCGCCGTCGTCCAGACCCTTGATCAGGAAGATACCGGCCTGTTGCACTTCAACGATGAAAGCAACTTCGTCGCCATTGTTGACGGTCACGGACAGGGTCAGCACGACTTCATAGAAATCGCCTTCCAGCTGCTTCTGACGGGTGTTGAGGTCCAGGCTGACGGTCGGTGTCCACTCCTGGCGGAAGATTGCCGGGCTTTTTGGCGCTTCGAACGACAGGTCGCGAACGTAGATACGCTGCAGGGAAAATTGTGGGCCGTTTTCTTCGTTGGCAACAGCGCCGTTGTTCGGTTGGTCGGTCATCTCGGATCCTTGTCAGATAGGGCTGAAAGTTTAAGGGGAATCAGGCCAGCAGCGCATCAAGCTTGCCAGCACGCTCCAGAGCAAACAGGTCATCGCAGCCGCCCACGTGGGTCGAGCCGATCCAGATCTGCGGTACGGAAGTGCGACCGGCCTTCTTGGTCATTTCGGCACGCAGTTGCGGCTTGCCGTCGACACGGATTTCCTCGAAGGCCACGCTCTTGCTCTGCAACAGCTGTTTGGCACGTACGCAATACGGGCAATAGTCGCTTGAATAGACGATGACTTGGGCCATGTTCACTTCACCAAGGGAAGGTTGTCGCCGCGCCAGCTGGAAATACCGCCGGACAGTTTGGCCGCCTTGAAGCCGGATTTGAGCAGCTCGCGGGCGGTGGTGCCAGCATGCTGCCCCATTGCATCGACTATGATCAACGTCTTGTCCTTGTATTTCTGCAGTTCAGCGGTACGGGTCAGCACCTTGTCCTGCGGGAAGTTCAGGGAGCCCACGATGTGGCCGGCAGTGAAATCCTTTTTCGAGCGCACGTCGATGACCACGCCCTGGTCGCTGTTGACCAGCGCGGTCAGCTCGCGAGTGCTCAGGCTGGCACCGCCCTTGCTCAGTTCGTAAGCGATCAGCAGTCCCAGCAGAATGACGAAGGCACCGGTGATCAAATAGTGGTTAGTGGCGAATTCAAGCAGGTGAGCAACCATCAGTAGGTTCCAGGGCGTTAAAATGTCGGCCAGTATACACAGCAGCCAAGGTGGGCCAAAGTCCGTACGGCAGTGACGCCGTTTGAACTTGTCCCTAAAATGCCGCTCCCTTGTACTTTGTTACTCCATTTATTCAACCAGCATCGAGTGGGTTCTATGACTGCCACGCCAAAACCTCTGGTTCTTATCATCCTGGATGGCTTCGGACACAGCGAAAGCCATGAAGGCAATGCCATTCTGGCCGCGAAGATGCCGGTCATGGATCGTCTTTACCAAACCATGCCCAACGGCCTGATTTCAGGGTCGGGCATGGACGTCGGTCTGCCGGACGGTCAGATGGGCAACTCCGAAGTCGGGCACATGAACCTGGGTGCCGGTCGCGTGGTGTATCAGGACTTCACTCGAGTGACCAAAGCGATTCGCGACGGCGAGTTCTTCGAGAACCCGATCATCTGTGCCGCTGTGGATAAAGCTGTCGGTGCGGGCAAGGCGGTCCACATTATGGGCCTGCTGTCCGATGGCGGCGTGCACAGCCACCAGGACCATCTGGTCGCCATGGCCGAACTGGCGGTCAAGCGCGGTGCAGAAAAAATCTATCTGCACGCCTTCCTCGACGGTCGCGACACGCCACCGCGCAGCGCGAAGAAATCCCTTGAGCTGATGGACGCAACCTTCGCTCGCCTGGGCAAGGGCCGCACCGCCACGATCATCGGCCGCTACTTCGCCATGGACCGCGACAACCGTTGGGACCGGGTCTCCACCGCCTATAACCTGATCGTCGACAGCACCGCCGAATTTCACGCAGACAGCGGTGTTGCCGGGCTTGAAGCAGCCTACGCGCGTGACGAGAACGACGAATTCGTCAAAGCCACACGCATCGGTGAACCCGCTCGCGTCGAGGATGGCGATGCTGTGGTGTTCATGAACTTCCGCGCCGACCGCGCCCGTGAGCTGACCCGTGTGTTCGTCGAAGACGACTTCAAGGATTTCGAGCGCGCCCGTCAGCCCAAGGTCAATTACGTGATGCTGACCCAGTACGCGGCGAGCATCCCTGCGCCCTCGGCATTTGCGGCTGGCAGCCTGAAAAACGTGCTGGGTGAATACTTGGCAGACAACGGCAAGACTCAGCTGCGTATCGCCGAAACCGAAAAATACGCGCACGTCACATTCTTCTTCTCTGGCGGTCGTGAAGAGCCGTTTCCGGGTGAAGAGCGCATTCTGATTCCATCGCCGAAAGTCGCCACCTACGACCTGCAGCCGGAAATGAGCGCGCCGGAAGTGACCGACAAAATTGTCGATGCCATCGAACATCAGCGTTATGACGTGATTATCGTCAACTACGCCAACGGCGACATGGTCGGCCACAGCGGCATCATGGAAGCGGCGATCAAGGCCGTGGAATGCCTGGACGTATGCGTCGGTCGCATTACCGCGGCATTGGAAAAAGTCGGCGGTGAAGCACTGATTACCGCTGACCACGGCAACGTCGAGCAGATGACCGATGACTCCACAGGCCAGGCGCATACCGCACACACCTCCGAGCCGGTGCCTTTCGTGTACGTCGGCAAACGCCCGCTGAAAGTCCGCGAAGGTGGTGTTCTGGCTGACGTGGCACCGACCATGCTGCACCTGTTGGGCATGGAGAAACCGCAAGAGATGACGGGCCACTCGATCCTTGTGGCGAAGTAAAACGCTGAAAACCGGCCTATAGCCATCAGGCAAAGCCGGTTTTTTATGTTTCAAGCCCTAAAGCAGTGGCTGCGGGGCGTTTTTTTTGCAGCGCATGGCGGGCATACTAAGCCTGACATTTTTTCTCACAATTCCTCGGTATCGCCCACCCACATGCTTCGCGCCTTGATTGCCCTTGCTCTGATCTGCCTGCTCAATCCGGCGTTTGCCGAAGACGAGCGTGTGCAAACCCAAAAACAGATAGATGCTGCGCGTCAGGATGTGACGGAGCTGCAAAAAGTCCTGGGCAAGCTTCAGGAAGAACGTGCAGGCGTCCAGAAGGACCTGCGCACCACCGAAACCGAAATGGGCAAGTTGGAAAAGCAGGTCGAGGTCCTGCAAAAGGAACTAAAAAAGACGGAAACCGAGCTGCAAAAGCTCGACAGTGAAAAAAAGAAACTGAACAGTGCCCGCGTTGAACAGCAACGCCTGATCGCTATCCAGGCCCGCGCCGCCTATCAGAGTGGCCGCCAGGAATACCTCAAGCTGTTGCTCAATCAGCAGCACCCCGAGAAGTTCGCCCGAACCCTCACGTATTACGATTACCTGAGCCAGGCGCGCCTGGAGCAGCTACGCAACTTCAATGAAACCCTGCGCCAGCTGGCCAATGTCGAAAAAGACATCGACCTGCAACAGGCACAGCTGCTGGTGCAGAAGAGCAACCTGGACAGCCAGAGCGAAGAACTGGCCAAGGTGCGCCAGGAGCGTCAGCAGGCACTGGCCAAGCTGAATCAGGACTACAAGGCCCGCGATCAGAAACTGCAGGCGCGTCAGCAGGATCAGGCCGACCTGGCCAAGGTTCTCAAGACCATCGAGGAAACCCTGGCCCGCCAGGCACGTGAAGCCGAAGAGGCTCGCCAGAAGGCGCTGGTCGCCGCTCGCGAGGCCGAAGAGAAACGTCAGCGCGAAGCTGAGGCCGTCGCCCGCAACAACAGCACCAGCAGCAGTAAAAGCGCTGATGAACCCACACCGCGTCGCCCGGTCAAAGCCCCCGCCGCAGTCGTTTCCAGTGCCGGAGTTTCCTACGGCGGACCTTTTGCAGAGGCCCGGGGAAAACTTCCATGGCCTATTGATGGTCGACTGCTTGCGCGTTTCGGTGAAGCCCGCGGTGATGACGAGCGAACCAAATGGGACGGCGTCATGATCAGCGCCGCAGCCGGAAGCCAGGTACATGCAGTGCATGGCGGACGAGTGGTGTTCGCCGACTGGTTGCGTGGTGCCGGGCTTCTGGTCATTCTCGACCATGGCAACGGTTATCTCACCCTGTATGGGCATAACCAGAGCCTGCTCAAGTCGGCAGGTGACATTGTAAAAGCCGGTGAAGCGATTTCCACGGTCGGCAATAGTGGCGGTCAGGACACGGCAGCGTTGTACTTTGCTATTCGTCAGCAGGGTCGCCCCAGCGATCCAGCCCAATGGTGCCGCACTCAAGGATAAGCCGGCGTCAATATCTGTAGGAGTTCGTTAGACATGCTGCATTTGTCCCGTCTCACCTCGCTGGCCCTGGCAATTGCCATCGTTATTGGCGCGCCTTTGGCGCAAGCTGCCGAAAAGACCGCGCCAGCCACGCCTGCAGCAGTCTCGCCCGCCAAGCCCAATGCCAACGCCAAGCCGCCGCTGCCGCTTGACGAGCTGCGCACCTTTGCCGAGGTCATGGATCGGGTCAAGGCGGCCTATGTCGAGCCAGTAGACGACAAGACTCTGCTGGAAAACGCCATCAAGGGCATGCTCAGCAACCTTGATCCACACTCCGCCTATCTGGGCCCGGAAGATTTCCAGGAGCTGCAGGAAAGCACCAGCGGCGAGTTCGGTGGACTGGGCATCGAAGTGGGCGTCGAAGACGGGTTCGTCAAGGTGGTTTCACCCATCGACGACACACCTGCTTCCAAGGCTGGCATTGAGGCAGGCGACCTGATCGTGAAGATCAATGGCACGCCGACCCAGGGCCAGAACATGCAGGAAGCGGTCGACAAGATGCGCGGCAAAATCGGCGAGAAGATCACCCTGACACTGGTGCGCGATGGCGGTACGCCGTTTGATGTGACGCTGGCGCGGGCGACCATCCAGGTCAAGAGCGTCAAGGCGCAGATGCTGGAAAACGGCTACGGCTACATCCGCATCACCCAGTTCCAGGTCAAGACCGGGGACGAGGTCGGCAAGGCACTGGCCAAATTCCGCAAGGACAACGGCAAGAAGATGAGCGGCCTGATTCTCGACCTGCGCAACAACCCGGGCGGCGTGCTGCAATCGGCGGTGCAGGTGGCGGACCACTTCCTTACCAAAGGCCTGATCGTCTACACCAAAGGTCGCATCGCCAACTCCGAACTGCGTTTCTCGGCAGACCCGGCAGACGCCAGCGAAGGCGTACCGCTGGTGGTGTTGATCAACGGCGGCAGCGCTTCTGCTTCGGAAATCGTCGCCGGTGCCCTGCAAGACCAGAAACGCGGGATTCTGATGGGCACCGACACCTTTGGCAAAGGCTCGGTGCAAACCGTTCTGCCGCTGAACAACGATCGCGCTCTGAAGATCACCACAGCGTTGTATTACACGCCGAACGGTCGCTCGATCCAGGCGCAGGGCATCAACCCGGACATCGTGGTACGTCGGGCCAAGGTCACCAGCGAAGCGGACGGCGAGAACTACAAGGAAGCCGACCTGATGGGTCACCTGGGCAATGGCAACGGCGGTGCAGACAAGCCGACCGTCAAGGGTGGCGCAGCAGCCAAGGCGCGTCCGCAGGATGATGACTTCCAGCTCAGCCAGGCGCTCAGTCTTCTGAAAGGGCTGAGTATCACCCGCGGCAACTGACGGATGCGCGCTCTCGCTCTGTTACTGCTGACACTCTCGATCACTGGCGCTGCCCATGCAGCGCCAGCCGAAGACAACGGCAAGCCGCCGAAGGCCTATCTCAGCCTGATCATCGACGACCTGGGTCAGAACCCGGCGCGGGATAGCCGTACACTGGCGCTCCCCGGGCCGGTAACGCTGGCGATCATGCCTGACACTCCACACGCCACCGAATTTGCCCGCGAGGCTCACCGCGCAGGCAAGACGGTCATGCTGCACATGCCGATGGACCCGGCGACCGGGCCTTACGCCTGGCATCCCGAACTGCCCTTGCCTGAACTGGAAAGCCGTCTCAATGCGGCGCTGCTGAAAGTGCCTTATGCAGCCGGCATCAATAACCACATGGGCAGCCGGATGACCGCCGAACCGGTCGCGATGGCCTGGTTGATGGCCGAACTGCAACGACGTCATCTGTTTTTCGTGGACAGCCGCACCAGCGCGAAAACCGTGGCAGCCGCAGAGGCTCAGCGCATCGGCCTCGCAAGCGTCTCGCGCGACGTGTTTCTGGACGACGAGCGCACGGCCGAAGCCATCAATCGACAATTGCAGTCAGCCATCAAAATCGCCCGCAAGCATGGCTCGGCAGTGGTCATCGGTCACCCCTACCCTGTCACGCTGGACGTACTGGAACGCGAGTTGCCCAAACTCAAGGATCAGGGCGTCGAATGGATCGACCTGCGCAGCATGATCAGCGAACGCGGCAATCAGGCGAGTGCGGCGCATGGCAAGAATGGGGTGTATCGCTGAGCCTGCGAACGACGAAACGTCCGTCAGCTGGTCTTTCAAATGAGGTGTTACACATCAAGCGGCCCGCTCAATGCTCAACGTAATACGCCGACCAAGCTCAGCCAGCGCTCGCTCCACCTGCTCGATTTTCGAGGCATGCAGAAAGTCCACAAGCCGATCCACCACTTGCCGCGTGCAACCCAGGCGACGCGCCAGCTCAGCACGGCTAACGCCCTCTTCCAACAAGCTGTTCCATAGCATGATTTTGGCAACCGTCAGCGCTGGCAAACGCATCAACAGTTCATGGCCGGGTACGACTGAGGCCTGGGGAATCTTGCGACGCTGATCGACGTAGAGCGATAGAGCCGATTCCATGCCGTCAAGAGCTTCGCTCAATGCTTCAGGCAGGGTGTCGCCAGAGGCGCTCATTTCGGGAATGTCTGGACACGACAGCCAAACGCCTGTCGGCTCCCGATGCAGATCCAATGGATATTGATACATAAGGCCTCACCTGTAGTGGAGCAGCTCGACGTCAATCCTTAAGGCCGAGCTGCTTGATGATCGACTTGCGTAACCCTTCGTGCATTTCTTTGCTGCCATGGTCTGCAAAGATGGTTGCCTTACCATTCAGGTAAACCTTGAAATGACTACCCTTGGCCGCCCTGAACTCAGCGCCTTGAGCCTGCAACCATCGCCGAAACTCGTTGCATTTCATTGCTTGAATCCTACCGTTTCGGCAACATCAATATGCAACACTTATGTAGCTCGGGCAACACTTATGATGCATATAAATAGCTCTTAATTGCATATAATTGGCTTTCGCCAGTCTGCGCTCGCCTTTCCAGACATGACGCTGACGGATTTTACCGTCGATCCCGCCAAAACCGAGTCAGCACGTTCCGCACGCAAAGTAGGCAAGGTCTGTTTTCCATGTCCCGCGCCGTTTCAGCCTTGATAACCCGATCAATTCCGGCTTAAAGGATGAGGTCTCCACAACGGAGAGCAGGACACGGTTATCAATGACGGCATCCAGCCGCTTGCGCTTGCCATAGAGCTGCAACCGGCGGGACCGACGCCCGAGCCACAGGTGATTATTGGAAAAAATCGATTCGGCGCATATCGGTCAGTTGGTCGTACGAACATCGCCCGATCGACCATTACACGGTCAAGATGGGCCCGCCAGACACTGCTGCCGTTGAAGATCTGCACTTTCGCCCATGACATCAATGGGCAGCCTTCCAACGTACGTGAAGACATCATTCCCGCAGCAGGTTGAGCAATTACTGATAGCGCGCCTTGACGGCGTCGACCCAGCCTTCGGCACGCATCTGGTCGAGGGCTTTCTGCAGGCGAGCCACAACGTCGTCAGGCGTGCTCTTGTTGACTGCCAGGTAAAGTTCGGCGCTGTTGAAACGCAGCGCGGTCTTGAACCCCGTGACCCCTTCCAGTTTCGCCAGATAGCGGCCAACCGGATCGCCCACGGCCCACAGATCGATCTGACCATTGTCGAGCTTTTTCACGTTGTCCCGGTCACGCAGCATCAAAATCGGGTTCAGGCCCATCGCGTTCAGACGCTCGCCGATGGCGTCGCCTTTATAGGCACCAATCCTGTAGTTCTTTGCCTGCTCAAGCGACGTTAACGTGATAGGGCTGTCGCCGCGGGCGAGCATGATCCAGTCATAGGAGCCTACCGGACCTACCCATTTGAACAGTTTTTCGCGCTCAGGCAGGCGAGTGGTGGAGAACACGCCATAACCGGGCTTGTCGAGGGCAAGCTTGTAAACCCGGTCCCACGGAAAACGCAGGGTCATGCTGTAACCAATGTTTGCGCGCTTGAACATCTCACGCACCACTTCAGCGGCAATACCGTCGATGTTGTTTTCCTGCGCGAAATTCTTGCCATCGACCGCCATGTTGAACGGCGGAAAATTCTCGGTGAGCAACACCATGGAATAAGGCGCTGAGTCGCTGGCTCGCGCAGTTTCACTCAGCAACAAGCCGACACCGATCAGTGCGAGAAATAGACGTTTGAACATGTTCCAGCACTCGATCATGAACGACGCATGCAGAGTGCCGTGAACCCGGCGCACTGTCTAGCGCGCTGTCCGGCGATGTCGCTTACAGGTAATACTCGAATGCCACAGGGCTGAAACAGAGCGAGCGCCGGCTGTTTCAAACCCATGGTCTGAAACAAGCGACGCCCGCTTTGATGCGCAGTACTCAGCGCACCACAATCCCGCGACTGGCCATATAAGCCTTTGCTTCGGGAACGGTGTATTCGCCAAAGTGGAAAATACTCGCCGCCAGCACGGCACTGGCGTGACCTTCGATGACGCCAGCAGCCAGATGCTCAAGGTTGCCGACACCACCGGAAGCAATTACCGGAATGCCCAGCGCATCACTGATGGCGCGGGTGACGCCCAGGTCGAAGCCGTTCTTCATGCCGTCCTGGTCCATGCTGGTCAACAGGATCTCGCCAGCCCCCAGGTCTTCCATCTTTTTCGCCCAGAGCACCGCGTCCAGCCCGGTGGGTTTGCGTCCACCGTGGGTGAAGATTTCCCAGCGCGGGGTTTCGCCCGGGCCGGAGACCTTCTTGGCATCGATAGCGACCACAATGCACTGCGACCCGAAACGAGCGGCGGCTTCACCGACGAACTCGGGGTTGAACACCGCTGCAGTGTTGATCGACACCTTGTCCGCGCCCGCATTGAGCAGGTTACGGATGTCCTGCACGGTACGCACGCCGCCACCGACAGTCAGCGGAATGAACACCTGACTGGCCATGCGCTCGACAGTGTGCAGCGTGGTGTCACGGCCATCGACGCTGGCAGTGATGTCGAGAAAAGTGATTTCGTCGGCACCCTGTTCATCGTAGCGACGAGCAATTTCCACCGGATCGCCTGCATCCCGGATGTTCTCGAACTTGACACCCTTGACCACTCGACCGTTGTCGACGTCCAGGCAAGGGATGATGCGTTTGGCTAGGGCCACAGGGTCAGTCTCCAGCTATTCAGCGTTGTTCGCGGTCGCAGAGCGCCTGGGCTTCGGCCACATCCAGCGTGCCTTCGTAGATCGCACGACCGGTGATTGCGCCGATGATGCCCGGAGCCCTGGCGTTCAGCAGCGCCTGAATGTCGCCCAGGTTATGAATGCCACCCGAAGCAATTACCGGGATCCGCGTGGCGGCCGCCAGCGCGGCGGTGAACGGGATGTTGCAGCCCTGCATCATGCCGTCTTTGGCGATGTCGGTGTAGACAATGGCCGACACGCCATCGGCTTCAAAGCGCTTGGCCAGATCAATGACCTGAACCGAACTGACTTCAGCCCAGCCATCGGTGGCGACGAAACCGTCCTTGGCATCCAGACCGACGATCACCTTGCCGGGGAACGCACGGCAGGCTTCAGCCACGAACTCGGGCTCTTTGACGGCCTTGGTGCCGATGATGACGTAGCTCACACCCGCCTTGACGTAGTGCTCGATGGTTTCCAGCGAACGGATGCCGCCACCGATCTGGATCGGCAGGTTCGGGTAGCGTCTGGCGATGGCCGTGACCACATCACCGTTGACCGGCTGTCCTTCGAACGCACCGTTCAGATCGACCAGATGCAGACGGCGGCAACCACCGTCGACCCACTTGGCGGCCATGGCCACCGGATCATCGGAGAACACTGTGGAATCTTCCATCCGGCCCTGACGCAGACGCACACAGGCACCGTCTTTGAGGTCGATAGCGGGGATAATCAGCATGCTTATTCCTTGGTCAAAAAGAGCGGCAAGCTGCAAGCGATTAGCTGCAAGTATGCGTACTCACTGATTCTTGCGGCTTGAAGCCTGAAGCTCAAAGCTGCTTCTATTCAATTCTTTTCGAGCGCCCAGAGATCGCTTTCGATGCTCTCGAACCGCTCCTTGAGCTGCTGCTGAACATCGAAAATAGCGCGATTGTAGTAATGCGGCGCAATCTCGCGGGTGAACAATTCCAGTACCTCAGCCACTTCAAACGTACCCAGCTCCAGCTCGAAGCGCTCTGCGAACAGGCGCTTGAGCTTGTCGATCGCCTGCTGCTCATGCTCGGGCGAAAGGGTCAGGATCGGCGGCTTGCTCTTGGTTTTGCTCATACGATTACCAGCGACCATCCCAGGCAGCGAAGTTCTGCAGCAATTGCAGACCGTGGGTGTGGCTCTTTTCCGGATGAAATTGCACGGCGAAGCGCGAACCGTCGGCCAGCGCGGCGGCAAAGTCGAGGCCATAGTGACCGCGCCCGACCACCTGACGCTGATTGGCGGCATCGATGTAGAAACTGTGCACGAAGTAGAAACGTGCCAGGTCCGGAATGTCATGCCACAGCGGGTGATCCACCGCCTGAGCGACCTGATTCCAACCCATGTGCGGCACTTTCAAGTGCTCGCCCTCTTCGTGCAGGTCCTTGCCGAAAAACTTCACCTGGCCGGGAAACAGACCGATGCAATCCACGCCGCCGCTCTCTTCACTTCTGTCGAGCAACGCCTGCATGCCGACGCAGATACCGAGAAACGGACGGTCCTGGCTGACTTCCCTGACCAGCGAATCAAAGCCCAGACGGCGGATCTCGGCCATGCAGTCGCGAATCGCGCCCACACCCGGAAACACCACACGGTCGGCTTCGCGAATCACCTTGGCGTCACTGGTAATCAGCACACGGCCTGCGCCTACGTGCTCAAGCGCCTTGGCGACAGAGTGCAGGTTGCCCATACCGTAATCGATGACCGCAACCGTCTGCATCAGAGCACACCCTTGGTGGATGGCATTTGCCCGGCCATGCGCTCATCCAGCTCGACCGCCATGCGCAGCGCGCGACCGAAAGCCTTGAACACGGTTTCGATCTGGTGGTGAGTGTTGGTGCCACGCAGGTTGTCGATGTGCAGCGTCACGTTCGCGTGGTTAACGAAGCCCTGGAAGAACTCCTGAAACAGGTCCACATCGAAGCCGCCTACAGTGGCGCGGGTGTACGGCACATGCATCTGCAGGCCCGGACGCCCGGAGAAATCGATGACCACACGTGAAAGCGCTTCGTCGAGCGGCACATAGGCGTGGCCGTAACGACGAATGCCTTTCTTGTCGCCGATGGCCTGGCTGAACGCCTGCCCCACGGTGATACCGACGTCTTCCACCGTATGGTGATCATCGATTGCCAGGTCACCCTTGCACTCGATGTCCAGGTCGATCAGCCCGTGCCGGGCGATCTGGTCGAGCATGTGCTCAAGAAAAGGCACACCGATATCGAATCGGGCCTTTCCGGTGCCATCCAGGTTGATCGAGGCTTTGATCTGGGTTTCCAGAGTATTACGCTCGACGTACGCCTTACGTTCGGCCATCACCAGCTCCGCAAAATCATTGGGCGAAAAAAGGCGAGCATTATAGGCCCAGATGCGCCCGCCATGAAGCAAACAGACGACCAGCAGGGCATTTAGTGGGTGAAGAGGCTCGCGATTGCGTTACATACCTTGTCGATATTCCCTTCATTCAGGCCCGCCATGCACACCCGGCCACTGCGCAGCATGTAAATGCCGTGAACGTCTTTCAGTTCATCGACCTGCTGTGGCGTCAGACCTGTGTAGCTGAACATCCCGTTCTGCCTGAGTATAAAGCTGAAATCACGTCCGGAGACCTTCTGCGCCAGCACCTCGACCAGACGCGTGCGCATGTCGATGATGCGCACGCGCATGGCCTCGACTTCGCCCAGCCACTGCTCGCGCAAATGCGGTGTGTTGAGCACTTTCGACACCAGAAACGCGCCATGTGCAGGCGGGCTGGAGTAGTTGCGGCGTACAGTGGCCTTGAGCTGGCCGAATACGTTGGCAGCCGACGCGGTGTCTTCGCAAACGACCGACAACCCGCCGACCCGCTCGCCGTACAGCGAGAAAATTTTCGAGAACGAGTTACTGACCAGCGTTGTGATACCTGCGTTGGCCATCGCCCGGATGGCGTAGGCGTCTTCGTCCATGCCTTTGCCGAAACCCTGATAGGCAATATCCAGAAACGCGATGAGCTGACGATCCTTGATCACTTCGATCAGGCGGTCCCATTGCGCCACCGTCAGATCGGCACCGGTCGGGTTATGGCAGCACGGGTGCAGCAGGAGAATGCTCTGCGCAGGCAGACCCTGCACCGTATCGAGCATGGCCTCGAACCTGACCCCGCCAGTCTGCGCGTCGAAATACGGGTAGCTGTTGACCTTGAAGCCCGCACCACCGAACAGCGCGTTGTGGTTTTCCCAGGTCGGATCGCTGACCCAGACCTGTGAATCAGGGAAGGCATACTTGAGGAAGTCGGCGCCTACTTTCAGCGCGCCGGAGCCGCCCACGGTCTGGATGGTCGCCACGCGTCCTGCCTGCACAAGCGGGTGATCCGCCCCGAACAACAGGGTCTGCACTGCCTGCCGATAAGCCGCCAGGCCTTCCATCGGCAGATAGACCGAAGCCGCCTGCTCGCCCTCGGCCAGTTGCTGTTGTGCCGTTGCTACGCATCCCAGCTGAGGGATACGGCCCTGCGCGTCGTAATACAAGCCGATGCTCAGATTGACCTTGTCCGCACGGGAATCCTTGCCAAAGGTTTCCATCAGGGAAAGGATCGGATCACCAGCGTATGACTCCACGTGGGCTAGCATGCAAACAACTCCTACAGGCAATAAAAACAGGGGTTGCTAATGTAGCAGCGTCTGCGGGGGAACGGGCAGTGCATCAAACACATTGAGCCGCAGATAGGTGACGCGGAGCGTCATGAACGGCATTCCCACGCTGGAGCGTGCGGAACGATAGCCTCAACTATCGTGCGACGCTCTGCGTCCGATTCAGAGTGCGTGGAACAAGAAGTCTGCGCACAAAAAAAAGCGCTTGCACCGAAGTGCAAGCGCTTATCTGTTACCTACAGGCTTTTAGTGAAACAGCACTGCGGTCTTTTGCAGGGTAATCCAGACGCCCCACGCCAGCGGGATGCCTACGGCCAGCCAAGCGGCGATGACCAGCGGCTTGCTGCCTGCGGATGCTTTCCACTCCAGCGAAGTCGTGGCGTTGGCACCCTTGTCGTGACCGATGGCTTGTTCAGCCGCCAGCTCGGCGTCGGTCATGAAGTACTTGTCGGCAACCGGACGAATCAGCAGGTTGCAGATAAAGCCCAGCACCAGCAGACCCGAGAGGATGTACAGGGTGATGTCATAGGCATCGGCACGTGCAACACCGTGGGCGAGTTGGTACTCACGCAGGTAGTTGACCAATACCGGACCGAGCACACCGGCCGCAGCCCAGGCAGTCAGCAGGCGACCGTGGATCGCGCCGACCATCTGCGTACCGAACAGGTCAGCCAGATAAGCCGGAACTGTCGCAAAACCGCCACCGTACATCGACAGCACGATGCAGAACGCGGCCACGAACAGCGCGATGCTACCCATATGGCTCAGGGTCGGAACCGACGCATAAAGCAGGAAGCCCAGTGCGAAGAATACGAAGTAGGTTGCCTTGCGACCGATGAAGTCCGAGCACGAAGCCCAGAAGAAACGACCGCCGATGTTGAACAGACTCAACAGACCCGTGAAGCCGGCGGCGATCGCAGCAATGGCTTTCAGCTGGTCGGCATTGAGCTGGCTGAAGGTCAGGTCGACGCCCAGCAGTTTGCCAGCGAAGACTTCCTGCAGCAGCGGCGAAGCCATGCCCAGGATGCCGATACCGGCCGATACGTTCAGGCACAGCACCAGCCAGACCAGACGGAACTGCGGTGTCTTCCAGGCCACGCTGACGTGCACGTGACGGTTGGTGATCATCGAGTTCTTGGCCTTGGCAGCCGGAGCGGTCCAGCCCTCAGGCTTCCAGCCGGTTGGCGGAACGCGGTAGCCCAGTGCACCGCCGATCATGAAGATGAAGTAAATCATCGCCATCACCACGAAGCTCTGCCAGACGCCCACGCTTTCAGCCGAAGCGAAGTGACCCATCAGCGCAGTGGCCAGCGGTGCACCCACCATCGCGCCGCCACCAAAGCCCATGATCGCCATGCCGGTCGCCATGCCGCGCTTGTCCGGGAACCACTTGATCAGAGTCGATACGGGGGAGATATAGCCCAGCCCCAGACCAATACCGCCGATCACGCCCGAGCCCAGCCACATCAGCCAGATCTGGTGGGTATAAATACCCAGTGCGGAAATCAGCAGACCGCCACACCAGCACACGGCAGAAACAACACCGGCCTTGCGTGGACCTGCGTGCTCCAGCCAGCCACCCCAGATGGCAGCCGAGCAACCCAGGAAGATGAAGAACAGGGTGTAGATCCAGCCCAGCATGGAGATCTGCCAGTCACAGGTCGACGCGAACATCTGCGCGAAGAAACCCATGTCCGGAGTGCAGGCGACGGGTGCAGTAATACCCACGGCCTTGGACAACGGCAACCAGAACACCGAGAAGCCGTAAGCCATACCGATACAAAGGTGGATTGCCAATGCTGCTGGTGGAACAAGCCAACGGTTGAAACCGGGCTTGGCGATAATGCGCTCTTTGGACAAGAACGCAGGCTGAACGGCGTCGCCGCCCAAGGCTGTGCTTGTGCTCATTATAATTACCCCAATGTGTGAAGCTCGCAGATGGTCCGCTGGTCCGCCACAGACTCAATGCCGAGCGGCCATGTCTGTTTTATCGGCAGGTTATTCAGATACGTGACAAAAAGACGCACCTGAGCCAGCAAAAACGGAGACTATCACTGTCTGATGGCAAATAAGCATCTCGTTACATGCTTTTTATTATCTATTGCATCGGTTAATCCGCGCGCTCTATGACGCCATAGATGCAGTCAATTAAATGATAAGAAAAACTGTCAGAACCTTAGTTGCGGCAAAAACTGTTTGGCGGTCTGGTCGAGAGGCGCGCGGACACCTCAAACCACAGACCGGACAGCAATAACGGCATCCGCAGCCCGGTACGCGCGTCAGAGCGGTATACTCACGGGCTATTTTTGAACATCGACACAAGGACTCGCCCATGAAAGCGTTCGGCAAAATCCTGGGGCTGTTTATTCTCGGGCTGTTGCTGATCATCGTGGCTCTCGGCTTCGCCCTGACCCACCTGTTTGATCCCAACGACTACAAAGACGAGATTCGCCAGCTGGCACGCGACAAGGCCAACGTCGAGCTGACGCTCAACGGCGATATCGGCTGGAGCCTGTTCCCCTGGCTCGGCCTGGAATTGCACGACGCCCATGTCGCCACCCTGACCGCCCCCGATCAGCCGTTTGCCGATGTGCAGATGCTCGGCCTGTCCGTACGTGTCCTGCCGCTGCTTCGTCGTCAGGTGCAGATGAGCGACATCCGCGTCGAAGGCCTTAACCTGGCCCTGCACCGTGACGAAAACGGCCATGGCAACTGGGAAGACATCGGCAAGCCCGCTGTCGCAACCACTGCAGCGCCTGGCGAACCGGCTCCTGCACCAGCCCCGGACGCGCCCAAGGCCGACCGCCCTTCCCAGCCCATCCGGCTGGATATCGACAGCCTGACCGTCAACAACGCCCGCGTGGATTACAGCGATGCCCGAAAAGGCCGAACCTTCACCGCCGAGAGCATTCAACTGAGCACCGGGCCGATTCGTGAAGCGTCCGACATCCCGATCAAACTGACGGCGTTCCTGAGCACCAACCAGCCAGTCGTGCGCGCCAAGACCGAACTGGTCGGCGAACTGCGCATGGACCGCGTGCTCAAGCGTTATCAATTCGAAGACATGCGCCTGTCCGGTGAAGTCGCCGGCGAGCCGCTGCAAGGCAAGACCGTGACCTTCTCGGCACAGGGCCAGTTGCTCGTTGACCTGGCCGCCAATATCGCTGAATGGAACAGCCTCAAAGTCTCGGCCAACCAGTTGCGTGCACTCGGCGAACTGCGTGCCCGCGACCTGGACAAAACGCCACAGATCAGCGGCGGCCTGTCCATTGCCCAGCTCGATCTGCGCGCGTTCTTCGAGAACATCGGTCAGCCGTTGCCAGCCATGTCCGAGGGTGCGCTGAGCAAGGTTGAAATGGTCACGCGCCTGGCGGGTACGCCTACCAGCCTTGCGCTGGACAACCTAAACCTGAAAGTCGACGACAGCACCTTCACGGGTCGCATCGCCGTGGACGACTTCGCCAAACAGGCGCTGCGTGTCCAGCTCAAGAGCGATACCTTCGACGCCGACCGCTATCGTCCGGCTGAGAGCGAAGAAAGCAAAGGTGCCAAAGCCGCGCGCAAATCCGAGGTTCAGTCCGGTGAAGCCGCCGCCGCTGCGGGCGACTCACCGCTGCCCGAGCAACCGACCAAGGCTGCCTGGAGCACCACAAAGCTGCTGCCACTGGAGCGCTTGCGTACGCTGGATGTCGAGGCTGACCTGAGCTTCGGCAAACTGACCCTGAACAAACTGCCCATCGACAACGCAGCGTTCAAGACCCAGGCCAACGGTGGCCTTATCAAGGTCGATACGCTGAGTGGCGACCTGTACAACGGCAACTTCGAGGTCAAGGGCAATCTGGACACGCGTCCGGACACGCCTGTGGCCACGGTGCAGACGCGCATTGCCAAAGTACCGGTCGAACGCATTCTGGAAAGCCAGGGCCAGACGCCGCCAGTGCGTGGCCTGCTGAACCTCGACAGCAACCTGACCGGTACAGGCAACAGCGAAAAAGCCCTGATCGACAGCCTGAACGGCACCGCCAGCTTTGCGCTCAATAACGGCGTACTGGTCAATGCCAACCTGGAGCAGCAGCTGTGCAAGGGTATTTCGATCCTCAACCGCAAGACGCTTAGCGGCGAACCGCGCGCCAAGGACACCCCTTTCCAGCAGCTCAACGGCAATCTGGTGGTACGCAACGGCGTGGCCAGCAATCCGGACCTCAAGGTTCGTACGCCGGGCATGGCCGTCAACGGTAACGGCGACATCGACCTGCGCGTACTGGGCATGAATTACCGCGTCGGCATCATCGTCGAAGGCGACAAGAGCGACATGCCGGACCCGGCCTGCGAGATCAATCCGCGCTTTGTCGGTATCGAGTGGCCGGTGCAGTGCCGCGGCCCGCTGGAACTGGGCGCCAAGGCTTGCCGTCTGGACAAGGAAGGTATCGGCCAGATCGCTGCGAAACTGGCGGGCGACCGGATCAGCGAGAAGCTCGAGGACAAGCTGAACGACAAACTCGGTGACAAGGTCAGCCCCGAGCTCAAGGACGCCCTCAAGGGACTGTTCAAGCGCTAGGGCAACGTGAACTGCTCAGGAGCGCCCTCGCGGCGCTCCACTGGCGCAACCTTTCCTATCCCGACTCATACCCCGACGACGAGAGCCCTTCAGGCCATGCAACCCGAACAATTCTCCAGCGCCGTGCTGGACTGGTACGACCGTCATGGCCGACATGACCTGCCCTGGCAACAAGACATCACGCCGTATCGGGTCTGGGTATCGGAAATCATGCTGCAGCAGACCCAGGTCAGCACCGTTCTGAATTACTTCGACCGCTTCATGGAGGCCCTGCCGACCGTGCAGGCGCTGGCCGACGCGCCCGAGGACGAAGTGCTGCACCTGTGGACCGGGCTGGGTTACTACACCCGCGCCCGCAACCTGCAGAAAACGGCAAAAATCGTGGTCGCCGACCATGGCGGCGAGTTTCCCCGCGATGTCGAAAAGCTCATTCTGCTGCCCGGCATCGGCCTGTCCACCGCAGGCGCGATTGCCAGCCTGAGCATGGGCATTCGCGCGCCGATCCTCGATGGCAACGTCAAACGCGTGCTGGCGCGCTTCACCGCGCAAGAGGGCTACCCGGGCGAACCCAAGGTGGCCAAACAGCTGTGGGCTACAGCCGAACGCTTCACACCGCACAGCCGGGTCAACAACTATACCCAGGCCATGATGGACCTCGGTGCCACGCTCTGTACCCGCAGCAAACCCAGCTGCCTGCTCTGCCCGCTGGAACGCAGTTGCGAGGCGCACATGCTGGGCCTGGAAACCCGCTACCCCATCCCCAAACCACGCAAGACCGTGCCGCAGAAACGCACGCTCATGCCGATGCTCGCCAACGAAGACGGCGCGATTCTGCTTTATCGTCGCCCTTCCAGCGGCTTGTGGGGCGGCCTGTGGAGCCTTCCGGAACTGGATGACTTCGATGACCTTCAGCACCTGGCCACCCAACACGCGCTGCAACTGGGCGAGCACCATGAACTGCCGGGGCTGATCCACACTTTCAGCCACTTCCAGTTGAGCATCGAACCCTGGCTGGTCAAGGTCCAGGAGTCCACCGATCACGTGGCCGAGGCTGACTGGCTCTGGTATAACCTCGCCACCCCGCCACGCCTGGGCCTTGCCGCCCCGGTGAAAAAGCTGCTCAAACGCGCAGCCGACGTATTGAACGCAGGAGAGTCGTCATGACCCGCACCGTAATGTGCCGCAAATACAAAGAAGAACTGCCCGGCCTGGAACGCGCCCCGTATCCGGGCGCCAAGGGCGAGGACATCTTCAACCACGTCTCGCAGAAAGCCTGGGCCGACTGGCAGAAACACCAGACCCTGCTGATCAACGAGCGTCGCCTGAACATGATGAACGCCGAAGACCGTAAATTCCTCCAGACCGAGATGGACAAGTTTCTCTCCGGCGAAGAATACGCCCAGGCCGAAGGCTACGTTCCCCCCGAAAAATAAAGCGTTTCACGCAGTGAAGGTCGTAAGCGTCGGTAATAATTCAAATTTTTTAAAAAACACGCTTGACGACCTCCTGAAAAACACGTCTAATGCGCCCCGTTGCCCAGATAGCTCAGTCGGTAGAGCAGGGGATTGAAAATCCCCGTGTCGGCGGTTCGATTCCGTCTCTGGGCACCACCTTTCGTTTTCAGGTGATGCTAAGCACACCTGAAAGCACACAAGAAGCCCGCCTCGTGCGGGCTTTTTGTTGTCTGGTTTTTTTGAATGACAGACGTGTCTGCACCCTGCGCGCGCAGAAGAGACCAGTAGAATCAGACTACTGCACGTGTCGACTCTTCCTGCGCCGCACGTCGGCCGCCATCCGGCTTATTCGCTTGCCCGCATTTCGCGGCGCGTGACAAGGTAGCCAAGCCTCGGCAAACCAAAACCCGCTAATTCCAAAGGCTCCAAGCGCGACGCCTCAAGCGGAAAATAATCATTATTTACGACGCAAGGACGACACCCTACTATGGTGTCACCTATAAGGATTATAGGCAGCATGAAAAACAGGCAGCCCTTGTGGAGCAAGCAGCAACTTGAGGATCTTGTTCATGTCCTGGCAAGAGACTCCTCCAAAGTCGTTTTTCGCGAGCATTGCCTGGAGCGCCTCTATGAGCGCGGCATAACCGCCACGGAGGCCCTGAGATGCCTGCGTCGAGGAGCAATCATCCGAGGGCCTACGTACAGCGAGAAGCATGGCAACTTCGAGTTCCGGATGAGCGAGCTCGCGCCGAGAGATGTTGTCTGCATGGTAGTAGCCGTCAATCCAAGTCCTGAGCCTGACGAGCTTTTCGCAATTACGGTGTGGGAGGTATGAAAATGTACAAATATAAAGGCAGTGGACTGGACGGCATCTTCTTGAAAAATGGTTATACGATCCTCGAAACGCCATACGGCGAAGGTGTGAAGATTGAAGATATCGACGGACTTCATCGAGCGATAGCTGTGGATATCATTGGCCAGAAAACGCCAATGACCGGGCGTCAGTTTCGCTTTTTGAGAAAGGAGCAGGATCTCATTCAGGAGGAGGCTGCAGCCATTTTCCGGGTCGATGTGCAGACCATTGCCAACTGGGAAAAGCGCGAATCTCAAGAAATACCGGGACCAGCTGACGTTGCCATGAGGGCTTTTTACGCTGCCTATATCCACGCCAATTTTGGTCCGATCATCTTCGAACGAAATGCACAACCCCACGAAGGAGCCGCGTTCGAATTGGACGGAACACAGTGGAAAGAGTCCGAGCTGAAAGTCGCTTGACTCACAGGGTGATTAGTCTGGCGGCATGTAAAGGTGCCGTTCAAGGCAACACTTGAGAAGATCACAACGGCCTTCTGCTACTCATACCAGCCATCCAGAGCCCTGCCACCCCCATCCCATTGAACTAATTTTCCCTGCCCGCCATCGAAGCCATACATTTGCTTCCACAAGGAAAATTCCGTGCTCAAGTTAACTGCCTCCGCCCTCATCCTCGCCGCCACTCTGGGTCTGGCTGCCTGCGACAGCAAATCCGAACAGAAGGCACAGGACGCTCAGGCGCATCAGGAGAAGTCCCAGGAGAAGATGGAGTCTGCTCAGGACAAAGTGAACGAGGCTGCCAAAGAGAACACCGAAGCGGCCAAGGATAAAGCCGAGTCCAAGGAAGCGGCTGCCGAAGAGTCGAAGACCTTCGTGCCGACGTCCGAAGTGACCAACACCATCCAGCCGGAAAAAAAGTGAAAACAGTGAATACTCTTCACAAAGTTTTCACAGCGACCGCGTCATTGTAGAGCTGCTCCCAAGTGTGAATCCTTAAGCCCGCTCCCCCATCGCGGGCTTTTCTTTGTCCGGAATTTGACGGGCGGACCGCTTTTCCAGATATCTGTGCACTTATGGTCAATATATTTTTCTTTGACCAAAAACTGCACTTTTTTGACGCCAATAAATCTCTTCATTTATCCAGTCGATTGTTGCGATGACCCGTTCATGTCTCAGCTTTTCGAGCCGATACTCTAATCACAGCAAGTCCACAAACACACCAAGGGGCAGGTTATGTTCGGAAACAAGAACAAAGCTGAACTGACAGCCATGAAGGCCGAGGTAGATGGACTCAAAGGACTGACAAACGCACTGGAAAAATCAATGGCGGTGGTCGAGCTGGGTCTCGACGGCAAGATCCTTCGTGCCAACGATAACTTCCTTGCAACGATGGGCTACCGGGCCGATGAGCTGGCCAGCAAGACGCACCGCGACTTTTGCGAGCCGGAGATGCTCCGCAGCCGTGAATACGCGGACCTGTGGGCGTCTCTGAAGGCTGGCAAGTTCATCTCCGGCACCTTCAAGCGCATCGACAAGAATGGCCGTAGCGTCTGGCTGGAGGCAAGCTACAACCCGGTGACCGATACGCAGGGCAAAGTGTTCAAGGTGGTCAAATATGCTCTGGACGTTACCAAACGCGTAATGCTCGAAAACGAGACCAACGGCAAGCTGGCAGCAGTAGACCGGGCCATGGCTGTTTGCGAATTCGAGCCCAATGGCAATGTGATAACCGCCAACAGTAATTTCCTGAACGTCATGGGTTACGCACTGAACGAGATCAAAGGTAAACACCACAGATCGTTCTGCGAACCAGCACTGGTCAACAGCCCGGAATATGCCGAATTCTGGCGCAAGTTGAATCAGGGCGAGTTCATTGGCGATCAGTTCAAACGCCTCGGCAAACATGGCCGGGTTGTCTGGCTGGAAGCAACGTATAACCCGGTTTTTGATGTCGACGGCAAGCTCTACAAGATCGTCAAGTTCGCCAGTGACATTACCCAGCGTGTCGAAAAGCAGGAAGCCGATGCGCATGGTGCGTCGCGTGCTTACCATATCTCGGCAGAAACCGAGAAAGTGGCCGAACAAGGAACCCTGGTCATTCAGGAAACCGCTCGGGAAATGCGCCAGATTGCCGAAAACATCGGCGCGTCGGCGAAGCTGGTGAGCCAGCTGGGCGATCGCTCCGAGCAGATCACCGCCATCGTCAACACCATCCGCGGCATCGCCGACCAGACCAACCTGCTCGCGCTCAACGCTGCCATCGAAGCGGCACGGGCGGGTGATCAGGGTCGCGGGTTTGCCGTGGTGGCAGACGAAGTCCGGCAACTGGCCGGACGTACCAGCGGCTCGACCACCGAGATTGCCGAAATGATCGGCAAGATCCTCGCCGAAACACGTGAGGCCGTGGCGAGCATGGATGCCACGCAGGAAGGTGCCATTAGAGGTGTGACACTGGCAGATCAGGCCGGACAGGTCATCGTGCAGATCCGCGACGGCGCAAGCGATGCGGTCGAGGCCGTGAACATGTTCGCCACGCGCATGGATGAAGCCGAAGCGTTTGCAAAACCGGGCAAGCGATGACGATCGTGTAACGCCCCGCACATCAAAACCCGCGCCCTGCGGGTTTTTTATTGTCCAGAGATTACGGCCAAGCCTTGGTTATCCAGCCCGTCTGCGCTTCAATAGCGGCCATCGCATTTCACGCCAGCCAAAGGACCGCTCATGGCCTCGCCAGACAAGCAGCAAAAACGTGCCAAGCGCGCAAAGATCAAGGCCAAGCAGAACCGCTCGGGCAAGGGCACAACCAGCCTCGTCCACCCGGTGTTCGCCTCTGCGCTGGTCAATCTGCCGTTTGATGACGTCGAACTTGATCTAAACACGTTCGACTTCAAAGACATCGTGGAGAACGGCTTCGACCCGGCCGACTATGACGATCTCTTCGTGGCCATGAAAGCCGCCGAGGCCATCAGCCAACTGGCGCTGTGCGTCGTCTTCCTGCAGTACCCGGTACTGGCACTGGTCGTTTCCGAAGAGGACGAAGACCCTGCCACGGACTTCATGATGGGCCTGCTGATCGTGTACCGCGCCATGTACCACGATGAAGACGAGGACACGGCGATCGAATGGATCGAAAGCCCTGCCTTCCAGAAGGATTACACCCTGGCATCCGATCTGCTGATGAAACGAGACACCAAGGCTGCACGCTGATGCAAGATCGTGCCAATGCGCGGCATTGGCACGAGCATCATCCGCTAAGGGCCGCGATCAACCCAGCGCAGCAGCGCCCACGCGACCGGCCTTGCGGCGACGCGATACGATCAGGCCAGCGCCGATCACCAACAGGCTGAGTACGCCGGTGGCGATGATTTCGAGGCGATGCTCTTCCTGCAGCAGCATGATGGTCAGCACCGCGACAATGAACGCGATCACAGCCCAGGTCAGCCATGGGAACAGCCACATCTTGAAGTCGATGGCCTCGCCTGCAGCAATGCGCTTCTGGCGCATACGCAGCTGCGACACCGCGATCACCAGATACACCAGCAGTGCGATGGCACCGGAGCTGGCGAGCAGGAAATCGAATACGGCCGCAGGCGCGATGTAGTTGGCGAACACGGTCAGGAAAGCCGCCGCAGTCGACATGAGCACCGCCCAGTGAGGCGTACCGCCCTTGCTGGTGCGCTTCGACACGGCAGGTGCATCGCCGCGCTTGCCCAGCGAGAACAGCATGCGCGAAGCGGTGTACAGGGCCGAGTTCAGGCAGCTGGTCACAGCAACCAATACCACCAGGTCAACAATCAACTTGGCGTTCGGAATGCCCATTGCATCGAGCACGGTCTGATAAGAACCCACCTCGGCCAGGCGCGGGTCGTTCCACGGCACCAGCGACACAACGATGAAGATCGAAACCAGATAGAACAGGAAGATCCGCCAGATCACCGAGTTGGTGGCCTTGGTGATCTGCTTGCCAGGGTTCTTGGACTCCGCCGCTGCAATGGTCACAATTTCAGTGCCCATGAACGAGAACATGGTGGTCAGCATCGCCGCCAGCACCGCGCCCATGCCGTTTGGCAGGAAGCCGCCGGTGTCGAACAGATGGCTGACACCGCTGACGTTGCTGGTGGGCAGCAGACCGAAGATCGCCGCAACACCCAGCACCACGAACGCGATGATCGCCACGACCTTGATCAGCGCGAACCAGAACTCGAATTCACCGTAGTTCTTCACACTGAACAGGTTGGTCGCGGTCAGCAGCAATGTGATGACCAGCGTGAACATCCAGATCGCGATGTTGGGGAACCAGGCGTGCAGGATGGTTGCAGCAGCGTTGGCCTCCAGTGGAATCACCAGCACCCAGAACCACCAGTACAACCAACCGATAGTGAAACCGGCCCAATGCCCGATAGCGCGGTCGGCGTAGGTTGAGAACGAACCTGTGTCCGGCGAGGCAACGGCCATTTCGGCCAGCATGCGCATCACCAGCACCACCAGCGTACCCGCAGCGGCGTAGGCCAGCAGCACGGCAGGACCAGCCTCGGCAATCGCATGGCCGGAGCCGACGAACAGACCGGCACCAATAACGCCGGCAATCGACAGCATCGTAATGTGTCGCGGTTTCAGCCCTTGTTCGAGCTCGGAAGAGTTAGCGGTACTGCTCATAAAACCACCTATGCAAGACGAGCGAGGCACACCGAAGCATTGCGTAAAAAGAAAGCTACGGTGCCGTTCTTTATTATTGACGCAAGAATTGCGCCAAAATATTTCGAAAACGACGTCGCTTAGAGAATACGAGGCTTGTAGCGTGGCGCTTGAAGCATGCAAGACGATGGTTTTATACGCAGTCTGTAGGATTTGTTACCAAACGCCTCAGATTCGTCTACATGCACGCACCAAAAATGCCCAAAACCCTCTTACAAGCGCAAACATGGTGCGCAAATCAGACCGCCGCTCAGCAAATGCTACTTCCAACACCAGGCTAAAGCTGGCAACATCGCGCCTTTTTCGCGCACGCCCCTGTTTTGCAGGGCATCATGCTTGCCTTCATGCGACCGTCCGCTGCCCAGATGAGACAACCCGTCGAGCCCTTCCACGCTGGACCAAAGACGCTGATGGTTGTCCTTTAAACGCTGTGCTAGCTTGACGTTCGCTGGCAGCCAGCGCGCACACTTCAATGAGGACCCCACATGGCCGAGGCCACGCCCGCCCTGGAAATCCGCAACCTGCACAAGCGCTACGACCAGCTTGAGGTGCTCAAAGGCATCTCGCTGACCGCTCGCGACGGCGATGTCATATCGATCCTCGGCTCCTCCGGTTCCGGCAAGTCCACGCTGCTGCGCTGCATCAACCTGCTGGAAAACCCGCATCAGGGGCAGATCCTGGTGGCCGGCGAAGAATTGAAGCTCAAGGCCGCGCGCAACGGCGACCTGATTGCCGCCGATAACCGGCAGATCAATCGCTTGCGCAGCCAGATCGGCTTCGTGTTCCAGAATTTCAACCTGTGGCCGCACATGAGCGTGCTCGATAACATCATCGAAGCGCCGCGTCGCGTGCTCGGTCAGAGCAAGGCCGAGGCCATTGCAGTGGCTGAAGAGTTGCTGGCCAAGGTCGGTATCGCCGACAAGCGCCATGCCTACCCCGCGCAACTTTCCGGCGGACAGCAGCAACGCGCCGCCATTGCGCGTACGCTGGCCATGCAACCAAAGGTTATCCTGTTCGACGAGCCGACCTCGGCCCTCGACCCGGAGATGGTTCAGGAAGTACTCGGCGTCATCCGCGCACTGGCTGAAGAAGGCCGGACCATGCTGCTGGTGACCCACGAAATGAATTTTGCACGTCAGGTATCAACTGAAGTGGTGTTTTTGCATCAGGGAATGGTCGAAGAACAGGGCACACCGCAGCAAGTATTCGAAAACCCGCTGTCGGCAAGGTGCAAACAATTCATGTCGAGTCACCGCTAACGGAGCAACACCCATGCAGTCGTACAAAAAGATCTTGCTGATCGCAGCGGCCACCCTTGCCTTCAGCGGCAGTGCCTTTGCTGAAACAATGAAAATGGGCATCGAAGGTGCCTACCCGCCGTTCAACAACAAGGACGCGAGTGGCCAGGTGGTGGGCTTTGACTATGAAATCGGCCAGGCCCTGTGCGCCAGGATGAAGGTCGAGTGCGAAGCGGTGACGTCAGACTGGGACGGCATCATCCCGGCGTTGATGGCCAACAAGTTCGACTTCCTGATCTCATCGCTGTCGATCACCGAAGAGCGCAAGCAGGTGGTCGATTTCACCAACCCCTATTACTCGAACAAGCTGCAATTCATCGCGCCGAAAACTTCCTCGATCGACGTATCGAGCACTGAAAAAGCCAAAGAAAGCCTTGCCGGCAAGTCAGTGGGTGCCCAACGCTCGACGCGGGCCGCCACCTGGCTGGAAGACACACTGGAGATCCCGGACGCCAAGCTCTATGACACTCAGGAAAACGCCTTCCTCGACCTGTCCTCCGGTCGCGTCGACGCCATGCTGGCCGACAAATACGTCAGCTTCGAGTGGCTGAAAAGCGAGGCCGGGCAAAACTTCGAGTTCAAGGGCGAGCCTGTCGTTGAAGACGACAAGATCGGCATCGCCGTGCGCAAGGGTGATGATGCCCTGCGCGAGCGCTTGAACGCGGCCCTGAAAGAAATCATCGCTGATGGCACCTACAAGAAGATCAACGACAAGTATTTCCCTTTCAGCATCCTCTGATTCACCTGACCGCGTCGCCGCCGCTTCCTGTAGAAGCGCGGCGACCGGCCCTGACAAAGCCTGCCCATGAACATTGATCTCCACGGATTCGGCCCGGCCCTTGCGGCTGGCGCGCTGATGACGGTCCAGCTTGCACTCTCGGCCCTGTGCCTGGGGCTGATACTCGGACTGCTCGGCGCCTTGGCCAAGACCTCGCCCTACAAGCCGCTGCAATGGCTGGGCAGTACCTACTCGACCCTGGTACGCGGCATTCCCGAACTGCTTTGGGTGTTGCTGATTTACTTCGGCACCGTCAACGGCATGCGCGCTCTGGGCAAACTGTTCGACATTCCTGACTTGGCCCTGAGCGCCTTCGCTGCCGGGGTCATCGCCCTGGGCATTTGCTTTGGTGCCTACGCGACCGAAGTGTTTCGCGGCGCGATTCTGGCCATCCCCAAAGGTCATCGTGAAGCCGGACTGGCGCTGGGCATGTCACGCTCGCGCATCCTCTTCAAACTGGTCCTGCCGCAGATGTGGCGCATCGCCCTGCCCGGCCTGGGCAATCTGTTCATGATTCTGATGAAAGACACCGCGCTGGTCTCGGTGATCGGCCTGGAAGAAATCATGCGCCACGCGCAGATCGCCGTGGGCTTCACCAAGCAAGCATTCACCTTCTACATGGTCGCGGCCTTCATGTACCTGGGCCTGACCGTGCTGGCCATGGCCGGCATGTACTTCCTTGAGAAACGCGCCAGTCGCGGCTTTCTGAGGAGCGCGTCATGAATTGGGAAGTCATCATCAAGTGGCTGCCACGCCTGGCACAGGGCGCGACCCTGACCCTTGAGCTGGTGGCGATTGCCGTCATCGCCGGGCTGATCCTCGCCATCCCGATGGGCATCGCCCGTGCATCGCGTCACTGGCCGGTGCGCGCCCTGCCCTACGCCTACATCTTTTTCTTCCGCGGCACACCGCTGCTGGTGCAACTGTTTCTGGTCTATTACGGCCTGGCGCAGTTCGAGTCGGTGCGCCAGAGTGCGTTGTGGCCGTACCTGCGCGACCCTTTCTGGTGTGCGGTTGTCACCATGACCCTGCACACCGCCGCCTACATCGCAGAAATCCTGCGCGGCGCCATTCAGGCCGTGCCGGTCGGCGAAGTCGAGGCGGCGCGGGCGCTGGGCATGTCGAAATGGAAAGCACTGTTCTACATCGTCCTGCCCCGCGCGGCACGTATCGGTCTGCCTGCGTACAGCAACGAAGTCATCCTGATGCTCAAGGCCAGTGCCCTGGCCAGCACCGTCACCCTGCTGGAACTGACCGGCATGGCCCGCACAATCATCGCCCGCACCTACCTGCCGGTAGAAATCTTCTTCGCCGCCGGCATGTTCTATCTGGTCATGACCTTCGTGCTGGTGCAGGGATTCCGCCTGCTGGAAAAACTATTGCGTGTAGACGCAAGCCAGGGTCGCTGATATGAAAGGTGCTGGCGTCGATCCAGTCAGCACCTTGCCACACGAGGCCGCCACCATGCCCTCTGAACCTTGCTTGCAGGATGAACACCTCGGCAGCCACTTTCGTGCGCTGGACAGCTTCCTGTTCGCGCATCAGGCCCTGTGGCGGCCCAAGCCGTTCACACACCTGCGCCTGCCGTGGGAAGACAAATACCTGGACCTCGCAAACTGGCTGCGGCAACGCACGCTGGAACAGGCCGAGGCCGCGCATAACCACCCGGAACAACTCGACGCGCCGTTTCCGCTCCCGCAACTGGCCGCCGAAGCCTTCGCCCTGAGCGATGTCGCTGAACTGCCTTCATATCCTCTGGAGCCAGTCGATGCGCGCATGAGTGTCGACGTGCCGGGGCGCAAATGGCAGCAGATCGAAGCCTTCGCCGGCCATCTGAACAGGCGTGATACCAACACGCACTGGCTGGACTGGTGCGCAGGCAAAGGCCATCTGGGGCGCCGCCTGACCGGGCCCGGCCAGCGTCTGACCTGTCTGGAGCACGACCCGGCGCTGATCGAAGCGGGGCTGACGCTAAGTGCCCGGCAAGGCATCGACGCGCGGCATGTACAGCAGGATGTAATGGCCGACGACGCCTGGCGCTGCCTGCAACCCGAGCACACGCCTGTGGCGCTGCATGCCTGCGGCGACCTGCACATTCAGCTCATGGAGCTGGCCAGCCAGACCGGCTGCCGGTACATGGCAATCGCGCCGTGCTGCTACAACCGCACCCGGCACGACCTGTATCGGCCGCTATCCAGCGACGGCAAGGCATCGGGCTTGAAGCTGTCACGAGACGAACTCGGCCTGCCGCTCAGCGAAACCGTGACGGCTGGCGCTCGCGTGCGTCGTCAACGCGACACCTCGATGGCCCGCCGTCTGGGCTTCGACCTGCTGCAGCGTAGCTTGCGCGGCATTGACGATTACTTGCCCACGCCTTCGCTGCCGACGTCCTGGCTGGATGCGTCCTACGCGGACTACTGCAATCATCTGGCGCGACTGAAGAATCTGCCAGCACCGGGCCAGCAGGACTGGGCTTCTCTGGAAGCCGCTGGCTGGAAAAGGCTGGCCGAAGTGCGCAACCTGGAACTGGTCCGCGATTTGTTTCGGCGTCCGCTGGAGATGTGGCTGGTGCTCGACAGGGCAATGTATGTCCACGAGCAGGGCTACAGCGTCAGCGTTGGCACTTTCTGTGACAGCCGGATTACACCACGCAACCTGCTGATTCTGGCTCGAAAATCGTGACCTAAATCGATTGAGCAACCTGTGGATAAGTCTGTTGATGAAAATGTGGATGAGTGCGTTAAAGCTTGGCGCGCCAGTTACTGAAGCCCCTTATTTTTTCCCGCAATCCTTTCCGTAACCCGCAAAAACAATGCCTTGCGGACCACTAGGCCAACATTCGCACATCTGGTAACGCGCGTATTTTTTTATCAAGCGATTGTGCATAAAGATTTGGTAAAGGCTCTGGAACAAGCTTTTTGCCTGGCTAAATCGCGCACATGCAAGTGCCTGTGCACGACCTGTTTAGTGCGAGGTTTCAGACCTCTTCGACACACTCCAGCGAGCGCTCGACCATGACTTTGGCCATTTCCAGCATATGCATGGAGGCAAACGCCAGGTCGCGTTGCGCACCGGTCAATTCATCGCCCAGTTCGTGGGCGGTGGCCGATGCACAACGCATGAAGTCCAGCGCATGCACCAAGGTTGCTTCCAGGCTGATGAAGTCGAACTTGCTGTCGTGGGGTTCTTTGTCAGTGCGGGGGATTGGCAGGTAACACGCCATGGCGCGTTTGACGACCGCCTTGTCGAAGATTGGCGCGGTGCTGGACTGTTTGGGTGGGTCGGGGGTTATTTTGACCATGCTTTAGCTCCTTCTATGAAGTCGCTACCTGTTCGCTACTAAACGAAAGGCGGCAACTGTACGCGAGTTAGTAGACCGGTGAGCTAAGAACCGGCGCACCCGAAGGTGCCAAGCGCACAGTCGCCATAGCATCGGGACGAAGCCTGATGAAACGCGGCTGTGTTACGCCTTAACTCACTGCGGGCTACTAAACCCGATCGCTGATGTGCAGCGACAGGCGGAGATTAGAAGCACACATCGAGAGGCGCAAGCGGTCGGGGATTCTCTCGGAAATGTCCTTCAAAAGAAAGAGACCAAGCCTGCAAAAACCGGCCTGAAAGCGTTGCAAAACATGATGGCTGCGTGCGATGGCACGAAGTGGGAGCGAGCTTGCTCGCGAAGGCGGAATACGCAACGCCACATTCCTGTCATGACTCACTACTAAAACTGATCATCCTTCAACCGCGCAAACGGCACACTGCGGTTCTGCAACTTGCGCAACGTCAGCTTGTACGCACTGGACTTGATCTGACTGCCCATCGGCGTCTCCTCCAGCAAGATCCGACCCGACGCAAAGGCACAACCCGTGCTCATCATCTTGTACTTGAGCAGATACAGCCCCGGGTCCATCTTGGCGAACGTAAACACCGCACCGGCCGGCACAAACGCATGCCGAAACGCCCTGCGCCCCACCGCATCCGTGACCTTGGCATACACCGCCGACTCGCCGGCCGAGTTATCCACAGTGATCTGCGACCAGCCGTTGTCCTTGAGCAACGGCATATCTTTCACGTAACCCGCCTTTTCCGGCCAGGGCGCGCCCATCGGATCCAGCGCCGGCACCTCACACTCCGACGTTACCGCATCAACCGGCTTGGCCGGGCTGGCCACAGGCTCTTCAACCGGCGCGGCGGGCGCTGGCTTGACCCACGTCTGCACAACCGGCACCGGCTCGGCTGGCACAAACGCCTTGCCAGCATCAGGGTCGTAACCCATCCACGCCCCGGCTGCGCAAAACACCACAAACACCAGCGCCCAACGCAACGCACTGCGGCGCCGCTTGTCACTGGGAGGCGATGAAAAGGAAGGAGAAGCCTTGGGCGCCGGGCCCGTCCGAGCCGCCCGAGAGGGCGCTGCAGTGGCAGTAGCAGAGTTTGCGGCATACACATGCACCGCCTGCCCGCCCCCCGCACGCGCCTGCTTGCGCCGCAACGCGTCCATACGAGCCTTGTGCTCATCGGCAGCAAGCTGCGCATCATAAGCCGCACGCCGCGAAGGGTCCGCCAGCACATCATGAGACGCGTTGACCACGCCCATCATGTCCGAGGCGTAAGGGTCGGGATTCCTGTCCGGGTGCAGCTTCTGCGCCAGCTTGCGATAAGCCTTCTTGATCTGCTCAGGAGAGGCATCGCGAGCAACACTCAGCAGCTCGTAATGCGTGGGCGTTCTCTGCATTGCACTTGCTGTCCATGGCTGACTGCCATTTTTGATACAGATGTATCGGCCAAAAAGCCCATATCTCCAGTGCAAATGCAACGCAACAAGAACCAGCCCACAAGAAAATGCCCGAATCCAGAGGATCCGGGCATTTCTTGAAACATCGATGAAGCCTTCGTGAGCGTCCAGACGCACATTCATGCGATTCAGACAGCAATCCTCAGCCCCACCTTGCGCAAGACCCGACAGGCCATACGCAACTACAAATATCCTTCAACAACTCCTCAGCGAATGACCAGCCTGCGGCAAACAACACCCCAAACCCGGTTACGATCCATCGCATTACTCATCAGATAGTCCTTTATCTGCTGGCTGAAAAGCTAACGTCCCATGCTGCTGACTCAGTAGCCTGGGCCGTTGAGAACAAGCCTATGCAAAGCACTCCCGCCCCGCAACTGCCCAAAAATGGCGGGGTCGGATGGGTGCCTGTTCACGCACCAGATAGCCATCAACGCTGGACGCATCGGTTTGCACGACCAGGTTAAAAATCCAGCGTTCTGTCAGGCACAAGCTGTGCGTGCCAGAGGCGAAATCAGCGTTCAAATACGCAGCGCTCACACACATCAAGCAGACCATTCCGCCAAAACCAACAGAAACGTCCTGCACCACCACCCGCCCGCATCCCACCCAAAGCGCCAATGGTCGATTTTTTTCAACTGAATCAGACAGCTAGGCTTTACAAGCGCATCAGAAGCTATATACTCGCAGCCCATTACGCCGGTATAGCTCAGTTGGTAGAGCAACTGACTTGTAATCAGTAGGTCCCGGGTTCGACTCCTGGTGCCGGCACCATATAAGGTTCCAAAGGTGGCTTTCACAGCCTTTGAAATCTCCGAAAAACCCGCCTTTTGGCGGGTTTTTTCGTTTTGGCGTTCCGTCGGATTCTGAGGGTAGCCAGCGCTAATAAGGGTAGTTTTAAGGATAGAGGTCCGTTTCGATATCGGAGACTACCCTTATGGCCCGCACCACTGCCCCGCTTACAGACACCGCCTGTCGCACGGCAAAGCCCAGAGAGCGCGAGTACAAGCTCTTCGACGGCGACGGTCTTTACCTGCTTGTACAACCCAACGGCCGCAAAGGCTGGCGGCTCAGGTACGTGAAACCCGATGGCCGCGAAGGCCTGACCGCCCTCGGCAGCTACCCGGTGGTCGGGCTGGGCGACGCACGCCGCAAGCGCTTCGAGATCAAGCAGCAGCTCGCAAACGGCATAGACCCCATCCAGTACAAGCAGCAAACCAAGACCCAAGCCGTGATCAACGGCCGCACCTTCGAAAGCGTTGCGCTCGACTGGCATGCGAGCATAGTGCCCAAGTGGGCGCCCGGCCACGCCAAGACAGTGCTCAGCCGATTGAAAACTCACGTATTCCCTTTGATCGGTGCCAGAGCAATCGTTGAGTTGGAAACCCACGACCTCATGCAGCCACTGGAAGCCGTGACGAAGCGCGGCACCATCGACGTGGCGCTCAGGATCAAGAACTACCTGCAAAGCATCATGCGCGAAGCCAGACGGCTGCGGCTGATCACAGCGAACCCAGCTCACGACCTCGATGGCTCGATCAAGACACCACGGGTAACTCACAGACCCGCACTACCCTTATCGCGGCTGCCAGAGCTACTGGCATGCATCGAGGACTACAGAGGCCGCCCGCTCACGCGCCTCACGGTGATGCTGTCGTTGCATGTATTCGTACGCTCCAGTGAACTGCGCTTCGCGCGTTGGAATGAGTTCGACCTCAAGCGCGGAATCTGGGAAATCCCCGACACCCGGCCGGCGCTGGACGGCGTGCCGTTTTCCACAAGGGGTACGAAGATGGCCGGGGACATTCACGTTGTACCCTTATCGCCGCAGGCAGTGGACTTGCTTGAGCAGATCCACGCGATCACCGGCAAGTTCGAGCTGGTGTTCGCGGGGGATGCCAAGCCATGGAAACCGATGTCCGAGAACACAGTGAATGCAGCGCTCAGGACGATGGGCTACGACACCAAGGTGGATATCTGCGGTCATGGGTTCCGAGCCATGGCATGCAGTGCGCTGGTCGAGTCCGGGCTTTGGTCGGAGACGGCTATCGAGCGGCAGATGAGCCACAAGGAACGCAACAACGCGCGGGCCGCTTATACCCACAAGGCCGAGTTCCTCGAAAAGCGCCGGATGATCATGACCTGGTGGAGCCGGTTTCTAGAGGCGAACCGCGAGGACCATGTGACGCCGCATGAGTTTGCCAGGCAGACGGGCGAGAACGTCACGCGCCTACGCAGTGCCAAGAGGACCGAGTAACCCGCCGCACCACCGCCTCAAACTCGCTGTGACGTTACCCACAGCACCGCATGAAGCTCCTCCGCGCGGGTCCTTTCAAACGGGGCTGCAAAGCCGCCCCGTTTGAAAGGACATACCTAAGAAAAAAACTGCTGGCACAGCTTACGTCTGTGGAAAACCACTGATGTCCACTGGGGGATAGTTTTATCCACAGGCGCTAAATCCCTGAAATCGCTTTGCTTGACGAACATTGTCCACAGGCGTAGACCGGAGTTGCAAACGCTGTCGATGACAGCACCCCAGGTGACCCGAATCTTAAAGGTCACGCCGCTCTGGCGGTGGTTCTCCCCAAGGGCGATTCGCATCCGGCAGCTCGCCCGGTCACTACCCATGTGATGGATGCTCTTACACAACATAGCGCTCGTGCGCCAGATACACCGTACCTCGCTGCCCTGCAGCAACCTATCCGCTTGGCCGAATATTCAACCTCTGCCCGTCTCTTTCTTCTGGAAAGAGACGGGCACTTCTACCACTGCTGCAGCCCAGATCGCACAAGGCTTTGCGGCATTCCCCCTCGTGACAATCGGCGTGACAAACGCCGATGTCACCAGCAACAGCGCTGTAGATGATGGTGCCGCAGACCAAGGAATGGACTGCACCTGACTGACAGTCAGGTATGCTCCGGTCATCGCATTGCTGCTTCCACATGGCTCAGGATCTTCAGGCGCTGGTCTCGTCAGCCACTGCGGCCTCCACCCGCCCACCGGTATCGGTGCTCAGGAGGCCAGATCATGAGATGCCCTTGCTCCCGGACGTAAGGAGCCGCTAGTCCTGCGTAGTGGACATTCCCCACAGGTCGCAGGGGCCTTGATCCCTGATAACACTCAACATTATTGGCGGGATGACGTGGGGCGAGGATCGGAGATCGAAAGATGAGGTGAGCGACATGGGACTTGTGGGTAAAGCCGTGAGGCTAACGACTTAGGCAGGATTAACATTCAGGACGGCACCAAAGGTGGTCGCACCGGAGCGTCAGCGCCACGTTGGATCGCAGTGAACGACCATGTTAAAGGTGCGCTCGAGCTGGCGAGTCCGGTGTCGCCTGCGGGCCGCCGCAACCTGATTGCTCCACACAAAAGCTAGACAAATCTTCTGCAAGAGATCATCTGCCCTGCATGGGACATCCTGCATATACATAACCTCAAGGCTTCCATGAGCTACGAGCGGCGTACGCATGTAAGCACTATGAGCGAATCACCCTGCACCGCGCACATATCAACGGCGGCCAATGTTGCCAGGTAGATATGAAGCTTGATCGTACGGCCCGAAGGCAGGTCAGTTGTGAACTGAGGCACGGTCGGATCGGTGTAGTCACGGCCTATATTGGTGGGCTGGCATGAATAAGCAACTGCACATGGAAATACTCTTGTCCGGGGTGCTGACCAGCTCGTACGCAACCCTGTAACGTCATGTACGACAGGCGAAAATCATTCAGACTGAAATCGAAAAGCGGTGGGAACGAGAAACCCCTTGGGCTTGGTAGAGGAAGCATATGGCGTGGTTTCCCCAACATGGCTTAGACCTGCGCTGCGAGGCGACCAGGTATTATTACTTGCTGACTGTACGATTGCTTGCCCGTCGATTAGAAAAGCCATGGTATTTATTTGATAACGAGAGGGTGGACACTGCTTAATAAACGAAAAAACACTGCACCTTATCAACGCCAGCCATGTACGACTTAATGACTGGGTATTTTTGCAACTTTAAATTAGTGTGGCACCATTTAAACATGAACCACTCGACCATACAGAAGCAACAGCATCCACTAACACTTAAATAATATATAGACCCCAAGCAACCACATAATAACCTCAGCGTTAAACCTGCACCCACGAACTCACATGGACTTATTACAATTTTTTGATGGCTGCTCATGTTATCTCACGCCTAGCGCGTAAGACATACAATCCTGAAACAAACATCAGTAAATTTTTAAGCCTCATAGACATCACCCGAGTCAATGTGCCACTATTGACTTCCACACCACTCAAAGGAACATAACATGCAAGTCGAAGCTTCCCGCTTAGCGCACCCTGATCCACGCCTCTACGGAACCGACAATAGTTACATACTATTTTACGACGAAACAAACAATGTCAGAAAATTGCGATTACGCGAGAACGGCTTAAATATAAAAAAATGTGACAGCTTTGTACTTGGTGGTATAGCTCTAACCCCTGAGCACGACGAACTTCCATGTATATCCGGATTGAGATCCACTCTCAAAATACCAAGCAATGCGCCAGAAATAAAACTTGAACTTATTGCCAAAGGAGATTTTGAGAAAATTTTAGCATCACCAAAAATCACAAAGTTCTTCACTTGGCTTATAGAACACAAAATCCACATACACTATACCAACCTAAATATTTTAAATTGGTCGATTCTTGATATAGTCGAGTCCATCAGCGCCGAAGAGAATTATTTGCACATTCAAGAGTATCATTTGGAGTTGAAAAATGAGCTTTATAGAGTAGCCAGCGCAAATCTATCCAAGTTTTTGAGTATGCTTAGATCACACCAGTATCCTGATTTAAGAGAAGATAACACAAGAAAATTTCTTGAAGACACTTACAACTTCGTAGTTCAATATGGCCCAGCAACCAAAAACCCCGCAACTGTAGAACTTGAGAAAATTTTATTAAGTGCAAGTAAAGAAATCACAAAGCTTGCTTTTCTGCATAGCGACAAAGCACATGAGTTAATCGATGGATTTCAAGGATTTTTCCTTAACCGAATAGCATCATTCCCCAACGCAACTCACTTTTTTGATGAAGAAAAAACCATCCAAGAGGCCATCTCCAATTTCAAAGTAATTAACAATGACAGTTTAGTACATTACCATTTTGTAGAATCTGTACAGACACCAGGGGTTCAGTTATCTGATGTCATCGTAGGCTTTCTTGGTAAGTATTTCACGTTTATCGAAGACACTTCACCCCAAAAATTGATTGATTTAAAAGGGCGGCTTAGCATCGCTCAAAGGCAAAATATTAAGCTTTTACGGACACTGATCGCACGATCAGACAAAATTAGCAATCATTTCATACATAGGATTACAACGATAGATAGCAATCTCAAGAGTGACTATTTCTTGTTTGACAAAAAACTACCGAAATATGTTGTTAGATCTTAACTTTTGCTGAAAATCTTAAGGTGACACTTATGGGTCAGAATAGCCAGGCACGGCGCCAAGCCAAAATAAACAAAGCAAACAATGCAAAGAAAAGAAATCAAGCCAGACTCAATCATCTATCCACCATAACACCACAGTTATTTTTGGATGAATCCGGACACACTGGCCATAATCTTACAGATCTAGATCAGCCTATATTCACGTTAGCAGGAACAGTACACTCTGCTGCTGAAGCAGAAAAGCTTCTTAAGCTATTAAACTGCAAATCTCCGATTGAAGCTCATTTCAAAAAGCTAAAGAAAACAAAGTCTGGCAGAGAGGGCATTGCGAAATTTGTAAATAGCCCGCTCATAAACTTCGACTGTGTGAAAGTTGATTTAGTAAATAAAGATTATTTTATCACTGGGAAAATTGTCGACTTACTTGTTGAAACCATGCTGCATGCTAGAGGTGTTGATCTATACATCAATGGTCAAAATATTGCTTTGGCCAACATGCTGCACTACTGCATGCCTCAATTCTGTGGCCAAGAAAATGTGGTGCAAATGCAGCAAGCTTTTGTTTTGATGATCCGCGATCAGACGGAGGCACAGATCACACAATTTTATGACATGCTTGAACGTATGAAACTGCGCTGCTCGTATACTGAATTTCATAAATCTCTCGATCTTATATTAGACACAAGGGATGAAATAGCTGACATACTTACGGGAATAGATAAATCAGCGCTTGACCCTTCAATCCCTGCATTTTTCAGCCAATGCGTATTATGGGGGAATATTTATAAAAAAGGGTTTCACATAATACACGACGACTCTAAGTCTATAGAGAGGCAGCGTGAAAGCCTAAATTTATTTATGGATCTTAGGAAAAAAACCATTGAGGTCGGTTACGATCGACGCAAATTCAAATTACCCATTAAAGGCCTAAGTTTTAATTTCGCAGGCTCTCATGAGCACGCCCAAATACAGGTGGCCGACATAATATCTAGCGCTACATCTTACTGGGCCGGATGTAAAGCAAAAGGTCAAGTTAATGATGAACTTTACGATATTCTAGATAATTCAAACATCCCAAAACTTGTTTCTAAGAACAGTATATGGCCATCCACCAACATATCGCCGGCCGAGTTAAAGACAGTTTATTCTGGTGGATTAAATCCTGCCAATTCAACAGCAAACTTTCTTATTAGCGACAATTTAACTTAGTGCGCGATGAAAACCTGGCCAAATCTTGTAAGATTTGGCCTTCTACATCTAGAGTGCGCGATAATAGTCAAGTAGACCACTACACTCCTCAAGTCCCCTTAGCACAGCTCCAGTTTTCCCAATCTCTTTTCTGAATTTAATTAAGTGAGCCTTTTTGTGTATATCTCCGTCCAGTCTAGGCATTGTATTGTGATAAAATCGAAGCAGTTGATATTCTCCAATGTGCGTCATTAGGAGATGCTTATCGATGGCTTTAGCTACCATCCAGACAGTTTTCTTGTACTTGATAGACCGCTCAATGGAGACCGACTCCATTGGCAATATGTTCTTTACACTATGCTCCCTAGAGCTTTCTATATCTCTACCAAACGCATGCCCTATATTATTTCTCACACGCCTCATTTCATCTAACAACCCTATGTTCTTCTGCAACACCTCAGGAGTTTTCCCGAATACTCGCTCATATGCCTTAACCCTTGCACTCCAATCACCTTTAGTGCAAGAGACTACTTCCTTATCTGAATCAAATCCTATTTTTCTTCCAAATTTTACACCATGCATACCATCGACTTTCCTGGATGAAGCAAACAGCAGTCCAGGATCAGACTCTAGCGCAAGCTTAATTACTGAAGCCATATATGTCTCTAGATTTGCGGAGACCGCCATAACGCCATTCAATACCGTCCACTTCTCAAGTTGATTATATGCGGACGACCAATCACGCAAATCTTTGTATAAGTTATCTCTATCAACGCCATCGCAATTTAGGTGCAATTCGACATCATCTTTCCAGTCAGCGCCACTACTCCCAAGCTTACTGAAAACATATTTTTTTGATGTTATTTGCGCCCAAAACATCCTCTCATATTCTTTCGTATACTTTTTGAAAACCTGGAACGGCCAAGTAGTAGCTTCCCGACTGTGCCAACGATCAAATTTAGCCTCACTTCTACGTATAGCTTTTACCATGATGCACTCTGCTGCTCGCACTAATACTTCAGACAACTTAACAAGAGCTCATCTAAAACGCAACAGATAGGAGTTAAACTCAAACGCAAAATTGCTTATGCAGGTTCAAAAACTATCACGAAGACCACATCCTGACTTGCTTTTCGCATAAAAATCAAAACACTTTTGCTCTCCATATCAAGCTCAGCAATTGTTATACTTTTAATTAACAATCCATCTAAATCCTAAGCAGGTCGTGGCCGCAATACCATTACTTTATGATTTAAAATTCACCTGCACTATCTGAAGCGCCGCACTTCTATCTTATAATCACTAGGAGGCATCATATCACCAGGACAGATTGCCTTAGTGAGGCTGTTTACATTTGGGAGAAATGCGCAAGTCCAAAAGGATAGTTTTAGAGATAGCAATTTTGATGCATCAACATATATTCTATATATAAAACAGATATTTATTATTTTTTTTCGACTCCTGGTGCCGCACCATACAGGGTTTCAAAGGTGGCTTTCACAGCCTTTGAAATCTCCGAAAAACCCGCCTTTTGGCGGGTTTTTTCGTTTTTGACTGAAAACTCTTGTTCGAGACACCATCTGCGACGTCGAGCCAGGAGGCTGAAGTGGGATTTATTGAGCTCTACCTGAAGGGCGATGTGCTGGAAGAAGATATCCACCGGTTCGTGGAAGACTGGCACGAAGGCCGCGACGTTGGGGGCATGGAACTGCACGAGTACCTCGGCATGAGCTGGGAAGAGTATCGGGTATGGGCAGCAACCCCGACAGCCCTATCCTTCATACTGGCGGTTAGAAAACAGGGTAGATCTCTAAGTCAGTAGATCCTCTGAAGTCACCTTTGACACCCTGACCGCTAGGCCCGACTGGCGGAGCTTTACAAGGCTATGGTGTATTCTCGGTCGCTAGGGTTAGATCGATTCCAAAGGGACGAAAATGACGTTGAATGTCGAAAGGCTGGCCAGGATAGCAATGGCCAATCCATTAAACGCTGAACTCATCTCACGCCTACCTTCACTAGGCTTGAGTCAATGCATGCTCACTGCTGGCTGCCTGTTCCAAGCCGTCTGGAATCATCAGTCTCACTTGCCGTCAGCCTGGGGGGTGAAGGATTACGACGTTTTTTACTTCGACAATGATCTGTCTTGGGAGGCAGAGAATGAGGTCATCGGCTCTGTTCAGCATCTCTTTCAGGATCTAGAAGTTAACATTGAGATCAAAAATCAGGCTCGCGTTCATCTGTGGTACAGCCAGCGGTTTGGCGGGAGTTACCCCCAGCTTCAGTCGGCCAAAGAAGGGATTGATCGCTACCTGATTGCCGGTACCTGCATAGGTTGGAATGTTGAAACTAGCGAAGTCTATGCTCCCAATGGCTTGGCCGACACCGAGCAAGGGCTACTTCGTATCAACCCAAAGAATCCCAAGTCAGATCTGTTCTATCAGAAGACGAAAAGTTATCAAGCTCGCTGGCCATGGCTCAGGATCGTAGACCCTCAAGGTTGAATCGGAACGCGCGGAGCATGCCGATGAAGGCATTTATTGGGGATGAGAGCCGATTGCTGTCTATCCCTACGGGCTGCAAACGGCACCGGGTTTGTGAAAGCACATCCGCGCGCCCTTGCTATGATTTCTGAGGAGCTCATCGCAAGATTACCCATGAAGCGCTTCATCCGATGCGAACATTGACGTCAAAGCACTTTGCTTCCGGAAAGCCTCGACGACTACGTCAGCGATATCAGCCTACCCCCCATCCAGCATCGCCTGCGCGACTGGAGAGCACATATCCACCACCATTAAGCACATGGTTCGCGATTTCATACTCACGCCACTCAGCCATAGCCCGCCCACAAATTTCCTGCGGCCTGCACTCGATCAACCAGGCGACGGCATTGATGAATTGCCCATGCGAAAACACTGCGATGTTCTGGGCGGGGTGCTCTGCGAGTCGAGCCAGGAAAGTCTTGGCTCTGGCTATAAATTCTGAAAAAGACTCAGCGCCTGCGCCATCCTTAAACGCCGGGTCTGACCTGGCCCAATAGGCGTCGACCCAATCCTTTCTCTGGGCAACGGTCGTGTTGGCACACCGCGCGGGTTCGAGGTAGGTGAATTCCTGAATAGGCCAGGTTTCAAACGGGGTGCCAGGATAGGTAGCTACGGTCGCCATCGCGGTTGCTTGCGCTCGGGAAAACGGCGAAGCGATAATCAAATCCGGCGCATGCGTGAATGACCGGGCCACTGACTGTGCTTGTTCTACGCCCCTCAACGTGAGGGGAATAGTCGCGTGGTCCACACTGGCTTCGCCTGCGTTGGCAGCGCTTTGTCCGTGACGAATTAGCCTGACCTGCTTCATTAATCAGAGACTCGTGTGAGGGGTAGAGACTGAGCTCATTCCAGCGTACGCCCTCTTCTGGCAAAAACCATCAACATCAGGGAACGCATACATGGGGCGGATTACCACTCGCGCGGCGCAATCAGCTCCTCAATGTCTGCGTCGGTGAAACCATAAGCGTCTGCTATCCGTACGAAATCCTCAGCAATGGTTTCGCGGGCGAAGGTTTCGATCTCACTGCCGTTCTCTTCGAACACCTCCTCCAGCTCGTTGATTTGCTCTGTCGCTTTGTGAGTCAGGGCATACAGCGCATCCAGGTCGGAAGGCTTTTGCTGCTCGATTTCGTGACACAGGTTGACCAGCACGTCTTCGCACATTTTCACAACAGAATCTGGGAAATACTCGTCCTGATACATGCCTTTCAAGAAGGTGTGTTTGGCCATGGTTTCATTGGTCAACTGCATAGGTATCCCTCGTTGATGTACAGTGGGCACTCAGTGAAGCCAACTGAGATAACAACCGAATATGCGTTACAAAGATTATTGCCCACTCTAGCTGTCGGAGACAAACTAAAAAGTTGAAGCGGGTCTACGGACACCGGCTAAACTTCTGACCAAGACTTCCTCACCATAAATCTTGACGCTATAGGACTCATACGACAAGTCATGACAAATAAATCCATCAAATACCACGCTCCATGCGAGCCAGGTATTTATAACCCCCTCCTAGCTACGTAGGAAAGTTCCAATTTGCGGCCATGGGTTTTATACAGCCTATGTAGTACCGTAAGCCTGCCCCCCCATAGACGCAGACAAAGATGTGACACACGACACACCTGAAGGGGGTGCAAATATAAATTCGTTACGTTAACCTTGATGAAGGAGGCTCCTCGGCCTCAACTATAAAATTCATTTCCAAGGAGCAGGAATGGCATTTGACGCATTTATCTGGATTGACGGCATCGCTGGAGAATCTAACGACTCGGCCCACCAGGACTGGATTGAGGCCACTGCCTTCAATCTAGCGGCGACGCAAGATGTCTCTAGAACTGCCAGTTCTTCGGGCGGCGCTACCGTCGGCCGGGTCTATCTCAGTGATTTCAGTATCGTGAAGCTGGTTGACTCATCGACACCAAAGATCTTCCAAGCCTGCTGCGCTGGCCAACACCTGAAGAAGGTAGTTTTGAGCCTGTACCGTGCAGGCGGTGAAAAACAAAAATACATGGAAGTCATATTTGAAGAAGTCATCATCAGCGGTGTTGAGTCAGGAAACCTCTTCGATAAAACACCCTCACCATTTCCTGAGGAGGTTATTCGCTTTGACTATGCCAAAGTAAAAATGATCTATTCGCAGCAAAGCAGAGAATCCGGACTGTTGATCGGACAAGTTTCTGCTGGATGGGATCAGATACGCAATAACACCTACGCATAAGGATAGCATAAGTGGCTAGTATATATTGTTATGACGGAGACTGTGGACTTACTGCAAATCAGCTGCTGTGGATAATTGCATCTGAAACTGCTATGGATGAACTGGGACTCGATGATGTTGCAGCTGCCTTCGGCATCGTGACCGGGGCTAACATCATTCCCACGCGCACAAAGCCTGGGGGGGGCAACCAAAAACACGTCTATTCTGTCTCTGTTATTAAGACGCGCACTTAAGAAACGGCGATTCCCTGGAGGATATAGAGCACCGTCAATAGTAGGCTGGCGTCCCCCGCACATTCGCAGAACACCCAGCATTGGAGCTTTCATAGCACGCGCGATCCCTGTCGCAGGCTGGGCTTATACTGCGGCGGAGCTAGGGATGATAGGCTACAAAACAGTTGTAACTTATAATTCCATTGTGAGCACCGAAGATCAGGTTTTTTAGCCATGAACGAGCCCCTTGATTACAAAATAATGGATAGCATTGTCGTCTGCATCCAAGATACCGTAGGCTTTGGAAGAAAGGCGTTTGAAAGCCTCAGCTTGGCGACCGATGTTGCAAGAGATCTGGGAATCGATGGCGACGACGCAAATGATCTGATGGTCGAATTTTTCGAAAGGTTCGCTATCGATCTAAATGATTACGACCCTTATAGGTACTTCTTGGAAGAGGGTTATAACTTTTTTTCGTTCAGACGTGCCAAGGACAGACGCGGAAATATACCGCTAAGAGTGGGCATGTTGTATTTAGCCTCAAAAGCGGGACGTTGGGATACACAGGAGTTTGAACAAACCAAATTCAGCGATACCCCTTTGTACGAGCGTACAGAAGATATTCCGATTGATGGCTACAAAATAAAAAGCCGTTGATCTTGCCTATGTGATCCGCGTGGCATGCATGCCAAATCCCAAGCGCCTTACGAAAAGTGGATACTCCCGGTGATGATGTCAGGTTGCAGCAATCCACGTAATTCAAACCTCCTTCCAACGTGACAGAGGTTTCCTATAAACATGGCCTTGGGCAGGTCACGATCCATCAAGGGCTATCGGGAAAGAAAAGCTAACGAGCCAAAGCTCACTGTAACAACCTGAACACATTAGCCCGGCCATACCCCTAAAGCTCCACCCCACCCCGTCGATACCCTCCTTACACCCCGCAATCATGGATCGATGAAATGGTTATCTCACTAACCCCCGGCAACAACACCTCTCCCACCATCACCCTGCCCAATTCCGGCATCACGCTCACGCCGCAGCCGCTCACCGATGCGCAGAAAGAAGCGCTGAAGAACGCTGCCGCCAACACGCCTGCCGTTGTTTACCACCCGAGTACCGAAGTGCCTGCAACCACTGAGCCGATGGAAGCAGTCGATACCTGGATAGGCCGCTCGCAGTCACCTGACTTCCCGCAGAAGGCGGCGCAACATACTAACTCTACGGAGGCGTTGAAGACTTCGTATGAAGCGTTCAAGTAGACGCTGGCGTCTGTCTATCCGGATCTGGCCAGCAAGAAGTTTGGCTTCACGATTGAGGCAAACGGCAATCTGAAGGCGACCAACAGTTCCGGTGAGTTGAGCGATGCGGACACACAGCAATTGAACACGCTGCTGAATGCGTCCAGTGGGCTGAAAGCTGCAGCCGCCACCTACCGGGAGACGGCTATCGATATGGTCGATGCCGATTCGCCGTGGAGCGGTAGTTATCTGGGACGGTACAACCTGACCAAAGAGAACTTCGCCAGCTCGCTGGATCTGGGCGCGTTGTTTATTCCCAAGACGTCGACGCCATCGAAAGATCAGATCGACGGCATGTTCTTCAATCAACTGGCGTACAAAGGTGAGCTGCACACCCAAGAATCGGAGGCGGCCATGCTCGCTGCACGTGCGGCGGAGAAAGCTGCCTCGGCGGGTTGATCCCAACCCGTCAGCACATCGGCAGACGTTGCGGGCGGAGGTAGTAGTTGTCGAACTCGCCGCTCTCAACGAGCTGAAAACCGTGGCGGAGGTAGAAGCGGTTGGAGTCGCTTTCTTTCAGGGCGCTCAACCGTACTGTCGATGGTTTGGTACCAGAGCTGATGGCGGGCTAGGCAACTTATGTTTTCATTCAGTACGCAGTGGCCCGTTCCTCATTTACCCGCCCAACCGATCAGCAGCCTTACGGTAAACCTCCTCTCGCTCACGCTTGTCCACAGCAACCACGAAGACCACAACCTCTTGGTCAATAACCTGATAAACCAGCCGATAGCCGCTACTGCGCAGTTTGATTTTGTAGCAGTCAGGCAATGCATGCAGACGATTGGCTTCAACACGCGGAGCAACCAGAATCGTAGCCAGCTTTTTCTTGAGCTGCTGACGCACGGTATCCCCTAATTTGTGCCATTCCTTTAGAGCCCGCGCATCGAATTCGAGGTTATAGGTCATCCAGTGAAACCTTGACCCGCTGCGGAGCTGCAAGGCGCTCGCGCACAGTTGCCAACAGCGCTTCGTCTTCCTCTGTCAGCAGAACCGTCTTGAAGGGCAGCTGACCACGCTCAGCTACGTACTGCAGGGTTTGGCGCAGCAACTCCGAGGGGGTGACGCCAAGCTTTTCCAGCTCGAGGTAAGCACGCGCTTTGAGATCGTCGTCGATACGAACGTTGATAGACGCCATGTGGGCATCCTCCAGTGTAATGACATTTGTATTTACAGTGAGGCAAAGTGGCCATTTTTGCAAGCAGCTGTAAAGATCATTTAGGTCTCTACGCTCTCGCTGGTCAGCTCGAGCTGCGCGTACAGCCAAAAACGTGACAACTGCGGATTAATATCCCAACCCGTCAGCACATCGGCAGACGTTGCGGGCGGAGGTAGTAGTTGTCGAACTCGCCGCTCTCAACGAGCTGAAACCCGTGGCGGAGGTAGAAGCGGTTGGAGTCGCTTTCCTTCAGGGCGCCCACTCTTACTGTGGATGCGCTTGCGTCCGCTTGCGCGAACACCTGCCGAAGCACGGCAGAACCAATGCCCTGCCCTTGAACAGCCGGCTTGATATACAGGTGATCCAGCAGCAGGCCGTCGCTGCTCGGTTTGACGACCACGAAGCCGACCTTACTGCCGGCGAACTGAATGTAATGTGTGCATGACGCAGAAAACCCTTCACGAAAACGCTCTCGGGCGCGCACCGGGTCGAACCGACCAACGCGCTCGAGGCTTTCGCGCATGGCTTCGATACGTATGGCCACCAAGGTTTCGAAGTCTTCGGGCTGGACCGTTACCAGGGTGATGTCGGGGTCATTTTCTAGAATCTGTTTCAGTGTGTTTGCTCCCGTACCAAAAGCTCGCCGTCAGGTTCCCTATCCAGGAACCGCGACCACTTTAGCTTTTTTGTTGGCGGGCCTGATCGTCAAGGCACTCATTGCCCGTCGAGTCGCTTACGAACGATTTTCCCCAGGCTCGTCAGACGATATCGCTGATTGCTGCTGGTCGGTTTTTCCGGAATCGTCATGGCAAGAACGCCCTGCTCAAGCGCGGGCGAAAGGTAATGTTTACGGAAGTGTTCCGCGTCAGCCAGCTTCAACTGGTGCTGAAGCTCTATGCGTTTGATATCTCCATTTACGAGCACAATCAGCTTTTCGACTTCCGGGGTGACTTCCGGGGTGACTTCCGGGGTGACCTCCGGGGCGACTTCCGGGGTAAAGAACGTGAGGGTGACTCCAGAGTTTCCTTCGCTATACCAAACAGGAGGCGCAAGGCCGTTCTCTTCGCAGGCCTGACGAATAAGTACGCTGCCGCGACCCAGCTTTTCCATATAGCCCTGTAAATAAAGTGCGTGGGCAATATCAGGATTGCGCAGCACTGAAATATGGCCCTGTTGGAGCTTGTCCGCATCGACGCCGTCAGGAAGGCTGCCGGAATTCCAGATCTGCAGTCGGACCGGACTGATTTCTACTTTGATGCCGCCGGAAAAGCTGCTGTAGTCTCGATGAGCGAAAGCGTTGACGATACCTTCACGTATAGCCATCTCCGGATACAACGGTAAGTCTTCACGCTGATTGCGGCCTTGGCTAAAGCGCGCCTTGACCGGGGTGTTACGCATGATGAATGCGGATAACTGTTCGATCACTTCTGTCATCGGGCCTGCAAAATGTTGCAGATCCTGATACTCATTGGCGGTTTTGCTGCTGTAACAAACTGCTCGCACTCGCGCCTGAGGATGACGACGCACAGGATCCTGAGCGAGTAAAACATCGGCCGCGTTGGTAAGGCGACCGTATTTTGCGAGTGAAAGTAGCTGCAACTGATGCAGTAACCCCTGCTCGGACTGCCTGACTTCCAATGGGATACGAGGTGCAGAAAGTAGTTTCTGACAGGCTGTGCGAGATAGCTGTTGCTCGTCCAGTTCAGAGGAAAACAGTCGCTCCCAACGCTCTGGCTCAATCTGCTTGCGCAGGACCATATCGCGAATGACATCGACGCTGGCCTTTACGGTACTTTCGCCCTGACGGATGTAGATATCATTTCGAAAGGCATAGGGGACATCTTTGCCTGAGGGCACTTCGATTACCAGCACTTGGCGATCATCGATCTCCTGCACTTCAACCGAAAATAATACTGGGGGCTGGATCTGGGCTTTGAGCTGGCTCTCCATTCTCTGCGCAACACGCTGAGCGTCATCCACGCCGAGAACCTGGCCATCATCGTCGACGCCGCATAGCAGGTAGCCGCCTTGGGAGTTGAGAAAGGCGCAAACATGCGGCCCACATATCTGAGCGCTCGCGCGCGGCTTGAGCTCAAGGTTCTGGCTCTCGCCCAGCAGCAGCAGTTTCTTGAGTTGGGATGGGCTTCTACTCATGGTCTTCCTTCAAACGCTGGGCGACCATTTCACTGTCACCCAAATGATCTATGAGGCGCTGCTCAAGATCCTGGTAGCGCGAGAATTGAGCCACAACGAACAGGCCGGCATCATCACGATCAAATTTCTGAACCCAGTTGCCTTGGCGATCGCTCAAGGGCAACTGCTCCATAGTGGCGTCTTCGTACATGTCGATGACTTTCAGATCAGTGATGGAAGTGGCCTTGGGCCTCAAAGTGAGGGTTTGCCTTAGCGCCTGATTTTTGTAACCAAGCTCCCGGAGCAAGGTCCGCGCAAATACAACGCGATCATGAGCCAGAAACCACCGCGGCTTCTTCAGTTCGATAGCGAGTTTCATTTCCTGATGGGTGATGGAAATGCCAGTGGTGTCCACACCGCTACCGTATTGAGGCGTGATGATACCCAGAAACAAATCACACTGTTGCACCGCTGCCAGGCAGTTTTCAAATGCGGTCTGTCCTGACGACACGGGAATGGTGCCCTTGTGAGACATCAACACTTCATAATCAAAGCTGGTCAGCAACGTGTAGACACGGTCCAGCAACTCTTCCACGCCGTAGACAGTCGAGGACACCATGATTTTGAGCTTCTTGCCTTCCATGCTTTGCAGAGCCACTCCGGTTTTCAGCTCGCGGCTCTCGCAGATGCGGCAGGCTCACAGCGCTGTATTGTCTTAAGCGAAGAAAGGTACAGGCATGCGCCATGACTGCCTAGAGGGTTGAGGGACACATCACCAGGAAGGAAAACAGAGGTAACTATTATTCGTGTAGGCGCAACCACTCCTCCCGCGTCATCTCCCAGACTTCCACTTCGAACCGCCCGCTGACGAACTCACCCTCGTGCGTGCTCACTATGCGCATGCCTTCGTTGATCGAAATACGCCGCGAGGCTTCATTCGGGGCGGCTTTGGGTACTTGCATCACGGGCATGCCCAGTGCTTCGAACCACTGTCGATTGACCACACGGCAGGCCTCTTTCATGTAGCCATTGCCTTGCCAGTCCGGGTGTAGCCAGAAGCCGCGGTTGTTGCCGTGGTGGGTCATGAGGGTAATGCTGCCGATGATCTCTTGGGGCGCGCTTTGCAGGCGGATCATCCAGTGCCATTCGGTACCGCTTGCGATGGCTGGCAGCGCAACATCCTGAATGTAGCGCAGCGCACCGTCCTCAGGATAAGGCCAGGGGACGCGGTTGTTCAGGTACTGCACGATGTCCCATAGCGGGAAACGCTGCTGGACGGCTGGCGCATCCTCTAGCTGCAAGGGCGTCAGCAGCAGGCGGTCTGTGTGTAGCGTGGGGGTGATGGTCATGACTATGTCCCTGTTCGTCGAAACGTGCTCACAGGATGAACGGTCCAGTATGCGGGGATTTAAGCCGAACTGCTCGATGCACAAGGGAGTCTATCCAGCATCTTTTACAAATCGGTAACGCCAGTGCCCAGAATCATTACGGATCAGACACCCCAAAGCGTGGTGGATGAGCAGCAAGTCAAATTGTTTGGCTCGCCCAAGGAACGGCTGGATTTCTATCGACGCGAAATTCATTACGAAACCACCAACCTGTCCAACCGCACCAACGCCTATTTATCGGCGCAGTCGTTTCTGGTGATTGCTTACGCGTCGTCCATGGCGAACATGAACACTGAATGGGGCGCGATGTTCACGCTGGTGGTGCCGCCGATGCTGGCCTTGCTGGGGCTGCTCAGTACGCTGTTCGCCTGGCCGGGCATTCGGGCAGCGTGCGACATCATTCAGCACTGGCATCACAAACAGGCTCAGTTGCTGCTCAGCGAGCCGGTCATCGGGCTGACCTATGACGACTCACCGCTGTTCAGCGATTGGGAATCCAGCGAAACCGGGCCGAAAAAGTCCTTGCTGTTCTCCAAGCGCAGCCCTTGGCTGTTCAGCTTTTTCTGGATATTCCTCGGCAGCTTCGCGGTGTTTGTTCAGTTGGTCGCGGACTGAGTCAGGCGACGGCCTTTACCAGGCCGCCGCCCTCGGATCAGAAAACGTTGATCGGGTAGTCGACGAAGATACGCGTCTCGTTGCCTTCGCTGTTGTACGCCAACGCATCATCCGAGACGCGCAGGAACGAGTTGCGCAGGCGGATCGAGAGGTCCTTGGCCGGACCGCTCTGAACCACGTAGGTCAGCTGGCTGAAGATCTCGCGTTCGGTGCCATCGCCGCTTCCAGGCGTGCCGTCGTCAATGTTGTCGCCGCGTACATAAGCAGCTTTGTAGCTCAGACCGGGCAGGACCAGACCGGACAGGTCGACGCCGTAGGCAGCCTGCCACGAGCGCTCGTCCTTGCCGTTGAAGTCGGACCAGTAGGAGTTGGCGAGGTAGATGGTGTTGCCGCCATCACCAAAGCCGCCATCGTTGCGGTAGCCGCCGTAGGCGTAGCCCATGTCGCCGGTGCTGCGCTGGTGTGCGAGGGTGAAGGAGTGGATGCCCACAGCCCAGGTCGCGGCCAGGCTCCAGATTTTGTTGTCACGCGCATCGCTGGTGGTGAAGTCCTTGTCCAGCTTGGTCTTGTAGCCGTTGAAGTCGAAGGTCAGCGACTGATCTTGCGGCAGCGCAAAGACGTAGTTCAGGTTGACGTACTGCTTCTTGAGCACGTCTTCGTTGTCGGAGGCGTAGAAAGCGGCACTGAATGCATCGGTGAACTTGTAGCTGGCACCGTAGACGTTGATGCTTTTCAGATCACCACTATCGCGACCCTCAGCACTTTTACGCGCCTCCTGGGTGAAACGTCCGGCAACCACTTCAAGCCCGTCGATCTCTTTGGAGGTGATCATGGTGCCGGTGTAGCTTTCCGGCAGCAGACGGGAATTGTCGTAACTGAGCACCGGCAACTGAGGCATCTGGTCGCCGTACTTGATGACGGTATTGGAGATACGGGCCTTTACCGCCGCGCCTGCACGGGACAGGTCATCGGCAGCAGCGCCGCTGTCACCCTGTTTGAAAAAGTCGATGCCGCCATTGCCGCTGCGACCCTTGCCACCATCCAGACGGATGCCGTACAGGGCAAAGGCATCAACGCCGACGCCCACAGTGCCCTGAGTGAAACCGGACGCGAAGTTGCCCATGAAAGCCTGGCCCCATTCGGACTTGTCTTCACGGTCGTTCTTGTAGTCGCGATTGATGTAGGCGTTACGCAGGTTGACGATCAGCCTGCTGTCTTCAACGAAACCCTTCGAGTCTGCCTGCCCTTCGGCCATGGCCTGACTGGCGCTGATGATGCCCAAAGCGAGCACGCCCATACGTTTGTTAAGCATCTTGTCTTCCTTTTCTGCGAATTGACACGCGCTGCAGCGACAGCCAATGGCTATCGGGGGCCTCCAGCCTCTGAACAAGCAGTATAGAAGGCGACACGAATTCATCGCAGTGGACTGCTGATGCACGTACAGGATTGAGCCGCAGACGGTGGGACGCGAATCCTAGTCCCGACGCACGGGGGTGTCAAACACGCAGATGGCCGGCCTAGAGCGGCTCAGCCAAGGTTGCCGGAGCAATCAACACGCTCGGTCAACACGCGGAGCAACGCTTCGAGCTCGGCATCGTTGAACAGGCCTGCCGGGTAACGCTGTAACAACATTGCGCGAACATCCGGTCTGGATTTCGCGGGCTTGGTCGTCCTTAACCAATCCGCCACTAGCTGGCGGGCCTCGTTACTGAGAGAAGCAGAAAAACCACGAGCACGCTGCTGGTTCATACCTGCGTTCATAACGAAAACCTCTTGATTTCATGAGGGGCTAAATCTACTCACGCCATATGACAGTCAAGCTAAGAAAACGAAGGTTTACCAACCTGCTTCAGGAATAGCGCCCTACGCATCTGTTACAGGATGTTACTCGACAGGTAAAAACAAAAAGCCCATCGGGTGATGGGCTTGATACAGCAAGAACGGGACCAGTTGCGCCCATCCGATGTTACTAGTTATTTCTAACTAGGCGTTGTGAGGTGCCGGTTGCTGTTGCGTCAGGCAGTGGATATTGCCGCCACCCAGCAGTAATTCGCGGCCAGGTGCCATCACCACTTCGTGCTCTGGAAACAGCGTTTGCAGTATTTCACGGGCCTTTTCGTCCATCGGATCGTCGAAGCTCGGCGCAATGATGCCGCCATTGACGATAAGGAAGTTCACATAGGACCCGGCCAAACGCACCGAAGGGTTGCGTTCCTGGCTGCCGTGCACCTGATCGACGCCTGCACATTCTTCTTCTGTGGCGAACAATGGGCCAGGAATCGGCATTTTATGAACGATAAACGCGCGCCCCTTTGCATCCAGTGTGTTTTCCAAAATACCCAGCGCCGCATGGCAACGTGAATAGTTGGGGTCTTCGGGATCATCGGTCCAGGCCAGTAACACCTCGCCCGGACGAATGTAGCAACAGAAGTTATCCACATGCCCGTCGGTTTCGTCGTTGAACAGACCATCCGGCAGCCAGACGACTTTATCCACAGCCAGATAATCACCGAGGATTGCTTCGATCTGTTCGCGGGTCAGGTGCGGGTTGCGGTTGCGATTGAGCAGGCACTCTTCGGTGGTAATCAGTGTGCCTTCGCCGTCAACGTGAATCGAGCCGCCTTCCAGCACGAAGCCTTCGGTGACGTAACGCGGGCAGCGCTCGATTTCCAGTACCTTGCTGCCCAGTTGAGAGTCCAGGTTCCACGGCGCATACAACCCGCCGTCGAAGCCACCCCAGGCATTGAATTCCCAGTTCACACCGCGTACTTCGCCACGCTCGTTAATGACGAACGTCGGGCCGCTGTCGCGCACCCAGGCGTCGTTGCTGCTCATTTCCACGACCCGGATGTTCGGCATGTCCAACCGTGCGCGGGCGTTGTCGTACTGCGCGGCAGACACACCCACGGTAACCGGCTCAAAGCGGGCGATGGCCTTGGCGATGGCAACGTGGGCGGCCTGGGCGGGCTTGCCGCCCAGGCGCCAGTTGTCCGGGCGCTCGGGCCAGACCATCCAGACCTGGGTTTGCGGTGCCCATTCGGCAGGCATGTGGAAACCGTCGGCGCGTGGCGTGCTATTGAGCGTGGTCATGGCGATCAGGACTCCAGCGAACCGTCGAGGGTCTTCACCGCGCCGTACAGGTTCGGACGGCGATCACGGAACGTACCCCACGCGCTACGGATGTGCTCCAGCTCGTCCAGGTCGAAGCTGTGGACCAGCACGCCTTCTTCGGTTTCGTTGAGCTCGGCGACTTTTTCACCGAACTGGTTGGCGATGAACGACGAGCCGTAGAAGGTGATGTCGTAGCCATCCTGCTCTTCGTTACCGATGCGGTTGCTGGCGATCAGCGGCATCAGGTTCGCGCCGGCATGGCCTTGCTGCACGCGCTGCCAGTGGTCGCGGGAGCTGATGGTTTTATCGTGTGGTTCGCTGCCGATGGCGGTCGGGTAGAACAGAATTTCTGCGCCCTGCAACGCCATGCTGCGTGCGCACTCCGGGAACCACTGGTCCCAGCAGATGCCGACGCCGATTTTCGCGTAGCGGGTCTGCCAGACCTTGAAGCCGGTGTCGCCCGGGTTGAAGTAGTACTTTTCGTGGTAGCCGGGGCCGTCCGGGATGTGGCTCTTGCGGTAGATGCCCAGGTTGGTGCCGTCTGCGTCGATGATCGCAATGGTGTTGAAACGTGCACGGCCGGCCAGCTCGAAGAAGCTGATCGGCAGAACAACCTGCAGCTCTTTGGCGAGCTTCTGGAAATGCTTGATTGCGACGTTGGATTCGATAGTAGTCGCCAACTGCAGATAGTCCGGGTTCGGCTTCTGGCAGAAGTACGGGGTTTCGAACAGTTCCTGAATCAGGATGATCTGTGCACCCTTGGCGGCAGCTTCACGCACCAGCTTTTCAGCGGTCTCGATGTTGGCTTCCAGATCCCAGGAACAGGCCATCTGGGTAGCAGCGACAGAAACGATACGGCTCATGAAAATATCTCCAGGGGCGGATGCAAAGGACTTATCACCATAGCAGACGAGCGATGACGATTATGAATGCCTTTATAGCGGATATAAATCGGCATTAAAAGCTAAAACTATGTGCCTCTCACGATATATTGTTAGTTTTACCGATATTAATCGGCTTAAAATTCATGACATTGCCCATTCCCCAAGCTGGGTGTGACGCGGAGCGTCACGAACGGCATTCCCACGCTGGAGCGTGCGGAACGATGGGCCCCCGGGCGCCACCTATCGTGCCCATTCCCCCGCTGGTGCGTGCGGAAAGATGGTGCCCGAGCGCCACCTATCGTACCCATTCCCTCGCTGGTGCATGCGGAACGGTGGGCCCCCGGGCGCCACCTATCGTACCCATTCCCTCGCTGGGGCGTGCGGAACGATGGGTGTCCAAGCGCCACCTATCGTGCCCATTCCCTCGCCGGTGCATGCGGAACGGTGGGTGCCCGGGCACCACCTATCGTGCCCATGCTCCGCGTGGGTATGCGGTTCTGGACGCTCTGCGTCCTCTATTCCAGCTCGAGGAGCACTTTCGATACGTTGTCGACGAAAAAATCCACGCTTTGCCGGGTGGTGCACATCGGGGGTTTGATTTTGAGGATGTTCAAGTGGTCGCCGGTCGGCTGCATGAAGATGCCCAGTTCACGCAGGCGTTCGCAAAGCTGCGCGGTTTCTTCTGTGGCGGGTTCCAAGGTCTGACGGTCGCGGACCAGCTCCATGCCCAGATAAAACCCCATGCCATGCACCGCGCCTACCAGCGGATGTTTATCGGCCAGTGCCTGCAGGCGCGCCTTGAAGTGATCGCCCACGAGCCGGGCGTTGTCCCAGAGTTTTTCTTCCTCCATGACGTCCAGCACCGCCATGCCGATACGGCAACTGACCGGGCTGCCACCGGATGAGGAGAAGAAATAGCCCTCGGCCTCCAGCGCCTCGGCGATCTCACGACGGGTGATGACCGCGCCCAACGGATGGCCGTTGCCCATACCCTTGGCCATGCTGATGATGTCCGGCACCACGCCCTGCTCTTCGAAGCCCCAGAAGTAATGCCCCAGACGGCCGTAACCCACCTGCACCTCATCGGCAATGCATACACCACCCGCAGCGCGAATCTTCCGATACACCTGTTGCAGATAACCGGCAGGCAAGGAAATCCCGCCCGCATTGCCGTACACCGGCTCGCAGATAAAGCCCGCCACCTGCCGTTGCTGCTCTGCCAGCGTGGCGAGTACCTGATCGACGCTGCGCACATACTCCGGCGCACTGTCGGCGCCACGAAACGGCCCGCGATAGGTGTTGGGTGCGGTGACCGGATGCACCCAGTCCGGGCGGGTGCTGAGTGCCTGCGGGTTGTCGGCAATCGAGGTGGAAATGGCGTCGGTCGCCACCGACCAGCCGTGATACGCCTCCAGCACACTCAGCATGTCGCGTCCGCCGCTGTAGGCCCAGGCCAGCCTGATTGCCAGATCGTTGGCCTCGGTGCCGCTGTTGACCAGAAACACGCGGTCCATGCCCTCGGGCGCCAGCTTGAGCAAACGCTCGGAGAACTCGGCAATTGCCGCGTAATGAAAGCGCGAGTTGGTGTTGAGCAGCGACCATTGACGAGCCGCCTCGTGGGCCATGCGCGGGTGGCCGTGGCCGAGGACCGCGACGTTATTGAGCATGTCCAGATAGGAACGGCCCTGCATGTCGATCAGGTGATTGCGCCAGCCACGCTCGATCTGCGGCGGAGCCTGGTAGTAGTGTTTTTGCGAGCGGGCGAAGCTGGCATCACGCCGCGCCAGCAATTGCGCCGCGTCTGCGGGCGCTGGCGCGTCACAATCAAAACCGAGCAAGGTCGACGGCGACGGGCACACGGTGCGCCAGGCTGCCGCCCAGGCAGGCGTGGTGAACAGCGGCGGGCTGAGGTCTGCCTTGGTGCACAGTTGCAGCAACAGCGAACCACCGCCCTGCCCGATCAGCGCGCCTGCTGACACTTGATCAGCCAGTGAAGCATCCGGCAGCACGCCCCACAGCTTCAAACTTATGCCCTCGCCGACCAGCAGCAATGCCGCATCCGCGGTCAGCCGCAGAGTGCCGTTGAACGGTGCATGCAGCGCCGTTTCGGCGGGCACATGCAATTCAACGTGCAGGGCGAAAGTTTCGGGCTCCTTCGCGCTGTCAGGCAAGGTGCGCGACAACCGGTACTCCCCAAAGCGGCTGGCAGACAGGCCATCGTCACCCGCAGCCTGGGAGAGCAGGTATTCATCAATGCCACTTTGCTCCCAGTTGCCTGCCACAAAGTGCTCACTGAGCACACCCAGATCCACCACTGTCGGCTTGAGCCCTTGTAGAGCGGGCAGCATTGGCTGGTAAGCGGGCTGACCGGCAGGCGGAAATTCCACACCCACGGCCTGCAGAATCGCCGCTTCCATCAGCGCTATCGGCACCGAAGTGGCGACGTCGAAGATGTTCCATTCCCCGACAAGGTTGGCCTGGATGTACGCGTTGTCCGGCTCGATGCTGACCTGCTGTTCGCTGCTGAGTACCAGCACTGCGGATCGAGCGACGATCAGCGGCCAGAGCGCCTGCAATTCTTCGATCTTCAGCGGATTGAGGGCGTGGTAGGCGCGAATGGCTGGCAGGATGTACAGCGGGTCGCCGTCGGCATGGTGCAGCAGCGCCGCGCAGGTCACCGACAGGTCGGCCACTCGCCAGGTGCTGACCAGATCGCCGAAGTCGATCAACCCCTGCAATTGCCATTGACGCTGTGCATCACGCAGCCAGACCACGTTGTGCTCGGTGATGTCCAGATGCACCGCCTGTATCGGCAGCGCTGCTATCAATGGCAACAAACGACGATGAGCCTGTTCACCAGCCTCGATGACACAGGCGCGAGCGTCGGCGTCCTTGATCACCGGCAGCAGGTGCTTGATCAGCGCATGAGCGTGGCGCGGATCCCATTGCAGAATGCGCTCCAGGCCAGGATGCTCGAAGCCTGCCAGTGCCAGGTCTACACGGGCACACAGTTCGCCCAACCCGACCACCACCTCATGGCCCAGATGCCCGGCGTGCCCCAGTGACTGCCCATCAATGAATTCAAGCAAGCGCACGTGCACCGCCTGCCCGTCGATCCTGATGGATAACAATTGCCCGCCGTTATTGGCGCCTACCACGCCGGGCACGCCAACGGCGCTGTGGCTGCTCAGGTGTTGCAGCGCCGCGTGCTGGGCGTTCAGTTCAGTGGTCGAATAGGCCCCGTGGCAGATTTTCAGCACATAACGCCGCGTGCCGGTTTCAAGCAGAAAGTTGCGATCCTGCTGGCTGCCCAGCGTTTTCAGCGTGCCGCTCAAGCCGTAATGCTGCGCGAGCAATTGCAGCGCCTGATCCACGCTCACCTCGGGGCAAGGCAGACTGGACCGGCGGATGAGCGTGGCAAGCGGCATGGAGAACCTCGATCTTGTTGGAAGGCCCGGGCTCGTCGAGCAAGGCGTCATGGGCAGTGGCGCAACTATAAGGGCATTGCCGGGGGATTGCTCTGCACCACCCCATCAGCACAAGTACTTCAGTGTTGGAAGCCCGCCAGAGTTTTATTCAACCGCCTGCTCGGGTTTAATGACCTTATCTCGCCATATGCGCTCAAGCGCTATGCTGCTATTACGTCAAAACACACAAGAAGGTCAGTTCATGCGAATACTCGTTACCGGGGGCGCAGGTTTCATCGGCTCTGCACTGATCCGCCACCTGATAAACAACACCGAACACGAAGTGCTGAACTTCGACAAATTGACCTACGCGGGCAACCTTGAATCGTTGCAGTCGATTGCGACCGACACGCGCTATGAGTTCGTTCAGGCCGATATCTGCGATCAGGCCAGCGTCAGCGCGGTGCTGGAACGGTTTGCACCACAGGCGATCATGCACCTGGCGGCCGAGTCCCATGTCGACCGCTCCATCGATGGCCCGGCCGAGTTCATCCAGACCAACATCGTCGGCACCTATAGCCTGCTGGAAGCCACGCGCGCTTACTGGCTGAAACTGCCGGAAGCTGAACGTCAGGCGTTCCGTTTTCACCATATCTCTACCGATGAGGTGTATGGCGACCTGCACGGCGTCGATGATCTGTTTACCGAAACCACGCCGTATGCGCCCAGCTCGCCCTACTCGGCGAGCAAGGCGGCGTCCGATCACCTGGTGCGTGCCTGGCATCGCACCTATGGTCTGCCTGTGGTGGTGACCAACTGTTCCAACAACTATGGGCCGTTCCACTTTCCCGAAAAGCTCATCCCGCTGGTGATTCTCAACGCCCTGGCGGGCAAGCCGCTGCCGGTATACGGCAATGGCCTGCAGGTGCGCGACTGGCTGTACGTCGAGGATCACGCACGGGCACTGCTCAAAGTCGTGACCGAAGGCAAAGTCGGCGAGACCTACAACATCGGCGGCCATAACGAGCAGAAAAACATCGACGTCGTCCGCGGTATCTGTGCGCTGCTCGATGAGCTGGCCCCGCAGTATCCGACGGGCGTCGCGCAATACAGCGACCTGATCACCTACGTGGTTGACCGTCCGGGCCACGACCAGCGCTATGCCATCGATGCCAGAAAAATCGACAACAATCTGGGCTGGACGCCCGAAGAGACCTTCGAGTCCGGGCTGCGCAAGACGGTGCAGTGGTATCTGGACAACCTGGACTGGTGCCGCAGGGTTCAGGACGGCAGTTATCAGGGCGAACGACTGGGTTTCACCGACCCAAAGGACCTGATTGCCTGATCACCCTACTTTTCGGCAGACGCGCGTGAGTGCAGACTGTCGAGCTACCACCATTTATTGAAGATTGCAGGGGAAGCCACGTGAACGTAGTAGCGACAAAATTGCCGGAAGTCCTGATTCTGGAACCCAAGGTATTCGGTGATGAACGAGGCTTCTTTTATGAAAGCTTCAACGCCAAGGCTTTTCAGGCTGCTACTGGCCTGACCCGTGAGTTCGTGCAGGACAACCACTCGCGTTCGCAGAAAGGCGTGCTGCGCGGCCTGCATTACCAGATCGAAAACGCCCAGGGCAAACTGGTGCGCGTCACCGTCGGCAAGGTGCTGGATGTGGCAGTGGACATTCGCCGCAGTTCGCCGAACTTCGGTCAGTGGGTCGGCGTCGAGCTGTCCGCTGAAAACGCCCGGCAGCTGTGGGTGCCGGAAGGTTTTGCGCATGGCTTCGTAGTACTCAGCGAACATGCCGAGTTTCTCTACAAGACCACCGACTACTACACGCCGTCGGCCGAGCGTTGCATCGCCTGGAACGACCCGGACCTGGCCATCGACTGGCAGTTCGACGGCCAGCCCAATCTGTCGGCCAAGGACCAGCAAGGCAAACGCCTGAAAGAAGCCGATCTGTTTCCCTGAACACATGATCACAGGCCACCCGGCGCAATGTCCGGGTGCCTGACGAGTCGGCGGCGGGCATAATACGCGCCTGATGCCCACGTCAGGATCGACCGGGTGTTTCTGTTGCCTGTACCGGCCTTGTCGTCGGCAGGCATCGCCAACCCTTCGGCGACGGCCAATCCATGACCATGACTTCTGCTGCTCTGCCGCCTCGCCCTCGCTGGCGCAGCCTTGCCCTTCTGGCACTGTGCCTGGCGCCGCTGCTGTGGCCGCTGGAGCATCTGGCCGAACGTTATTACCGCAACGTGCTGGCCAACCAGAACCGCCAGACCCTGGACCTGTACGTCGCCAACCTGCTCGGCACTCTGCACCGTTACGAAACCCTGCCGCAGATTCTTGGCGACCTGCCCGCCTTGCGCGGCGCACTGGCCGCACCGAGCGATGTCACCACGCTGAAAAACGCCAATCGTCTGCTCAGCGAGATAACGCGCCAGACCGGTGCCGACGTCATGTACCTGATGGACGCCAACGGCTTGACCCTGGCCGCCTCGAACTCGGAACAGAAAGACAGCTTCATCGGCCGAAACTTTTCCTTCAGGCCCTATTTCATCGATGCTCTGGCGGGCAGAACCGGGCGCTTCTTCGGCCTTGGCACCACGTCGGCCAAGCGTGGTTACTTCTTCGCAGGCCCGGTGCGCGATGGTGATCGGGTGATCGGCGTGCTGGTGATCAAGGTCGACCTGGACCACACCGAAACCCTGTGGGGCAAGACGCCCGAGCAACTGCTGCTGACCGATCAGAACGGCGTGGTAATCCTGACCTCCAACCCTGAGTGGCGCTTTCGGGCGACCCGCGACCTGACCGATGACGAGAAAAAGGCCATCGTCGCGATTCAGTCCTACCCGACCCGCGATCCACGGCCGCTGAGGATTGATGAACATGCCTGGCTGACCCAGACCCAGGCCATCGAAGAAACCGGCTGGAACGTCAACATTCTCGCGCCTCGCGCCCTTGTTGACCGTCAGGTACGCACAGTGGTGGCGATTGGAGGCGCAGCGCTGCTGGTGCTGATGTTGTTGCTGGGCCTGATGATGCAGCGTCGTCGTCATTATCTGGACCGCATCGCTTTCGAGGCCAAGGCGCGCCGCGAGCTGGAGATGCGGGTTATCGAGCGGACCAGCGATCTGGAGGGGCTCAACAGCCGTCTGCGTCAGGAAGTGCTGGAACGCGAACAGGCGCAGCAGGAACTGGTGCAGGCTCAGGACGAACTGGTGCAGACCAGCAAACTGACGGCGCTGGGCACCATGTCGGCGAGTATCAGCCATGAGCTGAATCAGCCGTTGGCCGCCATCCGCAGTTACGCCGAAAACGCCGAAGTGCTGCTCGATCATCAACGCACCGAGGACGCACGCGGCAACCTCAAGCTGATCAGCGAACTGACCGGGCGCATGGCCTCGATCATTGCTCACTTGCGCGCCTTCGCCCGCCGTGACCGGCACGCCCCTGAAAGCGTAGCGCTGCAACCGGCGCTGGACGATGCGCTGGCGTTGCTGGCCAAGCGGCGGCGCGCCATGGAAGTCGAGCTAATCCGAGACCTGCCGGACGCAACGCTGTGGGTACAGGCCGGTGAAACCCGTCTGCGTCAGGTGCTCGGCAATCTGATCGCCAACGCGCTGGACGCACTCACCGAAAAAGGCCCGCCGCGCAGGCTGTGGATAAGTGCCGAGCAAACTGCCGAGGGCGTCAATCTGTACATTCGTGACAACGGCCCCGGATTTTCTCAGGAAGCACTGGCGCGGGCACGCGAGCCATTCTTCACGACCAAGACCCGCACCCAGGGTCTTGGCCTGGGTCTGGCCATCTGCGATACGCTGATGCGCGCGCTGGGCGGCGAATTGCTGTTCGCCAACCATCCGAGCGGCGGCGCAGTGCTTACCCTGCGCCTGCGTGCCGGCGCTTCCGGGGCCAATCTTCAACCGCCAGAGGACCTTTCCGCATGAGTTCGGACACAGCCATCGACAGCCAGATTCAGGTGGTGCTGATCGACGACGACTCGCACCTGCGTCAGGCACTTCGCCAGACGCTGGACCTGGCTGGACTGAACGTTCTGTCGCTGTCCGAGGCAACCGGGCTGGCCGAACGCATCGGCCGCGACTGGCCTGGCGTGGTGGTCAGCGATATCCGTATGCAGGGCATGGATGGCCTGGAGCTGCTCGACCAGCTTCACGCACAGGACCCCGACCTTCCTGTGCTGCTGATCACCGGTCACGGCGATGTGCCGCTGGCGGTCAAAGCCATGCGCGCCGGAGCCTATGATTTTCTGGAAAAGCCCTTCGCCAGCGATGCCATGCTCGACAGCGTGCGTCGGGCTCTGGCGCTGCGCCGTCTGGTACTGGATAACCGCAGCCTGCGCCTGGCCCTGAGCGATCGCCAGCAATTGAGCACACGGCTGATCGGTCAGTCACCGTCGATCCTGCGCCTGCGCGAGCAGATCGGGGCGTTGGCGGGGACTCGCGCTGACGTGTTGATCCTCGGCGAAACCGGCGCGGGTAAAGAAGTGGTGGCGCGCGCACTGCACGACCTGTCCAACCGCCGCAGCGGCCCGTTCGTGGCGATCAACGCCGGGGCGCTGGCTGAATCGGTGGTGGAAAGCGAGCTGTTCGGCCATGAGCCCGGTGCCTTTACCGGCGCGCAGAAGCGACGTATCGGCAAGTTCGAGTTTGCCAACGGCGGCACACTGTTCCTCGATGAAATCGAAAGCATGAGCCTGGACGTACAGGTCAAACTGCTGCGCCTGTTGCAGGAGCGCGTTGTCGAGCGGATGGGCAGCAATCAGCAGATCCCGCTGGACATCCGCATCATTGCGGCGACCAAGGAGGACCTGCGGCAGGCGGCTGATCAGGGCCGCTTCCGGGCGGACTTGTATTACCGGCTGAACGTGGCCTCGCTGCGTATCCCGCCGTTGCGCGAACGTGGCGAAGACGCGCTGATGCTGTTCGAACACTACGCTGATGCTGCGAGCATGCGCCACGGCATTCCCAAGCACGAGCTCAAGCCCGGCCAGCGGGCGCTGTTGTTGCGTCATAACTGGCCGGGCAACGTCCGGGAACTGCAAAACGCCGCCGAACGCTTTGCGCTGGGTCTTGAGCTGGAGCTGGAAGGCAGTGATGCAGAGCAGGCACCACCGCCGGGCGGCGGCTTGAGTGATCAGGTGGAAAGCTTCGAACGGGCCTTGATCGCCGCCGAGCTGGCTCGTCCGCACAGTTCGGTTCGCAGCCTGGCGGAAGCGCTGGGTGTGCCGCGCAAAACCCTGCACGACAAACTGCGTAAACACGGCCTGACGTTTGGCGACAGCAGCGGAGCTTCCGATGACAACGATTGAGCCTGAGCATGACGCAGCCCGCGAGCTTGAGCAGGTGCTGCACCACGACATTCCGCTGACCCGCGAAATGGGCATGCGCGTGATTGACTGGCACAAGCAGACTCTGCGCCTGCACCTGCCACTGGCACCTAACGTCAATCACAAGAACACGCTGTTCGGCGGCAGTCTGTATTGCGGCGCAGTGCTGGCGGGCTGGGGCTGGCTGCACCTGCGGCTACGCGAGGCCGGGATCAGCGATGGGCATATTGTGATTCAGGACGGGCAGATCAGTTATCCACTGCCGGTACGCAGTGACGCCATCGCCCGCTGTGATGCGCCAGAGCTGGTGCTGTGGGACAAGTTCATCACCACCTACCAACGCCGAGGCCGCGCCCGCATGACCCTGCACACCAGCATTACCGCGCAGGACAGCGAAGAACAGGCTGTTCGTTTTGTCGGGCAGTTTGTGTTGCACCGGTGAGTGAGGCTGCGCGCAGTTGATGCACTGGTGAAACTGTCTCACCCCCATATGCAGACCTGTGGGAGCGCGCTCGCCCCTGCATACTTGTATCAAGCGAAGAACAGGCCGTGCGCTTTGTCGAGCAGTTCGTGTTGCGCCAGTGAGGCTGCACGCATTGGATGCACTGTACGCAGACCTGTGGGAGCGAGCTTGCTCGCGAAGAGGCCAGTGCAATCTGCGAAAATTCATCGTCTGAACCATCACCTTCGCGAGCAAGCTCGCTCCCACAAGAGCGCGCTCGCCCCTGCATACCTGTATCAAGCGAAGAACACGCCGTGCGCTTTGTCGAGCAGTTTGTGTTGCACCGGTGAGGCTACACGCATTGGATGCACTGTACGCAGACCTGTGGGAGCGAGCTTGCTCGCGAAGAGGCCGGTGCAATCCGCAAAAATTCATCGTCTGAACCATCGCCTTCGCGAGCAAGCTAAGCGTCGCCCGGCTCGCTCCCACAAGAGCACGCTCGCCCCTGCATACCTGTTTCAAGCGAAGAAAAGGCCGTGCGCTTTGTCGGGCAGTTCGTGTTGCGCCAGTGAAGCTGCACGCATTGGATGCACTGTACGCAGACCTGTGGGAGCGAGCTTGCTCGCGAAGAGGCCAGTGCAATCTGCGAAAATTCATCGTTTGAACAATCACCTTCGCGAGCACGCGAAGCGTCGCCCGGCTCGCTCCCACGCTCGCCGGGCAGAGGCCTTGAAGCCGGCCTCAGGACTGCGCAAGCACCAGCAGTTTGTCACGCCATTCGGCGTTGGCAGGCAATGCCAGGAAGAACGGGTTGAGCAGCGATTCGCGTGCCGGGTAGCTGAACGGTTTGCCGTCCAGTTGCAGAACTTCGCCACCAGCGCCTTCAAGCACGCCTTGCGCCGCAGCGGTGTCCCATTGCGAAGTCGGGGCCAGTCGCGGGTAGCAATCGGCAGCACCTTCGGCCAGCAGGCAGAATTTCAATGAGCTGCCGATATTGGTCAGCTGCAAATGCCCAAGCCCGCTCGACAGGCCAGCCAGCAAATGCTCCTGCTCCGGACTGGAATGGCGGCGGCTGGCGACTACGGTAAAGGTCTGCCCTTCGCCCGGCTGAGTGCGCACGGCAATCGGCTGGAGGTGGTCGATGTCATCGCTGCGCCAGGCACCCAGCCCTGCACCGCCGAAGTAACAACGGTTGTTGGTGGGCATCGACACCACACCAAACACCACACGACCGTGCTCAATCAGCGCGACGTTGACGGTGAACTCCTCACTGCCGGAGATAAACTCCTTGGTACCATCCAGCGGATCGACCAGCCACCAGCGCTCCCATTTCGCTCGCTCGCTGAACGGAATGTCGGCGTCTTCTTCAGAGAGCACATGAATGCTCGGATCAAGCGCCTGCAAGCCCTCGACCAAAACCTGGTGGGCTGCCAGGTCGGCGGCGGTCACTGGCGAGTCGTCGGTCTTGGTGGTGACGGTGACATTGGCTCGCCAGAACGGCAGGATCACCTCGCCCGCCAGGCGGACCAGTTCAATCACCGGGGCGAGCAGCGGATGTGGCAGGTTTTGTAACGAGTCGGTCATGGCTGGAACAATCCACGCTGGGTTAGCAGGTCACGGGTCAGGTACAGCGCAGCAAGCGCCCTGCCTTCACTGAACTGGGCATTCTGCGCAAGACTCGACAGCTCGCGCAGGTTGATCCGGTCGACCCGGATTGGCTCGGGCTCGTCGCCTTCCAGCCGCTCTTCATACAGGTCAGTGGCGAGGACCACCTGAATTTTCTGGCTCATGTAACCGGGGGACAGCGACAGTTCAGTCAACAATTCCAGTTGCCGGGCACCGAAACCGGCTTCTTCCTTGAGTTCGCGGTTGGCGGCTGCCAGCACGTCTTCGCCGGGCTCGATCAGGCCCTTGGGCAGGGACAGCTCGTAGGCATCGGTACCACCGCAATATTCTTCGATCAACACCGCGTGGTCGGCATCGAGCATGGCCACGATCATCACCGCGCCGGGCCCCGTCCCCCGGCTGGCCAGACGCTCATAGGTCCGCTCGACGCCATTGGCAAAGCGCAGTTGCAGCTCTTCAACGCGGAACAGACGACTACTGGCGACAATTGCACGGGCAAGTACGGTAGGTTTCTGACGCATGACAGGCTCCTTTACATGAACGAGGTACTATACCGAGCTTTTCCCGATGTCTGTGTCGGATATGCTTACCCGCTCTCAACCCCTGACGAGGCCTGAATGCTTTCCATGCCCTGGAGCGAAATCGATACCGTCCTGCTGGATATGGACGGCACGTTGCTCGACCTGCATTACGACGAACACTTCTGGATGCAACACCTGCCGCAGCGTTATGCCGAGCTACACGGCGTCAGTTTCGCCATGGCCTGGCTGGAGTTAAAGCCGCTGTTCGAAAACAACGCGGGCACGCTCAATTGGTACTGCCTGGATTTCTGGAGCGCCGAGCTTAAACTGTCGGTTCGCGACCTAAAACGCGAAATTGCGCACATGATTGCACTGCGCCCGGACGCCGAGACCTTTCTCGCCGCCATCAAGCAAGCGGGCAAACGGGTGATCATGATCACCAACGCGCACCGCGATTCGTTGTCGCTGAAGATGGAGCGAATCGAGCTGGCGCCTTATTTCGAACGCCTGATCAGCTCTCACGATTACGGCTTTCCCAAGGAAAGCCAGCATTTCTGGGACGCCTTGAAGGCCGAAACAGCCTTCGACCCGGCACGCAGTCTGTTTATCGACGACACCTTGCCGATCCTGCGCAGCGCCCGCCACTTTGGTGTAGCCCATTTGCTGGCTGTCAGCCAGCCCAACAGCCAGAAAGGCCCGAAAGACACTGAAGAGTTCGCTGCGGTGGACGATTATCGGGAGCTGATCAAGGGCGTGCTCCATCCTTCAGCCTGAACGCGTAGAATCGGCTGTCTGGACGGCCCAGCGGAGTGAATATGGACATCAAGCAACTTAAGTTTCTGATCGCCCTCGATGAAACGAGGCACTTCGGCCATGCGGCTGCGCGTTGCAATATCACCCAGCCCACCTTGTCGATGCGTCTGCGCAATCTGGAAGAAGAGCTCGGTTTGCCCCTGGTCAATCGGGGCCAGCGTTTTGAAGGCTTCACTGCGCCAGGCGAACGCGTGTTGGCCTGGGCACGCACGGTACTGGCAGCCTACGACGGCCTGCAGGCTGAAGCGGCTGCCTGCAGGGGGCACTTGGTCGGCACACTGCGCTTGGGTGTAGTGCCGCTGTCGAGCTTCGATCCGCTGCCATTGCTGCACCGGCTGCACCAGATGCACCCCAACCTGCGCTTCGAGCTGTCGTCACTGAGTTCCGAGCAGGTGCTGGAACAACTGGCGAGCAATCGTATCGATCTGGGCGTTTCTTACCTGGAACGGCTGGACACCGAACGCTTCGACTCGCTGACCCTGGACGACACGCGCATGGGGCTGCTGTATGACCGTCGGCACTTTACCTTTGGTGACGAACCGTTGAGCTGGGCCGATCTGGTCGAATTGCCGCTGGGCACTCTGACCAGCGGCATGCATTTTCGCCAATCGATCGATCACAACTTCCACAGCCGTGGCCTTCAGCCCAATCCGTTGATCCAGACCGATGCCGTTCATCAGTTGCTGCAGGCCGTCCATGGCGGTTTTTGCTGCGCGATCATGCCGCTGGATGGCGGCCTGGAAACGCTCACCGAGCATTTGCGCCTGCACCCGATCGCCGACGCCCGTACGCTGGCCCGGCTGGGGTTGATCATGCGCCGCAGTGCACCGCGCTCGGCACTGGCTGAAGCCTGCTTTGCACTGGTAGCAGAAATGCCGCGCTAGAGCGTTGATCGACGTCATCTATCGGCACATCAGCACTAGCGATTAGACGATTTACCAGAACGGGCCTAGTCTTGCAGATGTCATTCTGCCGGTATTTCAGCCCATGCCCGTTACGCGCAAGGTCAGCTCGGCGTCCTTTGCTACGCCAGCCCCCGAAGCAAGCCAGTCTTACAGCTACTCGAACCTCGAGGGCACGGACTCTGCACGTAACGAACTTGCCGAAGAAGTGGCACTGGCGATTGCCTACAACGGCATCAGCCAGGCAGTCATGCTGGTCAGCCCCACCGATCTGGAAGACTTTATCGTCGGCTTCAGCCTGGGCAGCGGCATCATTGCCTCGCACGACGAAATCTACGACTTCAAAATCAGCGGTTGCGGCTCGGCGATGCAGGCCGAAGTCGAAATCGCCAGCCGTGCCTTCTGGGAACTCAAGCAACAGCGTCGGCAACTGGCCGGCACCAGCGGTTGTGGGCTCTGTGGCGTTGAAGCGGTAGAGCAGGCACTGCCAGAGCTGAACGTGTTGCCCGGCGCACCCTTGCCGCCGATTGAGTGGCTGGAAGGCCTGCGTCAGCGCATCGGTGAGTTCCAGCCGCTTGGCCGCCATTGTGGCGCTGTGCATGCTGCGGTGTTCATGGACAGTAACGGCCAGCTGTTGCTGGGACGTGAAGACATCGGCCGCCACAACGCGCTGGACAAGCTGATCGGCGCATTGATCCGTCAGGACATCTCCTTGGCAGGCGGCGTCGCCATCGTGACCAGCCGCTGCAGCCTGGAACTGATTCAGAAAGTATTGCGCGCCGGCATCCAGACCCTGGTCAGCCTGTCGTCGCCCACCGGCCTGGCCCTGCAATGGGCCCGCCGCCACAACCTCAATTTAATTCACCTGCCGCAGCACAGTGCGCCGCGGGTCTATAGCCCTGCGATGGAGATTCAAGCGTGAGCACTCATCATCAAGCCGACAAGACACCTATCCCCCGCTACAAGCCATACAAAGGTGCGGCAGGCGGCTGGGGCGCACTGATCAGCGTGACGCAACACTGGCTGGGCAGTGACAACGCGCTGAAGAACCTGCGCATGATGCTCAAGACCAACCAGAATGGCGGCTTCGACTGCCCTGGCTGCGCGTGGGGCGATTCGCCGGAAAGCGGCATGGTCAAGTTCTGCGAGAACGGCGCCAAGGCGGTCAACTGGGAAGCCACCAAACGCCGTGTCGATCCGGCCTTCTTCGCCCGCTACAGCGTCAGTGCATTGCTGGAGCAGAGCGACTACTGGCTTGAGTATCAGGGCCGCCTGACCGAGCCTCTGGCCTACGATGCCGAAACCGACCGTTACAAGCCAATCAGCTGGGACAACGCATTCGCGCTGATCGCCAAGCACCTGAAGAACCTGCCCAGCCCGAACATGGCCGAGTTCTATACCTCGGGTCGCGCCAGCAACGAAGCGGCGTACCTGTATCAGTTGTTCGTGCGCGCCTATGGCACCAACAACTTCCCGGACTGCTCGAACATGTGCCACGAAGCCAGTGGTGTAGCGCTGTCGCAAAGCGTCGGCGTGGGCAAGGGCACCGTGACGTTCGAAGACTTCGAACACGCCGACGCCATCTTCGTCCTCGGCCAGAACCCCGGCACCAACCACCCGCGCATGCTGGAACCCCTGCGTGAAGCGGTACAACGCGGCGCGCAGGTGGTGTGCGTCAACCCGTTGAAAGAGCGTGGTCTGGAGCGTTTCCAGCACCCTCAGCACCCGGTCGAAATGCTCACCAACGGTGACCGTCCGACCAACACCGCCTACTTCCGCCCTGCCCTGGGCGGCGACATGGCGCTGTTGCGCGGCATGGCCAAGTTCCTGCTGCAATGGGAGCGTGATGCACAGCTGGCGAATGAGCCGTCGGTCTTTGATCACGCGTTCCTCAACGAACACACCGAAGGCGTGCTTGAATACCTGGCCGCCATCGATGACACGTCCTGGGACGAGATTGTCGAGCAGTCCGGCCTGCCGCTTACTGACATCGAACAGTCAGCACGCATGTACGCCAAGGGCAAGAACGTCATCATGTGCTGGGCAATGGGTATCACACAGCACCGCCATTCGGTTGCGACCATTCAGGAAATCGCCAACCTGATGCTGCTGCGCGGCAACATTGGCCGTCCAGGCGCAGGCCTGTGCCCGGTGCGCGGTCACAGTAACGTGCAGGGTGACCGCACCATGGGCATCAACGAGCGCCCACCGGTGTTCCTGCTCGATGCTCTGGAAAAACGCTTCCAGTTCAAAGTGCCCCGCGAAAATGGCCACAACGTGGTCGAAGCCATTCACGCCATGGCCGAAGGTCGCGCCAAGGTGTTCATCGCGCTGGGCGGCAACTTCGCCCAGGCAACACCGGACAGCCATCGCACTGCAGAAGCCCTCAGCAACTGCGACCTGACCGTACAGATCAGCACCAAGCTGAACCGCAGCCACCTGTTCCACGGCAAGGACGCGCTGATCCTGCCGTGCTTCGGCCGTACCGACATCGACATCCAGGCCAACGGCCCACAAGCCGTGACCGTGGAAGATTCGTTCAGCATGGTCCACGCGTCCAACGGACAGTTGAAGCCGTCGTCGAAGCAGATGCGTTCCGAGCCTGCGATCATCGCCGGTATCGCCAACGCAACACTGGGCAAGGCACCTGTGGACTGGTTGTGGCTGGTCGAAGACTACGACCGCATTCGCGACCTGATCGCCGACACCATCCCCGGCTTCAAGGACTTCAACGAGCGCGTAAAACATCCGGGTGGCTTCTACCTGGGCAACGCCGCCGGTGCCCGCCGCTGGAACACAGCCTCGACGCGCGCCAACTTCAAATCCAACGCGTTGCCGCTGAGCCTGATCCATGAAGACATCAGCTCGACCGGGCAGATTCCGGACCTGATCATGCAATCGATGCGCTCGCACGATCAGTACAACACCACTATCTATGGCCTGGACGACCGTTATCGCGGTGTCAAAGGCCAGCGTGATGTGCTGTTCGTCAACGAAGCCGACATCATTCGTCTGGGCTTTCAGCCGGGTCAGAAAGCTGACGTGATCTCAATCTGGAGCGACAACCGCGAGCGCCGCGTCAAAGGCTTCACCTTGTTGGCGTTCGACATTCCGGCCGGTCAGGCTGCGGCCTACTATCCAGAGGTCAACCCGCTGGTACCGCTGGAAAGCGTTGGCGATGGCAGCAGCACGCCGACGTCGAAGTTCGTGGCCATTCGTCTCGAGCGATCGGCAGAGTCGGCCCGCATCATCTGACGTTCATAAAAGACGCCCACAAAAAAGGCCCGTTTCGCTGGAAACGGGCCTTTCACAAGTAACCTCAGACTCTCTTTTCCGACTTAAGTTCCTTAGCCAAAACAATAACTTAGCAGTTTGTGTGGCAATCGTGTTACTCGTCGGAATTGCATTGCTACATTCTTCACTTGACACCAAGATCGCGCCGTCATCCCTATGAGATTCCATACATGAAGTATTCCTCGATACTGTTGTTGTCTCTTGCCTTGATCAGCGGTGCAGCCTCTGCAGGCAACCTCGAATCAGGCGCAGGCGGAGCATTGGGTGGGGTACTCGGCTCGGTCGTCGGTCAACAGCTCGGCGGCAGCACCGGTTCAGCGATTGGCGCTGGCCTGGGTGGCGCAGCCGGCGGTGCGGTCGGTGCAGACCGTCGCAACCGTACAGAAGCAGCCATTGGCGGCGGTCTGGGCGCAGCAGGCGGTAACGTTGTAGGCCGCAGCGTTGGCGGCAGCACCGGCAGCCTGATCGGCTCGGCGGTAGGCGGCGGCGGTGGTGCCGCACTCGGCAACTACATGGGCAACGAAAGCCGCAGCGATGATCGTCGTTATCGCGGTGGCCGTGATGATCGCCGCTACTATCGCGATCATGACCGTCGTCCGAAGCACCACGGCCATCGTCGTCATCGCGACTGATACAGCCGCTATTTACTGATTTAATGATGAATCAAAACCGGCCGCTCTTGAGCGGCCGGTTTTGTTTTAGAGCATCGCCTGCACCCATGCCCTCACCTGCGCATACGGATAATCCTCCAGCAAGGCAAAACCGCTGGTGGCGCGAGCCTTGAGCCTGGTGAACAAGGGCACGCTGATGCCGCACAAAAAGCGCGTCAGGCATTCGGCGCTGGGCGGCTGACCAGTGAAGTCCTGGTGCTTGTGGATAAAATCACCGCACACCTGCTGAAAGTCCCGGTTATCCAGAGGTTCCAGCGCAGGTGGCTGTGGAAGATGGGCGATCTGGCCGTGGCAGACCGAGCAATGGCCGCATTGCTCGGGTGCATTGTGATCACCGAAGTACCGCGCCAATCGATGAGTCAGGCACTGATCACTGGAGAACACCTCAAGCATTGAATGAATGCGCGCAACTTCAGTGGCCTCGTGGTGGGCGAAATAATCGTGCAGCTCGACGCTCAGGGCCTGCGGATCAAAGTCGCTGCGCAACACGCTGTAGACCTCAGTCATCTGCTTGCTTTCGAGCTCGATCCAGCCCTTTTCCTGAAAATAATCCAGCGCCTTGACCACCCGGCCACGCTCGGCACCGTATTGCTGGTACATCGCGTCGAAGTTGACCGTGGCCCAGGTCCGCGCCCGGCTGGACGTATCGATCAGCGCCTGAACGAATTCGCGCCGCTCACCCTCGAAACGCGCCATCAGGTCGTGCGGCTGAAGCAGAAACTTGAAGCGGTACTCGGCGAAGTAAGCGTAACGCGGTGCGATGATTCCGCGCAGTTCCAGCTGCACCAGCAGGGTCTTCAACGGCAATTGACGGATATTGCTGAGATCAGCCAGCGGCCCGAGCAGAAACTCCCACTGCCCGTCATGACGCGCCCCAAGCAGATCCTCCAGCACACGAGCAATCCCCTCGCGCTCCGGCGTGTCGCCATACACAAAATTTTCCAGCACATTGAGGCTGTCGCGGTTGGCCAGCACCAGACAATCCGAGGCACCACCATCGCGCCCTGCCCGGCCGATTTCCTGGCTGTAGTTCTCGATGGATTTGGGCAGGTCGAAATGCACCACATTACGGATGTCGCTTTTGTCGATGCCCATTCCGAACGCAATGGTCGCCACGATGCAGTTCAGGCTGCCGCCCATGAAACGCTTCTGAATCGACTCGCGCTGATCGTTGGGCAGCCCGGCATGGTAAGCACTGGCAGGCAGACCATTCTGCTCAAGGTGCACCGCGACATGCTCGGCGGTCTTTTGCAGCGTCACGTAAACGATTGTCGGTTGGCCGCGCCGCTCATTGAGCCACTCGACCAGCAGCCGCCTTTTGTCACGCCCGCTGACCGGCTTGACCCACAGGTGCAGGTTGGCGCGGTAGAAGCCGGTGGTGATGACATCCTCCGGGGTAATGGCGAATTTGTCCTGCATGTCAGTAATGACCTGCGGTGTCGCTGTCGCCGTCAGCAGCAGTGCCTGAGGGATGTTGAATTCGCGCTGGTAGTCCGGCAGCTTCAGATAATCAGGCCGAAAGTTATGCCCCCACTCCGAAATACAGTGCGCCTCGTCGACCACCAGCAAGGAAATCGGCACCTGGGCGATGAAGTTGCGGAAACGTTCGTTCTTGAGGCGCTCGACCGAGATCATCAGGATCTTCAGCTCTCCGGAACGCGCGCGAGCCATGACGTCGGCGACATCATCGCGGCTTTGCGCCGAATCAATGCTTGCTGCGGCAATGCCGTGGCGGTGCAAAAAGGCAAGCTGATCCTGGATCAGCGCCAGCAACGGCGAAACCACCAGCGTCAGATTGGGCAGCAGTAGCGCAGGCAATTGGTAACATAGCGACTTGCCTGAGCCCGTCGGGAAAATTGCCGCAGCCGAGCGTCCGGCCAGCACGGCGCTGATCGCTGCCTCCTGGCCTGGCCGGAACTGCGTGTAACCAAAAACCTGCTCAAGACGCTGGTGCATTCGCGGTTCATCCATCAGTCAAACAAAACGGTCCCAACCTTAGCGCGACAGGCCAAATGCATACACCACCAAAGCGTTACAGAAACACGGCGCGTGGCCGATAACGTTGAGATTTCATGCCTGCTGCGTCAGCAGGCGCGGCGCTCACCTTCATACCGCTTGATCTGGAGCAGGAATGGATTCCACACAGCAACCCGAAGACGACGGGATCATCCGCATTCAGCGCCTTGTGCCGGGCCAGGTCGATGTCGTTCTGGGCGCACATCCAAGCCGTAAACTCAGCGCTCGACCGGACAAGTCGCGGTCCTACTGGCTATGGCTGGCAGGCCTTATCGTTGCGGGTTGCCTGGCCGGGTTGCTTGTGTCTCATGCACGAAGCCCAAAGGTGGCACTGGCACCACCTGTCGAGCGACCTGCACCTGAACCAGAGACCACCATGATCGACAGCGAACCGACAATGGTGGCAAGCCCCGCGCCGGCGCCGTCGACCAAGGCACCCGACCTTTTACCTGTCGCCGTAACCCGGGAACAGCCCGCCGCCGTGCAGCCGCTGGATAACTGCATGAAAAGCGGCAATGTCATTGATGAGAGCGTGTTGAACTGTCGCTTTGGCCAGGTCCCTCGTCCCGCTCAGGCAGAACCGGCGAAAGGCATGGTGTCCGCAGACTACATGGCCGACTTCAAGGCCAACGCTGCACGCAACCCCGCTCGCCCGGCTCGGCCCTACAGCGTCGCAACGGCCTCCATCCGTGAATGGGACGGCAGAAACCGCTATCGGGCGCAGTGGCGGGTTTACGGCAACACCATCGACGGCGACAGCGTCTGCGAAAACTTCGCCATTCGCTCATTCGAACGGCGCGAGTGTCGCAAGGCTGCGCAGGTCAACTTCAAGGAGGAATGCCGGGAGTGGACCAAACGTGCTGCCCGAAATCGCGACGAGGACAGTAAAAATGCCGAGCAGCGTTATTGTGAAGTGGCGGCGACTTTCTCGCCTTAGCAACACCTTGAACCCCTCTGGAGCAACTGTTTCGCCGCTAAAACCGGTTTTTTGATGCGTACGTTCACGGCCATCCACATACAAAACCTTACACATGTATAGCCAAAGACTTACACGCAATAGGGAAGGTTGGCTATTTTTCACCTGCTATCAGCGCCGTAAGATTGGATCCAACAACTGGCGAACAAGGAGTTCGCCAGGATCAGGGACGATCGACCATCGCCGGGAAGGCAGCCGACAGGGAGTTGGAATGGTCTTGGTACAAACCCGCTTCGGCGGGTTTTTTATTGCCTGCGATTTTTGCTGTCGGCAAACCTGCAGATGCAAAATCTTTCCTGACGCCAGCATCCCTGCCCCTCACCCCGCTGTTCGAGCATGAACACGTGAGGTATAGCGAAAGGCTTACACGCGGCGGGGGAACTTGGCTATTTCCGAACCTGCACGCGGCGCATAAGATTGGATCCATCAAGTGGTGAACAGGGAGTTCACCAGGATCAAGGATGATCGACCATCGCCTGGGAGGCGTCCGACAGGAAGTCGGGATGGTCTTGGAAAAACCCGCTTCGGCGGGTTTTTTATTTGCTGCAAGAAAATCCGGGGACGTTTATCAGCAAGCACCTTCCTCCTTGCGCTCGGCAACAATCGGCGTGCGCTCACTCACTCTCCTGCTGCCACCTGCACCACTGGCGGTGCCATCATCCCTCATCCTAGAAATATCAGCTCACAAGACGGCATCGTGATTTTATCGTCTCGACGGCGCAAACAGCGGGCAAATAAGTTTACCTTTTTAAGCTTAATTGCGTTCGAAATCGGATCCAGATAACGCTCCAAAGCCCTTATAAATCAAGGCTTACGGCTACATTACTGCTGCAATATTAACCAGTAGTGGCTCATAGCAATCATTGCTTACTGTAACAAAACCGAGAAAATATCCACCGTCTGTAGGAACTTTCCTACTGAAAATAGTGCCATAGACCACACTGCTGGCTAGACGACATCTATATGCCAGCACCAAATCCTTCCTCATAGTGGCGGTGCGTTTTGCTTTACGCACATGGCAAAACCACTTCATGAGCAGGTGTGCAGTCGAGAAATTCGCAACTCTTCCCCGTCCCCGGTCTGATCCGGGAAGCGGTCGTGAAGGGTTCAAGGACGATGTACCGATGACTCAGACGTTCGATATAGAAGCATTGATCAAGCTGCGCAAGCAGACGCGCGCTATTTCCGACGCGCTCAAGGTGCAGGCGTCCGACTATCTGTCGACCCTCGCGTTGCTGATACGCCCGCAGACATTCTTCGGTGAATACCTGCAGGGCGCGCAACGCAGCAGCGGTCGAGAAACTCAGCACCATTTCAAGGAGCTCAAGGAGCTCTATGACCGCATTGCATCGGCAGAGCCGTTCAAGCTGGTCAATGAACTGGAAGTGCCGCTCAACCTGATCAGTACGACGCCCGAGCTGTTCCCGCTCGAATACGACATGGTGCTGTCACAAAGCGGGCAGACCATACGCATCACCAGCCCGGTGCGCTGGGTGGTGGGCTTCAACTCGTTCGATCTGGCGCAGTTTCGCAAGGTAATCAAGGACCCGAATCGCAGTAGCGCCGAGCTGTATCGCTACGTTGTGCATTATCTGGTCCTGTTCTATTGCCTGAGCAAGTCACCGGGCATGAGCCGCCTTTTCGAAGGGTTGCGCTTCCCGGTCAGTTTCGAGCGCTTGAAAGACTTCGGCGATCTGCCGTTCTGCGTGATCAGCTCACCGGTGCGCTCCGAGCTGCCGGATGAGTCGGTCATTCGCAACAGCACGCAGATCGCAGGCAATACAAGCTTCGAAGAGTTGGTCGGGCACGAAAACATTCTGGAAATGAACGATGAAATCCGTCAGCGCCTTTTGCTGACGATTGAAGGACTCTAATCGCGCCCGGCCTGTCCAGGCCCGGTACGCAAACGACTTGCAGCGAGTTGCTCGCACAGGAGATGACGATGGCGAAGAAGGAAAGTACCCAGCACAAACTTGACCGCGTTCGCGCGCCTCGGGTTCATATCACTTACGACGTGGAAATTGGTGATGCTCAGGAAAAGAAAGAGCTGCCATTCGTTGTAGGCGTTATGGGCGATTTCTCCGGCAACCCGCTGGAGCCGCTGCCCAAACTCAAGGATCGCAAGTTCATCTTCATCGACCGCGACAACTTCAACGGCGTCCTGAAAGGCATCAAGCCGCGCCTGGCGTATCGCGTCGACAACACCCTGGCAAAAGACGGCACCCAACTCGGTGTGGAGCTGAACTTCAATGCGCTGGAAGACTTCGAGCCGCAAAACGTCGTGCGTCAGGTCGAACCGCTGCGCAAGCTGCTGGAAGTGCGCAACAAGCTGGCTGACCTGCGTAACAAGATGGGTGGCAACGACAAGCTTGAAGAACTGCTGATGGACGTGTTGCAGAACACTGAAAAGCTGAAAACCCTGGGCAAGGAGTTCGGCCGTGAAGCCGCCGTTCCTGCCACCGACAGCAAAGAGTAAGGAGGAGCCTGACGATGACCGATAAGCAACCCGTGACTCAGCAGGACAGCGCTCTGGTTGAAGTTGAAAACTTCGCCCCGCAATCTTCCCTGCTCGACAGCATCATTTCCGAAAGCCGCGTTGCACGCTCCGAAACCGAGCGCACCCGTACCCGCGATCTGATCGGCGAACTGGTGGCACAGGTACTTGAAGGCGAAATGACGCCAAGCAAGGACCTGATTGCCGTGCTCGACGCGCGCATCGCCGAGATCGATTCGATGCTCTCAGAGCAAATGAACGAAATCATGCACGCCAGTGAGTTTCAGCAACTGGAAGCGTCCTGGCGCGGTCTGAAGTATCAGGTTGACCAGACCGAGACGAGCACCACGCTAAAAATTCACCTGCTCAACGCGTCGAAAAAAGACCTTGTGCGAGACCTCAAGGCCTCGTCCGAATTCGACCAGAGCGCACTGTTCAAGAAGATCTACGAAGAAGAGTACGGCACCTTCGGTGGTGCGCCGTTCGGCATGTTGCTGGGTGACTACGAGTTCAACCGCAATCCGGAAGACATGTACCTGCTGGAAGAGATCTCCCACGTGGCAGCCGCCGCCCACGCACCATTCATCTCGGCTGCATCGCCTGAGCTGTTCGGTTGGGACTCGTTCACCGACATGGCCGGCCCTCGCGACCTGGCGAAGATCTTCGATACGGTCGAATACGCCAAGTGGAAGTCGTTCCGCGCCTCTGAAGACTCCCGCTATGTCGGCCTGACTCTGCCGCACGTGCTGGGTCGCCTGCCATATGGCCCGGATACCACGCCAGTCGAAGAATTCAACTTTGTCGAAAGCGTCGACGGCCGTGACCACAACAAATACTTGTGGATGAACGCTGCCTACGCACTGGGCACCAGGGTGACCGATGCGTTCTCCCGCTACGGCTGGTGTGTGGCGATCCGCGGCGTGGAAGGCGGCGGTCTGGTCGAAGGCCTGCCGACCCACACCTTCAAGACTGATGACGGCGAAATCGCGCTGAAATGCCCGACTGAAATTGCCATCACCGACCGTCGCGAAAAAGAGCTGTCGGACCTGGGGTTCATTCCTCTGGTGCACTGCAAAGGCACCGACTACGCCGCATTCTTCGGCACTCAGTCGACCCAGAAGCAGAAGCAGTACAACACCGACATTGCCAACGCCAACGCTCGTCTTTCGGCGCAACTGCAATACATCTTCGCGACCTCGCGTATCGCTCACTACATGAAAGCGATCATGCGCGACAAGATCGGCAGTTTTGCATCGCGCAAAGATGTCGAGTTGTTCCTTAATGAATGGCTGTCCGACTATGTCCTGCTTGATGACACCGCGAGCCAGGAAGCCAAAGCCAAGTTTCCACTGCGTGAAGCAAGCGTAGAAGTCGTTGAGGTGCCAGGCAAACCAGGCGCTTATAAGGCGGTCGCATTTTTGCGCCCTCATTATCAGTTGGATGAGCTGACAGCATCGCTACGCCTAGTGGCAGAACTGCCACAGTCGACGCGTAGTTAATCCTATCCATTAGCCAGGGAGGCATAGCTGAATGAGTCGTTCCCCTCAGTTAGTACCGACGTTACTTGATCGCTTGCTTGATGATGCACCTCATCAGGCAAGCGAGGCGGTCTCCAAACGGCTTTGCTCGCTGGGTGAATACAAGGCCAGCCTGATCAGAGATCTCGAGACACTGGTCAATACACGTCAGTGCCTCGTCGCATCAAGACTTGATGGCTATCCAGAGTTGGCGGGAACAATTCTCGAATACGGCATGCCCGACTTTACCAGCAAGGGCGTGCTCAACCCTGAAGACCGACGCCTTATACAGGCCCAGTTGGAGCGGGCAATCACCGTCGGCGATCCACGTTTTCGAGCGGTTAAAGTACAACTGCTCAATCAGCAGATTGGCCACCGCATGCTTACCTTTCGGGTTGACGCAGTGCTGCATCTTCAAGATGCGACTCGTCAGGTTTCCTTTGACGCGGTGTTGCAAGTCAATACCCAGGAATACAAAGTGCAGAACCTCAATTGATTCTCGACGATCTGCTGCCCTATTACGAAAAGGAACTCTCGCACCTACGCTTTCTCGGGCAGGAGTTTGCGCGTGAGTACCCCAAAATTGCGTCGCGGTTACTGATCGAAGGTGATAACTGCGAGGACCCCCATGCCGAGCGCCTGATTGAAGGGTTCTCTTTTCTGGCTGCGCGTATACACAAGAAGCTTGACGACGAGTTTCCCGAAATTGTCGAAGCCTTTCTTGAAGTACTTTACCCACACTACCTACGCCCGACGCCCGCATTATCCATCGCGGAATTCAGTAGCGGGACAACCTCTACGCTGACTGCCTGCTACACCATCGAGCGGCATACGGAGATAAGTTCCAAGACCGTAGAGGGCGTGGCGTGCAAGTTCAGAACCTGCTACCCCGTCGACCTGTGGCCTATCGCGGTGCGAGATGCATCGTTTGTCGAACTGGAGCGCTCTGCTTTCAATGGGCACAGTGCGGATCTGGTGGCCTGCCTGAAAATTGGCCTGACCGCCACCACCCATCTCCACTTCGGTCAACTGGACATCGAGACCCTGCGCTTTTTCCTCGACGGCGAAAGCACGCTGATGCTGCAATTGTACGAGCTGCTATTCAACAATTTGGCTAAGGCCACTGTCAGTTTTACAGAGCAGGGAAAACGTCGGGAAATCGGTCTGCCACAGGGTGCGTTGAAAGCGGTTGGTTTTGAGCGCGATGAAGGTCTGGTGGATTACTCGGAACGCTCGTTCCTCGGGTACAGACTGCTGCACGACTACTTTACGTTTCCGGACAAATTCATGTTCGTCGATATTGGAGGACTCAAGAGAAGCCTGGCTGATCGAGACCTCAAGGATATCGAGATCAACTTCTATTTTGCTCATTACGAAATGGGCGATCGGCTTGCGCGGCTTGCACAAAATCTGGGGCGTAATAATTTCAAACTTGGATGCACTCCGATCATCAACCTGTTCAAACAACAGGCCGAGCCGGTCAAGCTCACTCATACACGGCACGAATACGCCGTTACCCCCGATGTCAGGCTGCAGGGACATGCAGAAGTAGTCTCCATCGACCGCGTACAGCGGGTCAAAAAAATAGCCGGTACTGACACCGTCAGCGAGTGCAACCCGTTTTTCGAGCCTAGAGGTGACCTGGGTCCAGACGCCTGCTATTGGATCGGCCGGCGGCGCCCCTCCAGACACGGCAAGCAGGGCGGCACAGAAATGGTTATACGAGTCGTGGATCGCGAGCTCGACCTCGTCGATGCTGGCAGTGATTCGTTGAGCATATCCCTGACTTGCAGTAACCGGGACTTACCGCAACTGCTCAGTTACGGAGGCAGCCAGAGTGACTTCATATTTGAGAATGATGGGGTGGTCGACGGTATCCGGCTACTGCGCAAACCTACAGTGACAGCACGCGTGCCTCTGGGCGACGGCTTGATCTGGCGCCTTATTTCTCACTTGTCCCTGAATCACATGTCGCTGGTGTCGCAGGGCAAGGAAGTGCTTCAGGAAATGTTGAGCCTCTACAACTATCGACGCGGACTGGCAGTTAGAAAGCAGATCAGCGGAATCCTGTCGATCAAGAGTGAGGCTGTTGTCGTGCGTATCGGCCACCCCCGTCCCAACTTCGTGCGTGGGGTAGGCATCACCCTGGAACTAGACGAAAGCCAATACATCGGCAGCGGCGTATTCCTGTTCGGCAAAGTCCTTGATCACTTTTTCGGACAGTACTGCACCGTCAACAGTTTTACCCAACTTACCCTTCGTACCCGCCAGCGGGAAAAGAGAATTGTGCAATGGCCACCCAGAACGGGCGATCAACCTCTGGTCTGATCGATCAGGCACGCGCAGAGCCTTACCGGTTTGAGTTTTTCCAACTGGTCAGGTTGCTGCGTCTGCATTACAGCAGAGCAGGACGTATTGATCCCGAAGCGCGCCCGCATGAGGACCCGCTGCGTTTTCGTACGCAGCTGTCGCTGAACTTTCCCGTGAGCGAAGTCAGCGATCTCAAATTCGAGCGTTTCGAGGATTCGACTGCTGCTGAGCAGGCATTGACCGAAGTGCAGGTAACGTTCATGGGGTTGATAGGGCCCTCAGGAGTACTGCCCCGTCCTTACACTGAAATGCTCATGAACCGGCATATTCAGCAGAGGGACGATGGTGCCCATGCGTTTCTGGATGTGTTCTCTCACCGCATGATCGCTCTCTTCTATCAGTCATGGCAGAAATACAAGTTTCACATCGAACATGAGCGCAAGGGGTCATCGGATTTCGAGCGCTATATGCTCAATCTGGTGGGTTTCGGCAAGCAAAGTCAGAAGCGAAAATTTGGCGCGAGCGGCTCACCTGTTCGCCAGGAGTTATTCACCTACTTCTCGGGATTGTTCACCCAGCGGCCTCGTAATCCGCACAACCTGGAAGTGATGTTGAGCTTCTACTTCGGACAACCCTTTTCACTGCGCCCCTTTGCCGGACGCTGGTTGAAACTTGAGCCGGAGCAGTGCTCGCAACTGGGACGTGCCAATGCAACTCTCGGTGAAAGCGCGGTGGCCGGCAATCGCGTATGGGACTACCAGTCCTGCGTGCGCATCGACATCGGTCCCTTGGAACTTGCTGACTATCAGCGCTTTCAACCAGGTGCTGACGACTACCGAAAACTGGTTGATGTGGTGCGCTTCTACCTGGGCCCCTCTGTGGACTTTGAACTTGCTCCGCAACTCATGCCTGAGGCGATCCCTTTGGCGCGTCTGGGTCGTAACACAAACACAGCGCTGGGCTGGCTTGGCTGGCTGAAGCGGCCTGGCGAAAAAGTAAATCCGTCACGTTGCGCTGTTTTCCGTATTCCTTTTGATGGGGTCGCCCTGTGAACCTTAAGTCACTCTTTGCCAAGCTCAATGACACCTGCCGCAACGCGACTGAAAGCGCTGCTGCGTTGTGCCTCGCGGAACGTCACTACGAAGTCGATATCGAGCATGTATTACTGCAGCTTCTTGAAGGCGACGACAACGACCTGCTACCGATATTACGTCACTACGATGTAGTGATAGAGCGCTTGCAGTCTCAGTTGGCCAGTGCCATGAGTGACTTCAAAACCGGGAATACTCGCACCCCCGCCCTATCCCCGCACATAACCCAACTGATCGAACGAGCTTGGGTATTGGCTTCGATCGAATACGGCCAAAGCCTTATCCGCAGTGGCTTTCTGTTACAGGCTTTGCTCGACGACAAGGAGCTGCGTCGGGTCATAGCGGCTTCAGCGCCCGAATTGGAAAAGATCAATGTTGACGATTTGAAAGCCAATCTCGAGGACTTCATTTCAGCCAGCAGCGAGTCACAGCAAAGCGCGTCTTTGCCAGCCGGAAACGATACTCAACGACCGGCAACCAAGGGCAACGGCAAGACTCCTGCCTTGGATCAATACACCGTGGACCTGACACTCAGCGCGCGGGAAGGACGTATCGATCCGGTACTGGGACGCGAATTCGAAGTGCGCCAGATGGTTGATATCCTCACCCGTCGGCGGCAGAACAATCCGATTCTGACGGGGGAAGCCGGTGTCGGTAAAACCGCGGTAGTTGAGGGCCTGGCATTACGTATTGCTCTGGGCGATGTGCCAACGCCACTCAAGGATGTCGCTATTCATACACTCGATCTGGGCCTGCTACAGGCAGGAGCCGGGATTAAGGGCGAATTCGAGAACCGTCTCAAATCAGTGATTGAAGAAACTAAGCGCAGCGTGCATCCAATCATTCTTTTTATCGATGAAGCCCATACGCTGATTGGCTCAGGTGGCCAGGCAGGACAGAACGATGCGGCCAACCTCCTCAAACCAGCCTTGGCGCGCGGCGAACTGCGGACTATTGCCGCCACTACGTGGGCCGAGTACAAAAAATACTTCGAGAAGGATGCCGCCCTCGCCCGCCGCTTTCAGGTCGTAAAAGTAGAGGAGCCGGAAGAAGATCAGGCAATTTACATGTTGCGTGGCCTCTTGGAAAAAATGCAAGAGCACCATCGAGTAGCGGTCATGGACGAAGCGCTCGTAACGGCCGTCCGCCTGTCCAATCGCTACATCACAGGCAGGCAATTGCCGGACAAGGCCGTCAGCGTACTGGATACCGCCTGCGCGCGTGTCGCACTGGGCCAGACATCACAGCCCGGCCTGCTCGAAGATTGCCGGCGCATGATTGACAACCTGCGCACTGAAATATCTCTGCTGGAAAAGGAACAGATCAAAGGCAGCGACCATCAGCGCCGACTTGCTCAACTCAGTGCAGAACTGACCGACGCCGAGAAACGCGAACAGGAACTGGTCACACAGTGGCAACGCGAATTGGAACTGGTCAAACAGTTGCACGAACTTAGCGAACAGACCACAGGGCAGGACCACCGCACCGAGCTTGCCGACCTCCGGGCCGAGCTTGCAAAAGTTCAGGGTGAGCAGCCATTGGTGCATGCGCTGGTAGACGGGGCCACCATTGGTGAAGTGATCTCCGGCTGGACAGGTATCCCACTGGGCAAAATGCTGCGCGACGAGATTGATACCGTCCAGCGCTTACCTGCACTGCTGGCCGAACGCGTTCTTGGTCAGGACCATGCTCTGCATGAAATAGGCAAACGCATCAAGATTTCCCGTGCGCGCATGGAAGACCCCAATAAGCCAATCGGCGTATTTTTATTGCTTGGCCCCAGCGGTGTTGGCAAAACGGAAACCGCGCTGGCATTGGCCGATACGCTGTACGGCGGTGAACGCAATGTCATCACGATCAATATGTCCGAGTATCAGGAAGCCCATACTGTCTCCAGCCTCAAGGGCTCACCGCCGGGCTACGTCGGATACGGCGAAGGCGGCGTATTGACTGAAGCTGTGCGTCGCAAGCCCTACAGCGTCGTATTACTGGATGAAGTCGAAAAGGCCCATCCGGACGTGCTCGAACTGTTTTTCCAGGTATTCGACAAAGGCGTATTGGATGACGGCGAAGGACGCGAAATCAACTTCCGTAACACGGTGATTATCCTCACGTCCAATGTCGGCACCGAGCACATCATGCAGACGTGTCTCGGAGTCAGCGAGCTACCCGCCCCCGCCCAGATCGTCGAAGACCTGCGCGACCAGCTCAACAACGTTTTTAAACCTGCATTTCTCGGGCGCTTGAGTATTGTTCCGTATTACCCGGTACAGGACGCCGTGCTCGAGCGCATTGTCGGTCTGAAGCTAGCGCGTATCCGTGAGCGTTTCGAACGAAATCATCAGGCCTCTTTAGAGTTCAGTCCGGAGCTGGTGCCCACGATTGCCGCGCGCTGCACGGAAGTCGACAGCGGAGCCCGGAACATAGACAACATACTGTCCGGCACATTGATGCCTGAATTGGCAGAGCACGTGTTGGCACGTATGGCAGAAGAAAAACCCGTCAATAGCATGAGCATCGGCCTTGATGAGGCCGGAGGCTTTTCGTACACCGTGGCGTAAACGACTACCGGAAGCCGGATGAGATTCAGCGTCGCCCGAATTGCCGGGTGTCGATAGGAAGTGTTTCAGGAGCAGCAGAATGGGCAGGTATTTGGGTGTTTTGATTATGTTGCTAGGGCTGACCGCCTGCGGCATCACTGACCGTGTAGGCAAGCGAGTCGATGACACATGGGCAGGCGACATGCTGTTCAGCAGCGATGAAAAGATCGTTCTGACCGTGGACGGCGGCAACCAGTTGAACCCCAATACCTCCGGCATGCCTTTGTCCGTCGTGACCAGGGTTTATCAGTTGACCTCACTGGACAAGTTCAACAGCGCGGACTCAAACACGCTGCTGGACCACCCCGAACAGGTGCTCGGCAACACCGTGCTCGATACCCGCGAACTCGTGGTTTTACCCGGGATGGGTCAGGTCCAGACCTGGCCACTGGCCAAGGAAGCACGGTACATCGCAGTAGCGGCCTTCTTTCGTGATGACAGAGGCGGCCGCTGGAAAATGGCATTCAATGCCGACGCGTTTCGCAAGGACGGAATTCTGTTTTCATCCGAGGGCGGCCGCGTGCTTCTGGACGTGAACCGCATCAGTGCCGAGCGAGGGCAAGATGTGCTGCAGATGCCCGAAGAACAAATCATCGCGCCATTACAGCCAGCCCAGCCAGAGCATACAGAGCCTGGGCTTATGGAGCGCATGCAGTCAAAGGCCGCCGAATCTGCCGAAGACGCTGCCAACAATTCTATTAAGAAGTCGCTGAGCAATACATTTGATTCAGCTCTGGAAGGTGCTAAATGAGTAAAAAGAGCCGTGTGATGTGGTCAGAGGGCATGTTCCTTCTGCCACAGCACTTCCAGTATCAGGATGAGTTCCACCAGAACCAGCTGGCTCAGGCAACGCTGCGCTCGTCACCATTTCATTGGGGCGTGCAGCTTCTGGAAGTGGATGAGCAAGCCTTGATAAATGGAGTGCTGCAGCTCAAGCGGCTACAGATGGTTTTTCCTGACGGCTCGCTTTTTGACGCACCGCAACACGACCCTCTGCCTGCTGCGCGCGATTTGAAAGATGTGCAGCACGGTTCGGAGCTGAAAGTATATGCGGCGTTGAAATTGGCTGAACCGTACAGCGCCAATTACCTCGACGAAGGTGAAGAGCGCAAAGGCGCGCGTCGGTATCGCAAAGCCTTCGATATGTTGCCTGATATCAATGAGGGCGAGCTGGAAAACGAAATTACCAGTTTGCGTCTGAATGTGGTGCTGCTTATCGATGGTGATTCACTTGATGGCTACAGCTACTGCCCTCTGACCCTGCTACAGCGCAATAACATTAATGGATTTAGCCTGGACAATCAGTTCATTCATCCCGCCCTGCACATAGGGTCGCATGAAACCTTGCTGAAAATTGCCCAGCGCCTGCTCGCGCTTCTGCAGAGCAAGAGCGAAACACTGTCTGGCCGCCGCAGGGAAAGAGCAGATCAGATCGCTGAATTCGGGTCGAGCGATGTCAGCCTGTTCTGGTTGTTATATACCGTCAATCGCGCGTATCCGGGACTTGCTCACCTGCTTCAGCACCCTAGGCTGCATCCAGAACAACTGTATCGTTTTCTGGCTGAGCTGGCGGGCAGCCTGCTGACTTTTTCCCTGAGCGCACAGCTCAATGACATTCCTGCCTATGATCATCATGACCCGGCCACTGCCATGATCAAGCTCGACAGGCTGGTTCGCGAACTGCTCAACAGTGTTGTGCCCAACCAATATATTCCGATCAGCCTGGAACAGACTCGCACGTCCTATTTTGTTGGCCGCCTGAACGATCCACGCTTGAGTGAGGCTGACTTTTACATTGCGGTTCATGCAGACATGCCAGGTGCTCAGGTTCTTGAACTGGTACCACGAGCCTTCAAGGTTGGCTCGCCGGAAGACATTGAAGTAGTGGTCAATACGGCAATGCCGGGGGCGGCACTCAGCCACTGCGTGCGAACACCAAATGCTATTCCCGTACGCCTGGACAACCAATACTTCTCGATCGAACCCCATGGCCGGGTCTACGAGCGCATGATGAAAGCTAACGCCATCGCGTTCTATGTACCCAGCGCATTTAAAAATCTCAAGCTTGAACTGATGGCGGTGCTCAAATGAATGATGCCGTGATGCAAGGCGGCGTTAGTGCCCCGGTGCAAACACTGACACTTAAGGATATGGTCAAGGATTTTATGACCATGGCGTTGATGATTCGCCGCGGAAACAAAGTACGTGACGTCAGTCGTCTGCGTGCTAGCGTGGACCAGTTCTTTCCCGCGCTTGAGCGGGATGCGCGTCGCGCCAACTACAGCGTCGAACAAGTCCGGGATGCGCAATACGCTCTGTGCGCGTTTCTGGATGAAAGTGTCCTGAACGCCGGGCAGAGTGAAATCCGCAATCAGATTGAAGTCAATCCGTTGCAATTTCAGTACTTTGGTGTGCACCTGGCTGGCCAGGGTTTCTTCGAGAAACTTGAAGCATTGCGTACCGACGTGAAGCGCAACCTTGATGTACTCGAGGTTTACCACCTGTGCCTGGCGTTGGGCTTTGAAGGCAAGTACAGCCTTGAGAAAAAAGATCAACTTCGTTACATCGCCAATACCCTTGGCCAGGACATCGCTCGTTATCGAACTCCGCGCAAGGCGCTTTCCCCTGACTGGGCGCTGCCTGATCAAGTGTCTCAGATGTTCCGTTATGAAGTCCCCCTATGGCTTTATCTGGTACTCATTGCACTGATATGCGGTGCCGTTTATCTGACCCTGGACTGGCTTCTGGGCAAAGAGGTAGCAGCACTGGCCGAACAGGTCCGTCAGCTGTTCGGCGTTTAATTCAGTTACGGATCCGGTCAGGAAGACATGAAAGCATTATTGCGTTGTTTGAAAAATTTCTGGTTTGCACTGGCCCTGCTGTGGACCGTCGGTTTGCTGGCCTGCTGGCTGGCACTCCCGCGCTGGAATTTCACGCGGGAGAACATCTATGTGGCAATGGCGCTGATCAGTGCTTTCTGCCTGCTGCTTATTGTCCTGCGTCAGTACCGCAGAATTCGCGCCGAACAAAATATCGAAAGCCTGGTGCAACTGGAGGTAGACCGATCGCTAGGGGCCGAGAGCGAGTTCCGCGACCAACACGTATTGCGCGAGCGCCTCAAGCACGCGATCTCGATGCTGCGCTCCTCTCGCTCAGCAGGCGGGGGTGGCGCGTCTGCGCTTTCTGATCTGCCATGGTATCTGGTCATAGGCATGTCAGCGTCGGGAAAAACCTCACTGCTGACACGTTCAGGCCTGTCAGCGACCATCGCGGGAGCTCAGGCCAGTGGCATGGACAGCGGGACCCAGCACTGCGACTGGTATTTCAGCCCCGATGCAGTATTGATTGATACTGCGGGCCGTTATTTGCGGGATGACCAATCAGCCAGCGAGTTCGCCTCCTTCCTCAAGCTACTGCGCAAGCAACGAGCCAAGCCTGCCGTGAATGGATTGATTCTGGTGGTAAGCCTGCCAGAGATCGTCTCCGCCACACTGGCCGAGCGCGAAGCTCTGGCTGCACGCCTAGTATCTCGGATCGACGAATACAGTGAGTGCCTAGGCGTCAACCCCCCTCTTTACCTGATGCTCAGCAAAACCGATCTGTTGCCAGGCTTCAACCAAGCCTTTGAAGGTATGGACACTGCACAACGCCAGCAGCCTCTGGGCATGACGTTTGCCTTGTCGGATGTGCGGACTAAAGGCCTGCGCGCCGTTGTGGAAAACAAGTTTGCCCATTTGCTGGAGAGCGTAAGACACCATGTAGACACTCAGCTCATTATCGGGGGCAAAACCGACAGCGCCGAACTGCTGCAATTTCCAAATTACTTTGCCGAGCTGTCGACCGTTATCTCTGATTTTCTGGATCAGTTTGAACGCTCGGCGCAAGGGCATACGCCCCCCATGGTGCGAGGTGTCTACTTCACCAGCGCCCTGCAGACAGATGAGCAGTTGCCACCTGTTTATGAGGACGCTCTTGGGAGCTATTACGCGCTTGAACCTAAAGAGCATCCCGCACAAAGCGCTACAAGCAAAAAGATAGGCGACAAGAGCTATTTCATTACTGAGACATTTCGCCAGGTAGTGTTCCCGGATCGCAACCTGAGCCTTTACTATTCACGCTTGGGTCGCACCCGGTCGTTGACCCCTACGTTGATTGCAGTGGCTGCATTAGCGGGAATATCCCTGATAGCCTGGGAGGCGGTTTCTTATAACAAAAACCGTGAAATGCTTGCGGGCATCGCAAACGAATTAACGCAGCTTGAAACTGCACCCGATCAGGCAGAACGCTTGCGGTCAGGACAGGCGATGGAAACATTGCGTGTTTACCTTACCGAGTTCGAGGGCTACGGCAGCCACGGTGTGCCCTTTGCTTTGGGAGCCGGACTATACAGCGGCGATGACCTACTTATCCCGCTGCGTGAGGCTTACCTGCAGCAGCTACGCACCCAAGCGCTTGAGCCCATTGGCAAGTACTTGCAAGTGCAACTTCGCGAGCTGAACCAGTTTGCTCAGACGGTGGATCGAAGCCCGCTGGCACCGACTGATAAACGTCGCTCGACCAAGTCTCCGGCGAGGACATCTGCAAAAACACAGAACATCGGTGCACTGAAAGCAACGGCCAGTTTGCCGCGTAATGGTACAGACCTGACCGGCCAGCTACGCTCGGTTGTCAACGAAGCAAGCGAGGCTGGACGCCGCAGAACGCTGGATGCTCTTCGCGATAACGCCAAATCCGAGTCAACTACGGATCTAGCCGAAGACACCGCACTGACTGCCGGGTTGTCACTGTCGGAAGACAGTCTCAGCCGGTTGACGGAGCAACAAGTGTCGTCCGTGATCAAGGCTTACAGTGCCCTTAAGCTTTATCTGATTCTGTCGCGTCCGGATGAGCACCGCGATGCCGAATTCGTCGCTGACGAACTTCCTCAAGCCTGGGCACTGGCGGCGCAGGCCGAGGGCCGGGAAATCAGTCCGGCACTGATTGAAGCCAATACCGCGATGTATGTGCGCTACCTGCAACAAGGCACCGCGCCAGCGCTGCGACGCAATGAACAACTGGTCAACGAAACACGGCAAAGTCTGCGTTCCTTCATGATTGCCAGCTCTCTGGTTGATCGTGAGTATCTGCGCCTTCAGCTGGAGTCGAGCCGTCAGTTCCCGTCGCTTACGCTATCGGACATGGTGCCCGCAGCCGGACGTGATCAGTTATTTTCGGCGGAAGCAGTACCTGCCATTTACACCCGACAAGGTTGGGAAGAGTTCCTGCAGCCCGAACTGATCAAGTTGCTGTCAGGCAATCTGCGCAACGACAGTGACTGGGTACTCGATAGCGAAGGCAGCAATGCCATGGTTCAGAAAGCCAACTTCGTGCGTGAGCTGATGGCTCGCTACAAAGCCGACTACGCAGATGCCTGGTTCAGGATGCTCAGAGGCGTAGGTGTACGTCATTTCACCGACATGGCCAATGCTACCGAGCGCCTATCAGTGCTTAGCGACGTGCAGAACTCCCCCGTCAAGAGTCTGTTGCACGCCGTGAACCAGAACACGTCGTGGGACTTGCCCAAAGTCAATTCTGCGGCGTCTCCGAATAAAGCGGACGACGGGTTCTGGAGCGGCATCAAAGGCACTTTCAGTACCCAGAGCGAGCAAGCCGAAAGCCTGGTAGTGACATTGCCACGTGTTGACGATGGGAGTCTGGCAAAACGCTTCGAACCCGTCGCACGCCTGTTCGCCACGCAAAATGCAGAGGGCGCGGACAGCACGGTGATGGATCGATATCTGGCAGCGTTACGCAAGCTCAAAGTGCGTTTGACCAATATTCAGCGATCGCAGGATGTCGGCAAGAACAGCAAGCTGTTGATCAGCGAAACACTGGAAGGACAGCCTTCTGAAGTTACACAGGTACGCAACTACATCGAGACCAGCGTCGATACCAGCGAAGGAGGGCTCTCGAACTCCTTGCAACGCCTGTTCAACTCGCCACTGCAGTATGCCTGGGAAACACTTCGCGACCCGGCTGGCCAACAAATCGCAAAAGCCTGGTCACAGGATGTTGCCAGACCCTGGAAACAGGTCATGGCTTACCGTTATCCCATTGTGGCAGGCAGTGAAAACGAGGCATCGGTCAAGGATTTGCAGCGTTTCGTCGATCCTGAAACAGGTTTGCTGCCCGCGTTCAAACGCAACGAAATCGGCAACCTGGCTGGCGGCGAAGGATTGGGCATGGGTACAGGCGGTAACGCTGCGCCTCTGGTCAATACACGAATGATTGACAGCATCGACAAGGCTAGCTCGGTAGGACAAGTCATCGCCAGTTTGTCGGATCGTGAAAACGGCTTCGAAATCATGTTGGAGCCATCGGCTCGCTACACCGACATCATTTTCACGCTCGATGGACAGGAACAGCATTATCGAAACGGTCGTACCAGTTGGAATCGGTTCTCCTGGCCGGGTACCTCCAACGCACCGGGGGCACGCCTGGACGTAGTGACTCTGGAAGGCCAACGCATCACTGTTTTCGACTACCCAGGCCGTTGGGGCCTGCTGAAGATGAACGACAGTGCTCGCGTCACCGACCTGGACACGGTTCAGCAACGTTTCGCCTGGCAGTCGGCTGCCGGGCCGGTAAGTCTGGTCGTTCGTAACTATGGCGGCGTCAAGATGACAGATCTCGCTCAGGTCAAATCATTAAGCGTGCTTAACGACTCCGGGCAGAAAAACTGATTATGGGAAGCCATCACAGAGGGGGCACAGGCTGATGATTGGATGTTTTGGCAAAGTGCCCGCGAGTGCCGACTTCATCAGTTTGAACGGAGCCATGCCGGAGGTATGTGAGTTCGACCTGTGGTTACAAACCAGCCTTGGGCGCATGCAGATGCGTGAAGACTGGCGCGAACTGTTTGATGAGTTGCCCGTGTGTTTTTTCTCGTACCGCAGCCGCAATGGACAATGGCTGCTGGGGGGATTCATAAGCTCGCGGGATGCCAGTGGCAGACGTTATCCATTTATGGTGTTCCAAAGCATAAAAGTGGGTTCCAGCGATCCGTTCATCAATCCGCACACGCTGTGCGAGTTGTTCGCCGGACAGATCAAGCCACTTCTCATGCAAGGCGCACAAGGAGCTGACATAGAACAGATTTTTGCTCGACTCAGAACCATGCGCCTGTGGACCTCCAAGGATCTGGACCTTTATCGGCGTGTGCATGAAAAGTTTTTGATGGACTTCAACCTGCGCGACGTGTCGCGCCCGTTGCGCCACAGCTACCCGGAGTTCGGCACTCAGTCTGGGCTGGCGAGTCTTTACAAGCTGCGCAAGGCCATGAGCGACAATGAGCCGGCCGCAATAAGCCTTCCTCTGCCGGCAGAGAGCGGCCTGAAACGCCCGATGGCTGATTTGTGGTGCACATTGCTTTCACGTCTTCGCGGCAAAACGGGCATGCCGGATGTCAGCGTGCTGGTAGACAGCTTTATGCGACCGGGACTGCTGTGCTTTCCGTCGCGAGGAAATAGTGAAATGTACCGGATGCTGACAGGTATCGCTGCACCCGAGGACCGCTACAACCTGCTGGATCCGTTATTGGAACCCACGTCTGCCGCCTCGCTCGTGCTGCCTGCCGACCACCTCGCATTGAACGACTTTATTGAGCGTTTTGTAAGCGCTCGGGATGAACAGTAGTGATGAACAGGCTCAAATATTACTTTCTCAAGTACCAGCCATATGTTCTGGGGGTTGCGTTCTTCCTGGCCATTTTTCTGGTCTGGTCGATAGGTGTGGCGATAGGCTTTTCATCCCTTCATAGCCTGCTGATGGGAATAGGGCTTTTCCTCTTGCTGTCGGCTGGCTATGTCCTTTTCATGGGGCGAAGCAATGCTCCGCGCCACGATCTGGAAGCCCTGCTACGTGATGATGCCGATCAGGCGGTGTTGAACTCCAGTCCACAGGACCGTGAGGAAGTCAGCTTGCTACGTGAGCGCTTGCTGCAAAGCATCGAGCGTCTGCAGGGCAATGCAGGGAAAAACGCATCCAATAAAGACGCACTCTATGCCCTCCCCTGGTACTTGGTGATCGGCCAGCCTGCGTCCGGCAAGAGCACCATGCTGTATCAGTCCGGACTGAATTTTCCGTATGCAGAGCGTGAAGGCGCAAGAGTCGCAGGATTGGGCGGTACACGTAACTGTGACTGGTTTTTCAGTTCCGAAGCAGTGTTACTGGACACCGCTGGCCGTTATATGGATAACCAGGAAGAGGCTGGCAAATGGCGTGCGTTTTTAAGTCTGCTTCGACAACACAGGCAGCGGCGCCCGCTTAACGGCCTGATCGTGGCAGTAAGCGTAGAGGACGTTCTGAAGTCAACGCCCGATAGTCTTGAGCGCCTTGCCAAGCGCCTGCGCGAACGCATTCAGGAAGCGCATGATCTGCTTGAGCTACGCCTGCCTATCTATCTGGTGTTCACCAAGTGCGACCTTATACCGGGTTTCACTCACTTCTATCGCCAGCTCGATAACCAGACTCGTGGCGAAGTGATGGGCAAGACGTTTGCGCACGAAGGTTTCAGGCAGTCCGATTGGGGCAAGCGCTTCACTGTAGCGATGGGCGAACTGGTAGACCACTGGCAGCAAATTGCCGATCAGCAATTGGTGCAGCAGGATATCCAGCTAACGAGGCAGGATCCGGCTGTTTATCATTTTCCACTCGAACTGATAGCACTCAAACCATTGCTGGAGAATTTCGTCACCGACTTGCTTCGAGCCAATCCCTACCAGAGCGCAGAATTACTCCGCGGATTCTATTTCACCAGCGCGCTCGACGCTGACAAAGCCACGCAGGGATTGTACGCCCGACATGTCACCGAGCGCTTCGCGCTGGCTGATTCGTCAACCGGGTTGCCAGTTGTAGAGCAGGCTCAGCCGATGTTTATCAACAGCCTGTTCCAGAAAGTCATTATCCCTGACCAACATCTTGTGGCGCTGTATACCAGTAATCGCAGCGAAACCCGACGCAAAGGGATATGGATTGGCGCTGCCGCATTGGCAGGCTTGTTGCTCTGTGTAGGATGGGTAGTTTCCTACGGCAATAACAAGGCAGCTATCCAGGCAATTTCCAGCGGCTTAGCTGCTGCGCAGCAAAAAGACCAACAAACCAGTGGCCAATACACGCAATGGCAGACTCTGGACCAACTGCGGCAGACTTCAGCAGACCTTTATGCTCGCCACCACGGCGGCGGCGTACCGCTGAGCATGCGTTTGGGTCTGTACAAAGGCTATGACGTGGAGCCCTATGTGCGTCAACGTTATTTCGCACGCCTTGAAAGCGTAATGCTCAAGCCGACTGCAGATAACCTGACTCGCTCGCTCTACCTGCTGAGCAGCATCAAGATATACCAGCGCAACGCGCCGACACTGACAACCGTCACAGGAATAGATAGCGTAGAACCGCGCGCGTTGCCTGTGGATAACCGCGCCCAGTCAGTTGCGACCTTTGGCAAGACTACCCTGGACACTTACTTGATGCTGTCCAAGGCGCAACGTGAGCAAGCCGACCCTGCGGTGCTCAAGGCACGAATACCAGATTACTGGTATCCAGCGATCTACAAGCAGGTTCCACACGACACAGGCATGTCCGCTCAAGCCGCTGGCGAGGTTGATGACTATCAGTTTGCCGGGCGTCAGATAGCGTTCTACAGCGATCAGATTCGCGAGCTTGACGTACCCCGCATCCTCAACAACGCGTTTCTGATCTCCAGTTCACGCAATTACATAAACAGCCTGCTTTCGCAGTCCCTGCGCGCTATCGAAACCATCACTTTGGAGTCCGACACCTTGTTCGCGTTTGGCCGCGCTGACTTTCAAAGTCTTGAGCTTGCCGGACAACGTCAGTTGAGCGCTATCGCCGGAAAACTGCTGAACACACCAAACGTGGGCAAGATCGTGATCACTGGCCACGCCGACCAGATTGGCGATGCGCAGAGCAACCTGCAGGTTTCCAAACAGCGTGCTCAGACCATCAAAACCTACCTCGTGGGTAAAGGCCTACCAAGCGAATTGGTCGACGCGGTCGGCGAGGGCAGCAATAAGCCACTGGTGCATTGCGACATGCAGATGCCGCGCGCCGAGCTGATTCACTGCCTTGAGCCCAACAGACGAGTGGAAATCGAGGTGCGCGCGCTTAACTGAGTCGCGCCCGAGGTAAAAACGATCGCCATGTGTGGCCTGCTTCGGCATGCATGGCTTTAGAACGGCCCAGCCATTACGTGGCAGGGTCAAACACAGGGCGATCCAACTTGTGGATCAATGAAAGCCCTTTTAAGGAGAAATGAAAAATGGCATTTGACGCATTCCTCAAAATTGACGGCATCCCGGGTGAAAGTCTGGACGACAAGTTCAAGGACTGGATCGAAATCCTGAGCTACACGCACGGCGCTACACAGGCGACTTCGGCGACTGCCAGTTCGTCTGGAGGCGCTTCTTCCGAGCGCGTTAACCTGAGCGACTTCACGGTTATCAAGTATGTCGACAAGGCTTCTCCCAAAGCCTTCGAGTCATGCTGCAAAGGCCAGCACATCAAGGAAGTTGTCCTCAACCTTAACCGTGCCGGCGGCGACAAGCTGACCTACATGACCATCACATTGGAAGAAGTGGTCATCTCTTCTGTCACCTTCCTGGGCAACATGCCTGTGGCTGGCGAAACCAAGGCGGAGAGCGATCTGCCATTGGAAGAGATCAAGTTCAACTTCTCCCGCATCAAGATCGCCTACACCCAGCAGAAGCGTTCCGATGGCGCAGGCGGCGGTAAAGTTGCAGGCGGCTGGGACCGCTCGTTGAACAAGGTCTACTCCTGAGTAAGGCCTCGGGCGACTGAAGTTGTTCGGCCGCTCAACCGAGGGTCCCGCGCCTGTATGGGCGCGGTGGCCTTCTCTTTTCACCTTTGAATGCAGAGCCGTCCATGTCTGACATCCTCGAAGACCTTTCGCTGGCCACATTGCGTACCCCCATTCAGGGTGGCGCGGGCGAAGACCTGAGTTTTTCCAGCCTGTTCGATCAGATCAAGGAGGCACGCCGCGCCGATGTCGACTATCTGACTCAGGGCGACTGGCAAACCGATCTGAAACAGGCCGACTGGGAGCAGGTTGTGCAACTGGCCAGCGCCGGGATTGCAGAACAGAGTAAAGACTTGATGCTGGTCGCATGGCTAGGTGAAGGTCTGGCGCACAAATATCATTTCCGCGGTATCCGTTTCGCGCTGGCAGTGGCTCAAGCCATGCTGGAAGATTTCTGGGACACCCTGTTCCCTTCTCTGGAAGACGGCACCGAAGAGCGTTCTGCTCGCTTGGGGTGGTTGAATACAACCTTGGCCGAAGTGGTCCGTACGCTACCGATTACCCAGGGACAGGGCTACAGCCTGTTCAAATATGATGAATCTCGACAAGTTGAAAACCTGGCTCGACAGAACTCGTCGGCAATGAACCAGGCTCTCGAAGAAGGCAAGATCAACGCTGAATTGTTCCAGCGCTCGGTCGTGCTTACCGATACCGATCACCTGAACCGTAAATACGCGGAGATGAGTGAGTGCCTGGTTGCCTGCAAACAATTGCAGTCGACCATCGACAGCGTCTTTGAGCGCGACGTACCCAGCTTCCTCGCACTCAATGACGTACTTACCCACGCCCGGCAGTTGGTTGAGCGATTGCTCAAGGACCGGGGTGTCGAGGTAGCAGCACCCGCTAACCAACCAAAAGATGAAGCTGAAGTCGAACCAGTCAGCGAGCGGCCTGTAACTCGAGTCGACAACCCGGCAGCCAACGCGCCCATGCGCACCGTGCCACTGACCCGGGACGAAGCGTTTGCACTGCTGCAAGGCGTAGCACAATTCTTTAAGCAGACCGAACCCCATAGTCCGGTGCCCTATTTGGTAGAGCGCGCCATCAAATGGGGCAATATGCCGCTGGAAAGCTGGCTGAGCGACGTGATCAAGGACGGTAGCGTCGTCGATGGCATTCGCGATCTGCTGGGCACTCTGCCGCAGCGCGATTAAAAGCTCTGACAGCCAACCACAAGGAGTATCAACATGCGCCCGATCATTTTGCTGAACGATCCGACCGACAAGGCCGGGGTTGTTGTCGAAGGATCTCCGACCACCCTGGTCAATGGTCGACTGGTGGCCAGAGTCGGCGATAAAGTCATGTGCCCGCATGGGGTCTGTGCAATTGCGACAGGTGACACGTCAACGTTGGTAGATGGCCGGCCGGTTGCCCGCCATGGCGACAAGACTGCGTGTGGCTCCAGTCTGATCGCCACCAACAGTGACTGTGGCATATTTTAAGGACAACAGCATGTTGAAGCCCTATGGCCAAGGTCATCGCTCTTTATGGGATGTCATTGGTGAGCGACGCGAACAGGAACAACGTCAGGCTACTCCGGCACGTCCGCCAGCAGACTATGACCTCACACGCGTCAAAATTGACAACGCCTGGCTGTGGCTGCCGAACCTCGAACCTGCTCAAGCTGCGTCAGGGACATGGCTTGGAGCCGTTAACGGAGATTTTGAACACGACCCCAGATTGGTCAGTCCATCGGGCCACCGTTATAACCTGCGTCGCATTCGCCTGCCCCAGCACAAACCGGAAATCGATACGTTGCCACGTACGCTTCAATTGCTTGAGGCCATGCTCGCACACTGGACCGATTTCGCAGCCAGCGTCGATTGGGAAAATACGAAGGTCGTGCTATTTGCGCCGTCGGGCATCGCCCCATCAGCATGGGAGAATCATGCTTTGCCAATCTGGCCGTTTGATTACCTCCCCGGCGAGGGCTTCGACACTCCTTCGCTGAACTTTGATGAATGGTTGCCCTGGGCGCTTCAAAACGATACGGAAGCGTCTTGCCTGCTGTGCGTCAGCATAGACACCTGGGCAACAAAAGACCGGGCTGGCGTTCTGTCCAGCGACGCCATGGTCGGTGAAAGCATCTCGATCGTGCACTTGCAGCGCGTAGACCATGCCAACCCCGACGAGGAAAATACCTGGCAACTCTATCCAGCCATGACCCGCGAACACTCTCCGCGTGCATCGCAGCCAAGGCAAAGCAGCGCCGATCTGCAACAGCTGGCAGAGGCCCTTTGCGAGCAGAGGGGTATTCAACCGAACGACATCCAGGCACTCGTCATCGACGGTCATCTTCATGACAGACGTCTAGAGCAGCTCTCTCATTACGCAAGTACCCAACTGCCAAACCTGGTTGTATCGGAGCATGTCGCTGGGCAGGCATTACTGGCAGGCGAGCGAGGGAGGAGCGCGACTCAACTAACGTCACTCGCACTTGCCTTTCACGCAGGCAGGGCGAGGCAGGGATCGGTGCTGATATTTGATAGACACGCCTCTACTCAGACTCAAGCCTGGTTGCTGAGTACCGGCAAGACGATTGCGCAAGCTGGCGATGAGGTAGCCGAACACCGCGGTCTTGAACACGACGGACAGAGCAAAGACTTATGAAGGAAAATTTTGATTTCAATCCAAAATCCTGCTCGATCAATGATCTGAATCCGGGCTGTGTCGAAATGTGGACACTTGGCCAGCAAGTGGCTATCAGGCGCTTGTGCGTGAAGACCCGCGCCGAATACAAGCAACCGGCCAGGTATGAACTGCTCAAGGACTTCAGTACGCGGGCTGCGCGTATCGCAGGCAATTACGCACGTATTTACCTGGAGCAAGAGCACAACGGCCAGCCCGAACAAAAAGGACGGTTTTACTGGACAGGGTTAGCGGCGTTTGCAAGCAAACAGGTCATGTGTGCATTGGATTATTCCAGTAACACAAAGATGCGCTATTTGCCACCCGCCGTACCGCCCTTGGAGATTACCAAGATATTTTTGGGCAAGGGAAACTTCTGGTTATTCCAGGACATCTTCGTCTGGCACTGGTTTTATATTAATTATCCACAGCAGTTCAATGAGTGCATAAAGACTCGGGACTTCAGTACGTATGACCCACGATTCAAGCAAAGCTTTGCGCAACTGCCATGGATTGATGATGCACTGCCCAAAATAAACAACCTGAAGGTAACTGATTATCTGGTAAGCGGCTTCAAGTTGATATCGGCTGTAGAGAAGGAGCCGGCAGGTACACTGCGTGAAAAATACAAATTTCAGTCCCTCCTGGCAATTGCCAAACATGAACAACTGATGATATTGCAACCGTTGATATACGAGGATAAAAGCTTCAGGGCACTGTTGTACATGCAAACGTGGGTTGAGGGGTACGGGGATGTTCCGCGCCGACTGGCGTCCCTGAGTGTTGAATGCGATACAGGCGACCCGGAGCAGGATGTCATCATGTCCGATGGCGAGCTGTACGACGCCGAGGACAGAATGATCTTTATTACAACAATTGCCTCTACGTATCATCGGAGAATGCAAAGAAAAAATGTTGAGATGGAAAAGGCAATTATGACGATAGGGACGTGGAATGAACGCACTACTTAAATATATGATAGCGGCTTTCATACTGCTGACTGGTTGTGAGGCTTCGGATATGAATACAAAAAATCGTGAGATCGAACTCTCTCTTGGAGTATCAATTGATACTGTCTTGGCTTCAACAACTGTAAAACTGCGAAAAGACTGCGATGATACGATGTGTCTCTACCAATTTATAGTGCCGTCAAAATCCTCTGAACTGATCACTGTAAAGGTACGCTCAGCATCCACCATATTAGCGATTGAGAACGTTAGTTCAACCACTGTCGTCACCAATCCCCTAGGGCTTATTACAGATATAGACGTGTATGTAGCAGGAGTATCAACCCATGCGAAACATGAAGACGCAATGGCGTACTTTTATCAACAAGTACAGAATCTAGACGCTGCGGGATGGCAGCGTTACATTTTCCCTAATGAAGCGAGAATACCCGGTATAGAAGCCGGCAAATTTACCAACTTAAATGAAGTGCTAGGTAAAAATGTTGGTACAGGTCCCTGGATGGACCCAAATCTCAAGCTTACGAAGCAGGTATGGGTCTCATTGCCTATGATCAACACGTGGATGTTCTACAGCGGTCACGAGTATCTTGATCTGATGGTACAGCGCGAGAACAGCAAAGACGACCCGCAGAACCGTGGATCTTACTTGTTTACATGGACGTTCAAATCAGAAAGTGAGTTCTACGCCGAATTCGTGAGAGGCGAAGATCGCGCACGCTGGAGAGAACTTCTGCCTGCCGAATTAACCCGAATGGGGAAAGAGCGGCAAAAGACAGAGGCGCAACTGAAAAAAATGGGCATAAAGATCGATGAAAACTATAAAGATGCCAAACCTCCCGTAGAAGCGGGTTAAACCAAAGATACGTCGCAAACCGATTCAAGCGGTAAAGGAGTTACACCATGGATCTGACATTCGGTACCGCCCTCAGCCAGAGCGGACGCCTGCTGCAACTCACCACGCCGCTGGGCGAGCATCAGCTTCAGGCCCTGCGCATGCATGGGGTCGAGCGCATCGGCCGCGTGCCCCGCTACACCCTCGACGTGGTGGTGCAGGACACCGAATACGATCCTGAAAAACTCATCGGCCAGCCCGTCAGCCTGGCCATCCTCTGCGATGACGGTTCTCCCGCGCAGCGCCACGGGCTTGTCGAGAGCGTGCGCTACTTAGGCAATGACGGCGGTCTGCATGACTGGCAACTGGTCTTCGCGCCCTGGTTCAGCCTGCTTGAATACCGCCTCGACTGCCGCATCTGGCAGGACAAGAATTTGCCGGCAATTCTGGAAGCTGTTTTCTCGATGTACGAACAGGCCAAGGGCAATTACCGCTTGGACCTGCGACGTGAATACGCCCCGCTGTCCTACGTTACCCAGTTCAATGAAAGTGACGCCAATTTCGTGCAGCGCTGGTGCGAGCAGGAGGGTCTTTTCTGGTACGTCGAGCACACAGCGGACAAGCACTGCATTGTCTTTACCGATACCGTCGATACCCTCCCCGCGTTGGCGCCCCAGAGCATTCGCTTTCACACCCAGAACGCCACCGAAAAGCAGGACGGCATTACCCAGTGGAGCAGCGGTTCGCAGTTGCTCAGCGGCAAGCTGCATTGGCGCAGTGTCGATTACCTGGCCCACGGCCAGCCGCGCGAAACCATGATGCCCGCCTTGCAGGCCGCTTCGGCGCCACAGGCGCTGGAGCGTTACGAGTATCAGGGCCAGTACGGCTGGCAGAAGCAGGACCGCGGCGAATGGCTGAGTCGGGTACAGATTGAGCAGCGTGAGTCGCAGGCTCGTCGTATTCAAGGCCAAAGCGGCGTGCGGCAGATGGAAGCCGGACGCTGGTTTGAGCTGACCCAGCATCCGCTGTACGAGCGCAAGGCGGCTGAAGAGCGCCAGTTTTTGCTGATCGAAGTCGAAATGTTCGCCGAGAGCAACCTGCCGCTGGCCAAGGAGAGACGCGAAGTGCCGGGGAGCCTGGCGGCGCTGTTCAGATCTGTTCGTCCTGAGCCATCAGCGCTTACCGGTGTGGCAGATTCACTGGGCGTGGGCAGCCACGGTTTCTTCCTCAATCGCTTTGAAGGCCAGTTGCACAGCGTGCCGTTCCGCAGCCCGTCGGAGCATTTCAAACCCAAAAGCCTCGGCCAACAGACCGCAGTGGTCGTCACGCCCAGCGGCCATGAAGTGTTTACCGACACCTTGAACCGGATTTGCGTACGCTTTCACTGGGACCGCCTGTCTCAGGATGGCGAGTTGGGCTCCTGCTGGCTGCGCATGATGCAACCGAGCAGCGGTCCGGACTGGGGCAGCGTACATGTGCCGCGTGCCGGTGAAGAAGTGGTCATCACCTTTCTGGACAACGACATTGATCGGCCACTGGTCATGGGCCAGGTCTACGGCGGTCACAAACCCGCCTGGCACTCCAGCGGTTTGATGGCCGGCTACAAGAGCAAGGAAGTCGGCGGCGGTGGTTTCAACCACTGGGTGATGGACGACTCGACTGGCCAGGTCCGCACCCAGATCCACAGCAGTCATGGCCACACCCAGCTCAACCTCGGTTATTTGATCGACCAGCGAGGCAACAACCGTGGCGGCCTGCGTGGTACGGGTTTCGAGTTACGCACCGATGCCTACGGCGCACTGCGCGCCCAGCAGGGTTTGTACCTCAGCACCTGGAAACGCAGCGGTGCCCAGGGCGCACAGATCGATGCCAGCGAAGCGCAGCAACAACTGAAAAACAGCGAGCAACGCGTCAAGACCCTATCCAACACCGCGCAACAGCACAACGCCCTGCCCATGCAGGAAGGACTGGACAGCCTGAGCCAGCTCAACAGCGATGCCGACGTGACCTACGGCAGCGACGACGGCGCACCGAGCCAGGGCCCCGGCGAGCAACAACGCAACGGCGGCGACACCGCCTGGGCAATCCGCAGCGGCGGGCGCGGCAAAACACCGGGCTACCAGCAGCCATTGCTGATCGCCTCCTCCCCTGCCGACATCGCCACTGCCACGCCGAAAAGCACCCACCTGCACAGCGGCAAACACCTGACTCTGAGCACCGGCGAAGACGTCAGCATTGCTAGCGGCAAATCCCTGCTGGCCAGCGTCGCGCAAAGCATCAGCCTGTTTGCCCAGAATGCGGGAGCGAAGCTGTTTGCTGCCAAGGGCAAGATCGAGCTACAGGCGCAAAGTGATGCGATGGAGCTAACGGCGCAGCAGAAGGTGATGATTACCTCAACCGCTGCCGGAATAGAAATCGCCGCCCAGGAAGGCATCCTCCTTACCAGCGGTGGCGGCTACATCCGCATCAAGGACGGCAACATCGAAATTCATGCGCCGGGGACGATTGATGTCAAAGGGGCGAAGAAGACGTTTAGTGGGCCGACCAGTCTGTCGCACAGCTATAACGAGATGCCCAAGACCGACTTCGCGGACCCTTATGTGGTTCGCAAACAGAGCACTGGAGAACCTGCTGCTGGTATGAAAGTCGAAGTGACCCGCGCGGATGGGAGTGTCATGCAGTACGTTTCTGATGCAGCTGGGAAGATACCGCTTCAGCAAAGTCAGATTGCAGAATTTGTAAAAATCAAAGTATTAGGAAAGGCATAACCACGTTTTGTCGCCAAAATGTGCTTAGGAGAAAGCCATGAGTGAGTCACTGAAGCTAGCGCAGGAACAGAACCCAGACGGAACCACTTCTGCCACAACAACTATGGCAGACTCTAAGCAACAGCAAGAAAAAGAAATAAAGGTAAAATCTGACAAAGTTGTACCCATAGTATTTATTCCAGGAATCATGGGGACAAACCTCTGGAACACCAGAACAAAGAAAATTGCATGGGTCGCTCCCAATACTGATACTGCCCTATCGAAAGTTGCAGCAATTGGTTCCTTCATTTCAGCATTTTTTAGCTCCGCAAAGGACAGGCAAAACGATTTAGATGGGAGCGACGGGGTCATGACGGTTTATAACGACTCCGAAATTGGAAAAGATGGTTTAATTGATTCAGTGGCTGAGGAAGACCTTAGGCGTAGAGGATGGGGCGGAATTATGAGATCAGCTTATCATCCAATAATGGTTTCAATTCAGAACCAAATGAACAACATTATGAATAACAATGATTTGCAAGGATGGTGGAAAGAAAACAGCACCTCTTCGCCCTCAGAATGGGGCGATTGGAATGATAACTCACCTTTGGAAAAAGACAGCATCAAGCATGCTGCAGAAATTCGTTATGAGGTATGGGCAGCAGGGTATAACTGGCTTCAATCCAATGCAGATTCAGCGCAAGACATCATTAACTTCATAGATAAAACCGTGCTCCCCAGCTATGCTAGCGCAGATAAAGTAATTATTGTCACTCATTCAATGGGTGGACTGGTAGCGAGAGCAATGCTTGGATTTAATAAGTATAACAAAGTTTATGGTGTAATACATGGCGCAATGCCTGCAACTGGTGCGCCAGCGGCCTATAGAAGAATTCGCGCAGGGTTTGAAGGCAAAGGTATTGAAGGTTATATTACTCGTCAAATACTTGGCCCCACGGCAAAGGAAACAGTGGCCGTATTAGCATTTTCCAAAGGAGGCCTAGAGCTCTTACCAAGTGCTATATATGGCGATGGTAAACAGTGGTTATTTGCGCGCAAAAGTGGCAACCCAGAAGTAAATCTTATTGGTTTACCTCACGCAAAAAACCCTTACGATGATATTTATAAATCAGATAAGTGGTGGGGTTTGATTCCTAAAGAGAACGAAGATCTTATTGATCCCAATGACCTATTAAAAATCAAAAAATCCGACGACTGGGAATATCCTATCTCTAAAAGGCAGAAATTTGAGGAAAATATCGACTCAGTAAAAACATTCCACATAGCTATAGAGAAGTCTTATTACCCAAACACATACGTGCACTACTCTGCAGATGCTAACGAAGAAGACTTGATAACATGGAGCAATATTGTTTGGACATCAGATTGGATAGGGTGGGGCGACATTAACAATTTAAAAATCACAGAGGATGACTTCACCGGAAATATAGAACTTGGTCGTGGATACAGGTTTAAATTCGGACCCAAAACATCTCCAGGAGATGGGACGGTCCCCGTAATATCGGCTGCGAGCTCACGAAGTCACCCTAATGTAGAGGCAGCATTTGCTCATGGGAAAAACTCTAAAAATTATCCAAATGTTTGTAAAGAAGGAGAATACAATAACTCCCCTGGTTATGCGCACCAAAACGCTTATAATGATCCTAAAGGGAGAACACAGTATGCAACACTTTATAGTCTAGTGAAGATTTCAAAACATGTCAAAATTTAAAAGAAACATAAATCTATTCAACGCTGCAGGCATTTTCATATTTGCTCTGTTAGCCAGTACCACTAACGGAGCAAACTATATGTCTACCACAAAAAAGACATTTTATTTCGGCAGATATACATTTGAGGTTCCTACCGAAAGCACGGATATTTGGTCAGCCTATAAAATAATTGACAAAAAGATAGAGCTGATTAGCAAAAATGGTAAAAGTGATTTAATCACTAAAACTTCTGACACCATTAACAAAATAAAGATACTTCAAGAATCTGGCGCTGCAGAGTATGTCAAAACCGTTGCACTAGACGGCGGTGGTGCTATTGTAGTTTCCAAATCAACAAATTACAGAATGGATATATTTTATCTCACAAAAAAGAACACTTTATATAAGCAATCCGTAGGCTCTGTCTCTTTACGAGGGATAGATATGGCCATTGCACGTGCAAGAGAGCTCAATACACTAATCCATTATCGCAACCCTGCAGAGCGCCCGCCAGATGGGACATTCGCTATTGAAGCTGGATACATGACGTTACCTGTCGATACGTTCAAAGAGCAAGTCTCAATCGGATTACCAGTATCATCCGTACCAGGAATTCATTTGACATTTGATACTCAGCGGATCGGTGAGCCAGAGCCAAGTCTCCTGACGCGCTACGAACAAAGAACATCAGGTGTCATGACATCTTTGCTCAGCAGCGTTCTCTCAAAATCTTCTGTGCTGAGAAAAGCAAAGAAGACAGTGGCAGGGTTATCATTTGAGGAGCTGTTACTCAAAACAAATGTCGACGGCAGGACGATCTACTCTTTTCGTCTTGAGTACCCGGGCACCCCAGAATCAAGCATGGAGCCCTATACGGTAATTGAAATGAGCACACTTGATAAAGGTCTAGGTTTCCAAAACGATAGCGATGCATTGCAATTTTGGGATGAGCTTGTTGCGAGCGTGAAGCGGATATAAACGTCCGCATATTATACCTCTATAGACTGGCGGAGAAGAACGCTGCCTCACAGACCCTACAATTAATAAATTCTGCTCTTCCTAGTCAGAAGATATGCAGGATGGTGGTTCAACAGCAGGACTGAGCAATCGCTATTGATTTAAGTTAATAATGGAGCTGCACCATGGATCTGACATTCGGTACCGCCCTCAGCCAGAGCGAACGCCTGCTGCAACTCACCACACCGCTGGGCGAGCATCAGCTCCAGGCCCTGCGCATGCATGGGGTCGAGCGCATCGGGCGCGTTCCTCGCTACACCCTTGACGCGGTGGTGCAGGACACCGAATACGATCCTGAAAAACTCATCGGCCAACCCGTCAGCCTGGCGATTCTCTGCGATGACGGCTCTCCCGCGCAGCGCCACGGGCTTGTCGAGAGTGTGCGCTACTTGGGCAATGACGGCGGCCTGCATGACTGGCAACTGGTCTTCGCGCCGTGGTTCAGCCTGCTTGAATACCGCCTCGACTGCCGCATCTGGCAGGACAAGAATCTGCCGGCGATTCTTGAAGCCGTTTTCTCGATGTACGAACAGGCCAAAGGCAATTACCGCCTGGACCTGCGTCGTGAATACGCACCGCTGTCCTACGTCACTCAGTTCAACGAGAGCGACGCCAACTTCGTGCAGCGTTGGTGCGAGCAGGAAGGTCTTTTCTGGTACGTCGAACACACGGCGGACAAGCATTGCATCGTCTTTACCGATACCGTCGATACCCTCCCCGCGTTGGCACCGCAGAGCATTCGCTTTCACACCCAGAACGCCACTGAAAAACAGGACGGCATTACCCAGTGGAGCAGCGGTTCGCAGTTGCTCAGCGGCAAGCTGCATTGGCGCAGTGTCGATTACCTGGCCCACGGCCAGCCGCGCGAAACCATGATGCCCGCCTTGCAGGCCGCTTCGGCGCCACAGGCGCTGGAGCGTTACGAGTATCAGGGCCAGTACGGCTGGCAGAAGCAGGACCGCGGCGAATGGCTGAGTCGGGTACAGATTGAGCAGCGTGAGTCGCAGGCTCGTCGTATTCAAGGCCAAAGCGGCGTGCGGCAGATGGAAGCCGGACGCTGGTTTGAGCTGACCCAGCATCCGCTGTACGAGCGCAAGGCGGCTGAAGAGCGCCAGTTTTTGCTGATCGAAGTAGAGATCTTCGCCGAGAGCAACCTCCCGCTGGCCAAGGAGAGACGCGAAGTGCCGGGGAGCCTGGCGGCGCTGTTCAGATCTGTTCGTCCTGAGCCATCAGCGCTTACCGGTGTGGCCGATTCACTGGGCGTGGGCAGCCACGGTTTCTTCCTCAATCGCTTTGAAGGCCAGTTGCACAGCGTGCCGTTTCGCAGCCCGGCCAAGCATTTCAAGCCGAATAATCCTGGCCCGCAGACCGCCGTGGTGGTCACGCCCAACGGTCATGAGGTGTTTACCGACACGCTGAACCGGGTATGCGTACGCTTCCACTGGGACCGGCTTTCCCAAGAAGGCGAACTGGGTTCCTGCTGGCTGCGCATGATGCAACCGAGCAGCGGACCGGACTGGGGCAGCGTACATGTGCCGCGTGCTGGTGAAGAAGTCGTCATCACCTTCCTGGATAACGACATTGATCGGCCACTGGTGATGGGCCAGGTCTACGGCGGCCACAAACCCGCCTGGCACTCCAGCGGTCTGATGGCCGGCTACAAGAGCAAGGAAGTCGGCGGCGGCGGTTTCAACCAGTGGGTGATGGACGACTCGACCGGCCAGGTCCGCACCCAGATCCACAGCAGTCACGGGCATACCCAGCTTAACCTTGGTTACCTGATCGACCAGCGCGGCAACGACCGCGGCGTTCTGCGTGGTACGGGTTTCGAGTTACGCACCGATGCCTACGGCGCATTGCGCGCCCAGCAGGGTTTATACCTCAGCACCTGGAAACGCAGCGGAGCCCAGGGCGCACAGATCGATGCCAGCGAAGCGCAGCAGCAACTGAAAAACAGCGAACAGCGCGTCAAGACCCTTTCCGACACCGCGCAACAGCACAATGCCCTGCCCATGCAGGAAGGCCTGGACAGCCTGACCCAGCTCAACAGCGATGCCGACGTCACTTACGGCAGCGACGACGGTACCCCGAGCCAAGGCCCCGGCGAGCAACAACGCAACGGCGGCGACACCGCCTGGGCAATCCGCAGCGGCGGACGCGGCAAAACACCGGGTTACCAGCAGCCATTGCTGATCGCCTCCTCCCCTGCCGACATCGCCACCGCCACGCCGAAAAGCACGCACCTGCACAGCGGCAAGCACCTGACCCTGAGCACCGGTGAAGACGTCAGCATCGCCAGCGGCAAATCCCTGCTGGCCAGCGTTGCGCAAAGCATCAGCCTGTTTGCGCAGAACGCCGGGGCCAAACTGTTTGCTGCCAAGGGCAAGATTGAGCTACAGGCGCAAAGTGATGCGATGGAATTGACCGCGCAGCAGGGTATAAAAATCACCTCTCTTGCACAGTTAGTGGAAATGTCTGCACAGAAGGAAATTTTGCTCACCAGTGGCGGCGCTTATATCAGGATCATACGCGGCAATATCGAGGTGCATGCGCCAGGCACAATAGACATCAAAGGTGCCAAAAAGACCCTCAACGGTCCCGCAAGCATGGACTATGCAAATAAGGAGCTTCCCATCGCAGTACCCGCAGGGCTGTATGACGAGCAAAATCGCCTCATGACCACGCACGGAGTACCGCTTGAGGATGTCGCGGTCGAGGTTGATATTCCTGACGAAGGCAAGAAAGTATTTTTTACCGACCAAGACGGTAACATTCCACGGATTTTTAGTGACAAGCCTGGTAATGGCAAGGTTACGCTTGTGCCTGACGAGTTGATCGTGCCCCCAGGATCGGACGAATATTCTCCGAGTAGAAAATCATGAAGAATGACTTTGAATTTAACACTCAGGCTTGCTCGATCAACGATCTGAAACTAACGTGTAGATAGTTATGGTCTATCGATCAGCAAGTCGCCGTAATGCGATTCTACTGGACCGGGTTGGCAGCATTCGCCAGTAAGTAGGTCATGTGTGCGCTGTACTACACGCCTCCCACTAAGATGAGAGCGGTTCCGTTAATGGACTAATCGCTGGACTTGTCAAAACAATTTTTAGGCATGGGGATTTTTTAGCTTTTTTCAAGATGTTCTTGTTTGGCGTTAGTTCTATATAAACTACCCAGAGCAGTTCTTTTAATGCATAAAAAGTCGAAGCATGTGAAACGAACACCAAAGCGCTAGACAACGTCATGACCAAGGGAGAGCTTAATTACAAAATTAACCGAATGGTCTTTATTACTGAAATTGCGAACAGTTATTACGAGAAAATTTTTCCTTAAGCGTCCTTTATAAACTCGGCAATCAGTACTATTTTCACCTGGAACGAGCGAACATGAGATTTTTTATACCTAACCTTTGCCCATCTTTAGCGATTGGTCATTTTACCGTGGTAATTAATACCTTACAGTAAGTATTCAACGGGGAGACAGTGAAAAAAACCCTCTAAAACCAGAACCTATCTTTCTACGCTCACTTTCAAATCCGCAAAAAGATTTTTTTCAGAGTATTTTGACTCATCTGATCGCGATCGCATGAAAGAGCTGTTACCCGACCTACTGAAAAAGCTGGCATCGCAACGTGCGACCGCGGAAAGCCGATTGAAGGAAATGGGAGTCGCCATTGACGAGCGTTACCAGAATCCAACGATCAGTATCCCGGAAGCACAGCATTGAATCTGGTGCGCTTCGTAAAAATGGTTGATGCACGTCCGGTCATGGGGACGGACCAGCCACGACAACCGATAATCTGGTTGCAACCTGACCAGAAAACGAGCGACTCCAGTCAATGGCTGCCTGTCAGACTGACCAGATGGAAAATTATGGCGATTTAACGCCCAGGTTACGCGGTCGCGTAGTACACCACCCGAAAACTCCATACACTCGGCATCCTGATCGTAAAAACGCCAGAACTCAGGATTTCCCGGAAGAAAAACGTCACCCCATGGAACATCAGGAGCCGCACCATGAGCACAGCAGATCAGACGCGCAGCACTGGCACGTACAGCGCCAAGTGGCAGGAGCGCTTCAATTTTTTTGAGACGTATGGTGCGCCGAACGATCCACGGTTCAAAGCCGCTCTAAAATCACTTCCTGGCGTCAGAAAGAAGATACGGATCAACCTCAACGTCATCGCGTATTTCTTTGGTCCGATCTATTTCTTCGTCCTGGGCCTGTGGAAAAAAAGCCTTGCGTTGCTTGGGATTATGCTTACAACCAACGCATTGATTCTTATGGTATGTACGCTTTTGGAGACCGAGGTCCCTTATGCCCTCGGGGGAGGTCTGACTGTGGCGTATTCGCTGATGTATGCCCTGACCGTCAACTACTCCTATTACCTCAAGGAAGTAAAAGGCGAGCAAGGCTGGAACCCGTTCAAGGGCATGCGTCTCTAACGTGCAGATACAAGCGGCCGAATACCCGTACCGCTTGATGTGCGTGCAGGTTCGCCGCTCCTCGATCAATGACGCGCTCAGCCCTGCGTTGTACCTGAGTAGTCATTCAGGTAATCACCACATGGATGCGAAGCCAGGACTCCAATGACAGCGCCCTCCTCCCCCGCAGCCTTGCTGCCACTGAAAATTATTGCCACTGGCGTAGCGGTGCCCGCAAATCGAGTGGACTCCTCTGCGCTGGACACGTTATTGAACAAGCCTGCGGGGTATGTCGAAAAGCGCTCGGGCGTGCATTGCCGGTTTCACGCAACACTCGATGCCAGCCAGGCCGAACTTGCAGCGCAAGCACTTCAGGATGCCCTGAGAAGAGAGCAGATCCCGGCGGGTTCGATCGATCTATTGATCTCGGCCTCGGCAGTACCCATGCAAGCATTGCCCTGCACGGCAGCACTGATTCTGAAGGCCGCCCATCTGCCGTCGGGTACTCCCGGCTTTGATATCAACAGCAGTTGCGTCGGCTTCATTACGGCGCTGCAGGTGGCCGCAGGTTTGCTCAATGCCGGGATCTACAAGCGCATTGCGATCGTGTCGGCAGATCTGGTTTCGCGCGGTATCGACTGGGATGACGAAGAAAGCTCGCTGATCCTCGGCGACGGCGCAGCCTGCGCCATTGTCGAACGCGGTAGCGGCAGCAGCGGCATTCTGAGCAGCCTCTCCGAGACTTACCCGGAAGGTAGCGACCTGTGCGAGATTCAAGCAGGCGGCACACGCCGTAATCCGCGTGCCGGCATGACTGACAAAGACTTTCTGTTCCACATGAAGGGCAAGCAGCTGTTTCGTCAGGCTGCCGCGTTGATCGAGGGCTATCTCGCACGATTACTCGAAAGCAGCGGTTTGACCCTGGCCGATATCGCCACCGTAGTACCTCATCAAGCCAGCCATCTTTCGCTTGAGCACATGCGAAAACGTCTGGGAGTACCTTCTGAAGTGCTGGTAGATATTTATCGTTATCACGGCAATCAGGTCTCGGCCTCGATTCCAACAGCGCTGCATACTGCCTTTACTACCGGCCGCTTCACGCCAGGCAAGCCGGTAATGCTGATAGGTACCGCTGCAGGTTTGACACTGGCGGGCATGGTGCTGCTGCCATGAAGGTTCTGCTGACCGGCGCCACCAGTGGCCTTGGACGCAATGCAGCTGATTGGCTGTTGAACGCTGGCCATAAGGTGCATGCAACCGGACGTGACCCAACAGTGGGAGGTTTGCTGCGAAATCAGGGAGCCGAATTCACGGCAATGGACCTGACCGAGGCTACTGCGAAGGAATGCGAGCGAATGATGCTCGGCTGCGACGTCGTCTGGCACTGCGCCGCGAAGTCTTCTCCCTGGGGCAGCAAGGTCGAGTTTGATGAGGCCAACGTGGTAGCAACACAGAAGCTGGCCGAGGCAGCCGGACGTTGCGGCGTCTCGCGATTCGTGCATATTTCCACGCCCGCCATTTACTTCGACTTTCAGAATCATAAGTGTATTGACGAGCAATACCGCGCGCGTCGATTCGCCAATCATTACGCCAGCAGCAAGTATCAGGCAGAGCAATCCATACAGACGCTGGTACCGCTTTATCCACAGACCACTTTCATCATTCTGCGGCCCCGTGGTCTGTTTGGTCCGTATGACCGGGTGATTCTGCCCCGGATCCTGGGCCAGATAGAACGCGACCGTGGCGTGCTGCGCTTGCCCGGCGGTGGTCAGGCGGTTCTGGACCTGACGTTCGTACTCAACGTTATTCACGCCATGGACTTGGCGAGCCACAACGGTTCTTTGTCTTCCGGAGCGGCCTACAACATCACCAATCACCAGCCTATGCGGTTAGTGGATACGTTGCATTTGTTACTGCACGATCAACTCGGCCTTCGTTATCGTGTTCAGCCCATGCCCTATCGGTTGCTTCACACACTGGCAATTACACTTGAGCTGCTGGCCTCTGTAACGCGCAAAGAGCCTGTGCTGACCCGCTACAGTGTGGCAGCTGTGAACTTCGATATGACCCTGAGCCAGACGCGAGCCATTGAAGAGCTGGGCTACCGACCTCGGTATACGATGGAAGAAAGTATTCAGCTCACGGGGCAATGGCTCAAGTCTCAAGCGGTGAAGCGCCATGGCTAGCATCACCACTTTCGAAGTGGGTTACTGCACGCATATCGGCTGCATGGCGTTGCAAGGCGCTGGCCTGCGGGTCTGCAAATTTCCATCCAGGGCGTATCTGCTGGAGGTCGGCGATCACCGCTGGTTATGGGATACCGGCTATGCCAACCATTTTCAGGAGCATACCCGGTCGGGGGTGTTCCGCATCTACAGCCAGGTTACCCCGGTATACCTGGATGCGGGTGAAACGCTGCTGGATCAGCTGCGTAATGCCGGTTACGCGGCCAACGACATTCAGGCGGTGATCATTTCCCACTTTCATGCCGATCACATTGCCGGCCTGCGGGACTTCAGTCATCTCGACTTTATCTGCTCGGGCGAAGGCTGGCAGAAAACCCGCTCCTTACGTGGCATCGCCGCGCTCAAGCGCGCCTTCGTACCGGGACTGATTCCGGAAGGTTTCGAGGCAGCGTTGCAGTTCGTCGAGGGCTTTGAGCAGGTCAGCCTGACTGAGCAACTCGCACCTTTTACACATGGCTACGAACTACCGGGCAGTGACGGGCAGATCGTTCTGGTGCCGCTACCAGGTCATGCCGCCGGACACCTGGGTGCATTTATTCTCACCGACGAGGGCTGGACACTGCTGGCCAGTGATTCCGCATGGTCGCCGCTGAGCTATCAAGAATTGCGCGGGCCTTCTGTGCTTGCCAACGTGCTGATGGACGACAGCAAGGCCTACTACCAGACGCTGAACCGTTTGAACCTGTTGTGGGCAGCAGGCCATGTGGATATTCGTTTGTGCCACGAGGGCGATTTATGATCCCGGTGATGACGCTCTGGCACTACTGGCGAGCGCGTCGCCTGCGCTTTTCCAGTCGTCAGGCACTGGAGCATTTTCAGAACAGGCAACTGAAACGCTTTGCACATAGGGTGCTGGCCAAAAGTCCTTATTTTCGGGCTTACAGCGCTCTGCCATTCAACGAATGGCCGCTGATGGACAAAGCGCTGATGATGACGCAGTTCGACCAGATGAACACCGCAGGTCTGAAACGCGATCAGTTGCTGGTCTGCGCCCAGCGCGGCGAAGCCGAGCGCGACTTCACGCCACGCATCGGCCGATTTAGCGTCGGGCTGTCCTCGGGCACGTCAGGGCAGCGTGGCGTTTTTGTCGTCAGCCCGCAGGAGCAGCAGATCTGGGCGGGCGGGATGCTTGCCAAAATGCTGCCAGACGGTATTTTCGCGGGTGAGCGAGTGGCACTTTTTCTACGTGCGGATAGCAACCTGTACCACAGCGTGGACAATCGCTGGTTGAGCTTGGCCTTTTACGATCTGTTTTCACCATTCCTTGAGCAATTGCCTCGCCTGCAAGCGCAGGCACCGACCATCATCGTAGCACCGGCACAGGTGCTACGCGCCTTGGCGCTGGCCGTTCTGGACGGGCAGATTCAACTCGACGTTAAGAAGGTGATCTCCGTTGCCGAAGTCCTGGACGCGCAGGACCGTCAGTTATTGAACACTGTGTTCCGCGAAGTCGGTGAGGTCTATCAGGCAACCGAAGGTTTCCTGGCCGCCACATGCGCCCATGGCACGCTGCATTTGAACGAAGAGTTTGTGCATATCGAGCCCCAATGGCTGGATGAACATCGTTTTACGCCACTGATCACCGACTTCACCCGTAGCACCCAGCCAATCGTGCGCTACAGGCTGGATGATGTACTGGTCAGGCAATCCGAGCCTTGCGCCTGCGGTCAGCATTCGATGGCCATTGCCCGAATCGAAGGTCGCCGCGACGATCAACTGTTGCTGCCTGATCAGCAAGGCGGGATGCAGATTATCTTTGCCGACCTGTGCAGCCGGGCAATTGCCAATGCGCTGCCATTGACCAGTGACTACCGCTTGATTCAGCTCTCGAAGACCCGATTGCAGTTGATTGCAGACTGCACGCAAGCAGAACTGGAGCATGGCGGCAGGCAACTTGTCACGTTGTTCGCGCAACAGGGCATTGCCACTGACAAACTTGAATGGCAACTGACGGTGCAGGCCGTGATGCCGAACTTCGACCGGAAACGGCGACGTATTGTCCGGCAGGCAGAAGCATGAGCAACCCCCTACTATTCAGGTTATGGCAGATGCTGCTTGGCTGGGGCTCGGTCGGTCTGATCTATACGCTGACCGACCACCTGCAGAGCCCAGGTCAGATCATGACGCCCTCGTCGTTCGACCAAATGATCGCGTTCACGCCGCACGCCATCTGGCTGTACCTGTCGTTTTTTATTGTCGTTCCACTGGGCTACCTGATGACCCCGCTTGATCGGGTACGCTGGCTTTCCCGCGCCATGCGTCTTACTGCTGTGGGTGCAGGGACGGTCTATATGGTGTGGCCCACAACGATGGTATACCCGGTTGATGAGGGCACAACGTTAAGCTCTGCACTGCTGGCAGCACTGACTTATGTGGACTCGGCTCAGAATTGCCTTCCATCCCTGCACATGGCCCTGATGGTGCTGGCAGTCTGGGGAATCAGCGCAGCAAGGCGTACAGTACGCACCGCAGTGTTCGTGTTTTGGGTAGCCACCATTGCCTATTCGATCCTGCAATTGCGTCGCCATCTGTTCGTTGACGTTGTCAGCGGCGCTGTACTCGCGCTGGTGGCGGGATGGCTGATCGATGCACTTGCCCAACGCAGACAAATCGCACTGAAAGGTAATCTGCAATGAGCGATCTGGCCATTCCGATCATCATCATGCTGCTGGCAGTCACAGGCGAAGCGGTCATCCTGCACTGGATACAGCGCAAGCCGGTTGACTGGCATGATGTGGTGTTCAATCTGAATTCCGGGCACATCATGCTGTGGCTATTCCGTGGCCTGGAAGTGATCTGTTACGGACTTGTCGCCAAGTACTTGAGCCTTGGCCTGCTGGATACCTGGCCGACACTATTGGTCTGGGCGTTCGCGTTGCTGGCCTGGGATTTCTGTTTCTACTGGCTGCACCGCCTTCATCACCACGTTGGCGTGCTCTGGGCCGTGCATGTGGTGCATCATCAGGGCGAGCACTTCAACCTGTCTCTGGGCGTGCGTAATTCGTGGTATTCGTCGCTGACGTCGATTCCGTTCTTTATTCCGCTGGCCGTGCTAGGGGTGCCACTGGATGTGTTTGTCGCAGTGTCGATCCTGCATTACTCGATGCAGTTTTTTAACCATAATGCGCTGACACCCAGGCTGGGCGTGCTGGAAAAGATTTTCGTTACACCGACCCACCATCGCGTGCATCACGTCAAGGACAGGGCCTACTCCGACAAGAACTTTGGCGGCACTTTCATTTTCTGGGACAGGCTGTTCGGCACATTTTCCCACCTTCCCGACACGCCTTACACATTTGGAATCGGTGGCCCCAGCTCCTCCGCGAACCCGTTCTGGGCCAGTAATGTGCCTTTTCTGCATTACCTGCGACTGTCGATAAAATCGAACGAACCGACTCGCTCGCGCATTTCGGGTTTGAGCATTTTCAGTGGCGCGTTGCTGCTCTTCGCGCTGGTGGTGGGCTATATCTATCAATACGGTTATGGCTACAGCGACATCAGCTGGCCGCAGGTCGTCCTGTTCGTTTTTCTCGTGGCGGGCTCGGTGGCGCTGGGAGGAATGACCGAAGCGAGGACCTGGAGTGTTCCTGTCTGGCTGATAGTCAGCCTGGGGCTGGCGTCGCTGTTTCTGGGTTATTACGGCTGGTCGCAGGTTTACTGGCAATTGCCGATGGTCGCCCTCGCCCTGCACGGCGCATGGGTGGCCGTGTCTTCTCGCAGCTACAACCTTTCAGACGCGAATCCGGTGGAAAAACATCATGGCTGAGTCACTTGCCCCCCTGTCATTTCCTGCCGATGGCGAACAGGCATTTCATCACGCCCTCAAGCAGACGGCCCACGCCTACCTGGCAGACGACCATCGCTACGCAAGCATTCGGCAAAAGGTGACGGCAATGCTCCTTACCCTGCTGTGCGGCGGTTTTTATGCCTCGAGCCTTATGCAACACAATGCGTGGGCATTCGTGGGCTGCTATTTTCTGTTTGTCCTGACAGGCATGCTACTCAACGTGATGGTGTTTCACGACGCCACCCACAATGCTTTTTTCCGGGCGGCCTGGGCAAACCGACTGGTAGGCCGGTTAATGACTTTACCGCTAGGCATCGACCCGGATTACTGGCGAGTCAGGCATGTGCAGTTTCATCATGCCTACGCCAACGTCGAGCATTACGATCTGGACACCGAAGAGAATGGCGTCCTGCGACAATCGCCTTTCCAGAGCTGGCGCAAACACATGCGCTACCAACATATTTACTGGCCCATGGTCGCCGCGTTGTCCCTGCCCTATATCTCCTGGATATTCGACTGGTCGGACCGCTTGGAGAAGACGCCGCTCAAGGCCAAAAAAATCCTGCCGGGCAACAAAGGCTGGGCCGTATTTTTAGCCAGCAAGGCATGCCACCTTCTGCTGGTACTGATAGTGCCGCTGGTGGTATTCGAGGGTAACTGGACAGTAGTGCTAATGGCATATTTGCTGAGCCAGATGCTCGCTTCTGTATGGGTGGTCTTTCTGCTGCTTGGCACACACTGGGCAGAGGCCGAGTTCTATCAACCATCCGACAACCCCTTAATGCCCCACGGCTGGTATCGACATAATTTCGCGACGACCTGTGACTGGCAAACCAAGCCACGCTGGCTGCACCATGTTGTCGGCGGCCTGAACTTTCATCTGACTCATCACCTTTTCCCTGGATGGAGCCATCGCCACTATCCGGCGCTGGCAAACATCATCGCAGAGCTGGCCCCCCAATACGGTATGAGCTACCGCTGCATCGACTACCGCGAGTTGCTGAGACAGCAGCGAAAGTTTCTGCGCGGCATGGGCCAGGAACCGCACGTGACGAAAACTACATAACAAGCGCCGAGCCATAAACTCAAAGAGCTCTAGAGCTGTAACGACAGTAGCAACCAGCGTATTGGTACCAAGGAAGAAAAATGGGTAAACAATCTCGCAGCAAGCGGGCCTCGCCGGAGCCTATGGTGATTTACCGCAGTCACGTTGCCGCTTTCCGCTCTCGTTATCTGCTGTCCTTTCTGACTCCGATCTTCATGGGCATATTTTCCCTCGCCATTACCGCAGGCACGGTGGTCGATGCGTACTTTCCAAATGAGCCGGAGAGAACCGGCCAGTCGATGATGCTCATGATGGTCGTATCACTGGTTTTGAGTTTCGGCGGCATCATGATGAGTCGCGGGCATGCCTGTGGAATGTGGATATTGTCGGCCATTCTGGTGAGCTGCTTTTTCGCGGTGCTGCCCACTGCCCCTGCGCACTGGCGGCGTTTTGAATTGATGTTTTACATGCTGGGGCTGCTTTTCCCGTTGCTGGGCCTTTTATCGCTCAACAGCAAGCGCGGCCGGGAGTTGCGCATGCAATGGAGGATTATTCGATCCGAACGCAAGGAGACGCGTCAGGAGATGCGGCGGCGCAGGGATCTCGAGGTGCATCGTGAAAGCCTGCGCAAGAGAAAAGCACTGCGCAAATAGCCCAGGCTCAACGAGGACTTTCTCGCGCCCAACAAAAAACCCGCCGAAGCGGGTTTTTCCAAGACCATCCCGACTCCCTGTCGGCTGCCTCCGAGGCGATGGTCGATCATCCTTGATCCTGGTGAACTCCTGTTCACCACTTGATGGATCCAATCTTACGGAGGACGGACCAGGTCGGAAATGGCCAAACCCCTCCACCGCGTGTAAGCCTTTCGCTATACCTCGGCGAAGCACACCCGCACCCCTCAATGAGCGCGCGGGTTCGCTGTGGATAAGTCACCCTCGGGCTTTATCACTGGCCCTCGACCAGCAGCAACTCCCCATCCCTATACCGCACCTCCTTCCCCACCCACGCCATATCAACATTCGGCAGCACCGCCGAAGGCTTGCGCAGTTCGCGCAGCAACGTAGACCCGTGGGAAAGACGCCCGCCCATGCGCGCGATCACGGCGCGTGCGTTCTGGTAGTGCGCGTGGCGTCCGGGGTCGAGGGTGTCTTCCAGCAGGATGTCGTCGCCCAGAATGCCTTGAACCTGCCCCGGATAGATCATGAAACCGGTGGCCTGCTCGGTGCCTTCTCGACCGTCCTGCCAGAAGCTGCCTGCGCGGCTGCGAATGTCTGGATGAGGCGCAAACCAGTGTGCCCTGTCGGCGCTGGGCATGGCGTGATGCAGGCGGAAGAACAGGCGCATCAGGTTGTCGCGATACCACTCGCGCACTTGCAGGTAGTAGCCGCGCATGCCCGGCAGGCCCGCGCGGTGAGCGACGCGAATGATACCCGGCCAGGTCGGAAAGGCCTGTAGCGGCAGGTCGGTCTGTGCTGGGCGTGGCGTAGCGGGGTCGGTTTCCCAGGGTAGCCGGTGCGGGCAGTGTTCAAGGTCGTCGTAAGCGGTTGGCGGACGTCCCAGCAGATCACCGCCGCTGCTGGCCAGCGAGGTGGCGATGCACAGGTTACCTTGCACGACGAACACGTAGAAACGCGTGAACCAATCAGCCAATTGCTGGCCGTCAGCCCCTTGGGCCGTCAAGGCATGCAGCTCTCGGTCGAAACGGTGCAGTTGCTTTTCCAGGGTCAGCAGGTGGCCGCGCGCGATACGCTGCATGCGCAGGAATACCGGTAATGAGCGCAGCAGACGCAGCGGTCGCCAGGGCAGATGCGGGGTCGCGCCACCGACCTCATCGGCGTAACTGCTGGAGGCGATGCCCCAATCAGCCAGGCGTGCGAGAAACAGGTCGTTGTTGATGTAGGAAGCTGCGCCAAACAGTGCGGTAAATGGCTCGTTGTCCTGCAACACGCGTGAATCCCAACGCGCCATGATCGCCGGGATGCTGCCTGCGGCGCGGCGTTGTGCGTACTCGACCAGCCTGCTGGGCTGCGGCGGCAGGATCTCGGCGATGTTGGCCGCGGTCAGGTGTCGGCGCCAGCCGTAATCACTGATCGGGCGGTACTGCAAGAGCCACAGCTGGCGGCCATCCCACGCCCACTCGACATCGCCCGGCACGTAATGGAAAACGCGCAGCACGCCTTGCAGGAAGTCCCAGAGCATTTCTTGTGTCAAACCGTGGGATGGTGTGAAGCTGCCGCTGCTCCAGGCAGCGCCGAGGCGGGAAATGATCGCTCGCTCCGGGCTTGCCTGACCGTCGGCCAGCGACTCCAGATGCCCTTCGACCCACTCCAGCTCGACCGACAGGTGACGCGCAAACGCGATGCCGGAAAGCACCGGCGTGATGAACCGCTGCACCACGACTTCTTCGACGCTAGCGCCGTGCAGTTCTGCGATACGTGCAGGTACGTTTTGGGTGGGCTCGCGAAGGAAAGTGGTGCTCAGGCCAGCGTTGGCCGCATCGGCCTGATCCTCGCCGAAGCTGGACGAGCGCACCGCCCAGATAGCCTCCGGCTGGCTGGCCAGAAACGCGGGCAAGGCCGAGTCATCGCCCTGCACCAACGACAGTGCTGCGGGCACCGGTTGCCCGGCAATGGCCGCCAGACGCAGACGGCCGCCTTTGGTGTGCGCAACGAACCCACGCTCGCCCGACTCCAGCCACTGCGCAAACTCGGCCGGCGAGTCAATCCACGGGTAGTGACCCCAACCCGGTTTCAGGCTGATGGTCAGGTCGGCACGCGCCAGAATGGCAGACCACGCTGCCGCCTGCTCGATACCCAGCACGTTGTCCTGATCGCCCCAGACCAGCTCTATCGGGTCTTGCACCCACTCCAGCAACGGCAGCGCAGTGTCGGCGCGCACCAGGTCCCAATACGGCACAAAGGCGCGGCAGCGGGCGTAACCGGAACCCATGCGCTGGTAGTGCGCGGCGGGCCAGGTTTGCCTGGAGAACTTGTGCGCAAACAGCGTGGGCTTGTTGGCCAGCAGCCAGTGAATGGTCTTGCGAATGGGCAGCGGCGACATCAGCGCAGGCAAACGCCGCTGCCACAGAAAAGCCCCCACCGGTGCCAGCAGCACGCTTCTGTAGAAGTGTCCGGGCTGGCGCTGCAAGGCATGCATGACCAGCAATGCATTGACGCCCACGGCGACGATGGCACTGCCCCTGACCGTCGCTGCCAATAGCGCATCGGCGTAGGCGGCGAGGTCTTCGCACGGAGGCTGAGGATTGTTGCCGAAGCCTGGCAGTTCCAGCGGCACGACCTGATGCTGCTGAAAATGCGGCAGCACATCATCCCACCATTCGGCACTGCTGCCGTTGCCCGCCAGCAGGTACAGAAGGGGCAAGTCAGACATCACGGGGCTCCTTCAATGCGTTGGCAGCAGAAGTACGGCGATCATGGCGATACAGCCAGAACAACGGCGGCAGCAACGCCAGCAGCGCCGCCAGATCGAGCCACACATGCGACCAGACACCCCCGCGCACAGAAATCGCTATGTCCTGAGGTGCCCAAAGCAGCAGGCCTGCGATCAGCCAGCCCCAAGGCATGGCGCTTTTCAGGCGATTGCCCAAATGCACAAGCGCCAGCATGTATACGGAATAGGTTTGCAAGGTGGCGCCAAACAGCGCCATCCACCAGACCTGTTGCGCACGCGCAGCGGCAGGAACGGCGTCGGTCCAGAAAGCCTGCTCAAGCGTAGTCAGGTAGCCGTCGAGCAAGCCGGAAAACCCCGCCCAGGTGAACACGATACTGCCCAGTACGTGCGCGACTGCGACGGCATACAACCAGGTCACCAGCGTGCGGCGCAGCGTGGTAGAAGGGAGCGGCATTGCAGGTCCTTGGTTCGTCCTTGTGAGGTGGCGAGTGTAGCGATTTCGGGAGGGGCTTAATACTGACCGCCTTACCGCTTTTCCCGTTTTAGATTGAAGGGTTGCATGCCTATGCAGTACAAGGGCTGATCGTCAGCTGGAATGGCGTAACAGTAAGAACATCGTAAATAGTCATGCCCTTTTCAACCATGGACAACCCGATATTGGCCCGGCGCTGTCCAGACGACTGTCAAGAAAGGTCCGCTCAGCAGTCCCTTGTCCCTCATGTATTCAAATACCTGCGCAGGGCACCACTCTCGACCGCCAGAAAAGGCGATACCTTCCAGGCGCAATGCATCGAATACTCTTGCCTTGTGCTGCTCGTCCATGACACCCAGCACATGGATACCCGGCTCACCGGCGGCCACAAATCCAAGCCTGAGCAGCGTCTGGTAATGGCTCTGGTCGACCGACTCAAGACGGACCAGGTCGGCGTCAGCGCTGCTCACATACCCCTTGAGTTCTTTAAACGTCACGAGTCACCCTCTTTCGGCGTTTGGCTATTGAGGTTCAAGCCTATGCTGAATTAATCCCGAATACCTGCTATTTCTGACAGTAGACAGCGTTTTTGAGGTGGACTAACGTTCTTTTAAATGGCTGTAAATCTACATGCAAGGAGCGCGTGATCATGAGCGACACTGAAGCAAAAGTGATAGCAATTTTGTCCGAGAAACTTGGCCTATCAGAATCAAGAATAAAACCGACAGACAGGTTAGTCGAAGACTTAAATTCGGACGACTTGGATTCCGCAGAAGCCGTTATGGCTATACAAGACGAGTTTGGGTTCATGATTCTGGACAAAGACTTTCTCGAACTGAAAACTGTACAAGACATCGTTGACTACGTATCAAAAAACAAAAAATAAACTCAACGTACGCTGGTTACTGCCTATCACCGAGTCGGCGACCAGCGCCACTTGAAGGCTCTTTGCCTCCAGTCAAAACTACCAGTAGCCACCGCCCTGCTTTGCCCTTCAATGTACGGCTCCGCCCCGCAGGCCATCTGCCGGGCGAGCCCTGCGGTCGGGAGTTGCGGTGATGGATGCGCTGAATGTCATCAATATCGGCACTGACGGAATCAACTCGTTGTTCAATATCGTTCTGCAGTACGGAACAACTGTCGTTTTGAGGCTGGTGATCGCAGCCTTGTTGTGGATAGTGGGTCGCTGGCTGATCGGCGTGCTGGTGAGGATGGCGCAGCGTTCGCTGACGCGGCAGCGGTTTGATCCGACGGTTCTGCGCTATGTCGGCTCGTTCATCACGGTGACGCTGAATATCATTCTGGTGATCGCCATCTTGAGCTATTGCGGCATCGAGACCACCAGCTTTGCGGCATTGCTGGCGGCCGTGGCGCTGGCGATCGGCATGGCGTGGTCGGGTTTGCTGGCCAATCTGGCGGCAGGTGGTTTCATCATCGTGCTGCGGCCCTTCAAGGTCGGCGATATGATTTCGGCTGCGGGTGTGACCGGGACAGTGGTCGAGATCGGACTGTTCGTCACGTCGATCAACACCTCGGAAAACGTGTTGAATCTGGTGGGCAACAACAAGATCTTCTCTGACACGATCATCAATTTTTCCAGCAATGATTTCCGCAGCGTCGAACTGACCGCAATATTGCCAGGCACTGCCGACGAGCAGGCGATCATTCCGCGCCTCAAGGATCAAATCGCCCGCCTCCCCAATGTACTGAGCAGCCCCGCGGTCGATGTGCATCTGTCCTCTACGACAGCCGATTCCATCACGCTGTCAGTACGGCCCTATTGCCACAATAATCACTATGATTCGGTGCATCGCCAGACGCTTGCCCTGATCAGAGCGTTGATGCTGAACATGTCCTGAGCGGCACGCATAGGCAAAATTCATCGCCCACCGGCTAACCTGAACCCGTCAGCAGCCGATTAAAAGACCTCGGCCTTTTTTACGGCCCCTGCCTTTTACTCTTACGGATTCAACCATGAGCTTTCTATCTCGTTTTCGGGCCGGCACTTCGCGGACCGGAGGCGTACTCAGTGTCATTACGTCCGCGCGGGAATTGAACGACACGCTGTCGGCGTTAAGTTTTGACCCGGTCTACCTGACAGGCTTCGTTTCACCTCACGTCGACTTCGGTCAGGTTGCCCAGTCTGTCGCGGCACGCTTTCCCAACGCCAAGATCAGCCTGTGCACAACATCCGGCGAGCTGTGCTCCAACAATGATTCGCTGTATTGCGCGGCGGGTAATCAGTGGGACCGGATCGTGCTGGCGCTGTTCGACTCAAGCGTTATCCAGAGTGCCGAGGTGGTGCATATTCCCCTGCACAGCGAAGACATTCGCGGCACGGGCAAGCGACTGTCCATGCGTGAGCGCATTGCGCGGCTAACCGACTCGATCAAGCGCACTCAGGTCAGCACGCCTATCGACCACAGGGATACGCTGGCCTACGTCACCTTTGACGGCCTTTCGGCCTCGGAGTCGTTTTTCATGGAAGCGCTCTACGAGTCAGGGCGTTTCCCATGCCTGTTCGTGGGTGGCTCTGCAGGCGGCAAAAGCGACTTCAAAAAGACGCTGATTCACGACGGTAAACGCAGCTACGAGAACCATGCTCAGGTCGTGTTCCTCAAGAGCGCAAAGAATGTGCGCTTTGGCGTCTTCAAGAGCCAGAACTTCGAGCCAACGCCACTGAGCCTGAGTGTCCTGACCGCCTCGCTGGAAGAGCGCTACATCAGCCAGGTGGTCAATTCCAGAGGCGAGATTGCCACGATGGTTGCAGCGCTGTGTGATGCGCTGAAGTGCGAGCGGCATGAGCTGGAAGGCAAGCTGGCGCAGTACTCGTTCGCCATCCGGGTAGGCGAAGAGCTGTTCGTGCGCTCGATTGCGCGCATCGATTATGAAAGCGAGCGGGTTCATCTGTTCTGCGACGTGGCACCCGGCGAAGAACTGGTGATGGTCAAACGGACGTCGATGATCGACACCACGCGCAAGGACTTCACGCGCTTTCTACAGGGCAAGTCCGGCAAGCCGCTGCTCGGTCTGTTGAGCGACTGCATTCTGCGCCGTCTGAACAACGGCAGTGAATTGGGCCGCATGAATGATGTGTTCGGCGAGACGCCAGTGGTGGGCTTCTCGACCTTCGGCGAGATTCTGGGTTTGAACCTCAACCAGACCCTCACCGCAGTGTTCTTTTTCAAGGTGCCGGAAGGTCAGCCGTTCCGCGACGATTACATCGATAACTTCATTGCCTATTACGGCGAATTCAAGGCGTTCTTCCTGCGTCGGCAGATCAAGAAGCTGGCCGGTTTGAGCCATGTGGTGGTCAAGCAGATCGACCAGTTCAAGCAGCGTAACTTTGTGCAAACCATTGACCCGAGTGGTCTGGACGAGCAGATCCGCCCGGTGTTCGGCGGCCTGAGCGATCTGGGCGATGTACTGGTCAAGGCTCATCAGGATCAGGAAGAAATCGCCGATCAGTTGCGCCACTATTCAGGCGAGCTGCATGTTTCGATGGATGAACTGTCCCAGACCATCACGCAGCAGGAAACGGTCATCGACAAGGCGGGTAATACCGTCAAGAGCCTGGTCAGCCAGGCCGACGAGGTAGTGCTTGGCTCTCGGGAGCTGGCCAAGTCCAGCCTGCGCATCCAGTCAGTCGTGCAGATGATTCAGCAGATCGCCGGGCAGACCAATCTGTTGGCGCTGAACGCCGCCATCGAGGCAGCTCGGGCAGGCGAAATGGGCCGTGGCTTTGCAGTGGTCGCCGATGAAGTGCGTCAGTTGGCGCAGAAAACCACGCAAAACGCGAATGACATCGGCACGGATATCGAGCGTCTGGCCGAGGAGATTCGCAAGGTTGCGCAGCATATCGAAGAGCAATCCCTGGAAGTCGGCACGCTCACCAGCCTGCTGTCGGAGCTGGAAGGCTCCAGCGACATGACCGCGGGCACCTCGCAACGTACCCGGCAACTGGCGGATACCCTGCGCGGGTTGACTCGGTAGCAGAGCCTCTGCTGTCAGGACGGTAGATTGCCCGTCCTGACAGCAGGCCGTGTTGCAGGCGGCTTACTGGTTGCCCAGCACGCCGACCTTGCCCATCACGTTGCTCATGAATTGCTGCACGGTCATTTTCTGGCCATTGAAGTCGACCATCTGGTCGGCATAACGCAGGTCGGAAACGATGTTGTCACCATCGACCTTGGCCAGTTGCATCATCTCGGCCATGGCGCTGGCCATGTCGCCAGCGGCCTTGGCCTGCTCGGCGATGACCTTGAGGTCGGTCTGGCCTTCACGAATGGCTTGCTGGGTCGCGAGATCGCGGATCATCGGCTTGGACAGGACAACCCTGGCGTTGACTTCGCCGAGGCTTTTCAAGAGCAGCGAATCGGAAGGCTGATCGAGCGGGCCTGGATCGGCCAGGTCCACCGCGATGCGCATGTGGCTTTCGCCGTTGCTGGTCTTGAGCGAGAGTTTTTCCAGTTCGATATGCGGCTTGGCGATCAGCAGCTTTTTCATCTGGGTGTTCATCAGCTCTTGATCAGCCGCGTTCAGTTCAAGACGGAACGGACGTTTCTCCAGCGCGGCCTGCTGCTGTTGAGGCAGGATTTTATCCTGATACAACTGATACAGCGCCTGAGTGGCCACCACATCGAAGTTGGCTATTTTGAAGCCCATGTGCGCTGAACCAACGTCCTTGCCTGCGTAGGAAATCATGCCGGCATCGTAGTTGATCTGGGCAGCCAGGTTACCGGCATCTTCCTGCGCCAGGTTGGTGTTGGTGAAGTCCTTGATCTGCACCGGCGGCTTGCCCACCACCTGAAAACCCGCACTCTGGATTTTCATGTTGGTGTGGCCCAGATAGAAACCGGACTGGCCTTTGGTGCCGCCCGTGTCAAAGGTCATGCCTTTGACGTCGATGCTGACCGGGCCGTCAGGCGACGCGACGTTGAGCTGCAGGTTTTCCATGTTACCGGCCAGACTGAATTTTTCGGCGTCGGCGGACGACTCTGCATTCAGGTCGAGCCCGGAAAACCTGAACGTACCGTCTACGTCGGTCATTTCCAGCGAGGCCATCTGCAGCGTGCCTTTGGTGGCGCGGTCATAGCCGATGCTGGCCTGCCCCTTGAGCGGTGGAACGTCCTTGCTCATGGCGAACCACTTTTCGGCGCTGGGGCTTTTCTCCATCTGGAAATTGCTCAGGGCCATGACGGGCAGCAGGTTCAGGGTCTTGAGGTGCGACAACGGAATGGGCCCGTGCTCGATCTGGTCGACAAACAGGAACTGGCCGCCCTGGGTGCTATCGGACAGGTTCTGGATGTCCACGCGATAGTGCGCCGTGCTGCTGAAGAAGTGCTTTTCCAGCGAGAGCATTTCCAGTTTGACGCTGGTGTCGGTGCCCTTGAACGACTTCGCGAGTTCCTGGTTGGCCTTGCTGATGGAGTCGGTCAGCGCGCCTTCCAGTTGATTGCCCGTGTACCAGGCACCCGCCGTAACCAGTGCGCCCGCTACGACGATGACGCCAATCGCTATACCTGCTGATTTATTCATAGTGACGTGAAGATATCCGTTCTGATGATGGGAAAGTCGTACCAGGACTGGCAGCACAGTTGAAAACCGCGAAAGATTATCAGAAACACAGGGTAGCCACGGTATTCACGGAAACGTTAGGCTGAAACGAATTTGAGAACGGGATGTGATCACATGAGCGAGCAACACACCGAACGAGGCCCGATCAAGGCCGTCATTTTCGACATGGATGGCCTGTTGCTGGACACCGAGGGGGTTTATACCGAAGTCACCCACTTGATCGCCAGCCGCCACGGGCGCACTTTCGACTGGTCCATCAAACAGCACACTATCGGCCGCGGTGCCCGGGATTTCTCGGATTACGTGATCAAGACGCTTGAACTGCCGATGTCGATCGACGAGTTTCTCGAAACCCGTGAACCGATGCTCGAAGAGCGTTTTCCCAAAGCGCCGGCAATGCCCGGAGCCGAGGCGCTGGTCAGGCATCTGGCAGCGCACAATATTCCCATCGCCGTAGGTACCAGCTCGTCGGTGCATTACTTCCAGGCCAAGACAACTCTGCACCGCGCGTGGTTTGAGCTGTTCGATACCGTCGTGACCGCAGACGACCCGGAAGTCGGCGCTGCCAAACCGGCCCCGGACATCTTTCTGGTCGCCGCCCGCCGCCTTGGCGTCTCGCCGAGTGATTGCCTGGTCTTCGAAGACTCGCCGTTCGGCGTGACGGCCGCCAAGGCTGCGGGCATGTACGCTGTTGCCGTACCGGACTCGCACATGCCGGTCGAGCAATACGAGCATGCAGACCTGCTGCTTGCCTCGCTCGCCGACTTCCCGCTCAAGGCGTGGGGGCTGCCTGAACTCGTCTGAATAACATGGAGAGGTGAGCATGAATTATCGAACCCTCGGCCAGTCTGGCCTCAAGGTTTCCACCCTGACACTCGGCTCGATGATGTTCGGCGAGCAGACCGGTGCCGAAGAGTCCCTGCGCATCATCGACAAGGCCAGGGATCAGGGTATCAATTTCATCGACACGGCGGATGTCTACAACGGTGGGCGCTCGGAAGAAATCGTGGGCCGTGCCATCGCTGCCCAGCGCAGCGACTGGGTACTGGCCACCAAAGTCGCCATCGGGCCAGCCGACGGCCTACCCAATCGCGCCGGTCTGAACCGCAAGCACCTCTTCAATGCCATCGAGAACAGCCTGCGGCGTCTGGACACCGACTATGTGGATATCTACTACCTGCACAAGGAAGATCAGGACACACCACTTGAAGTGACCGTCTCGGCCATTGGTGATCTGATCCGTCAGGGCAAGATCCGCTACTGGGGTGTGTCGAACTTTCGCGGCTGGCGAATCGCTGAAATCGTCAACGTCGCGCAGCGCCTGGGCGTAGACAAGCCGGTCATCAGCCAGCCGCTGTACAACATCGTCAACCGTCAGGCCGAAGTCGAGCAGATCACCGCAGCGGCGTATCACGGCTTGGGTGTGGTGCCCTTCAGCCCGCTCGCACGCGGGGTGCTCAGCGGTAAATACGCCCCGGACATCGCCCCCGACAGTGAAAGCCGGGCCGGGCGTCAGGACAAGCGGCTTCTGGAAACCGAATGGCGCGTGGAGTCGCTGCGTATTGCGCAGCGAATTCAAGAGTACGTGCAGGACAAGGGTGTAGGTATTGTCGAGTTCGCCATTGCCTGGGTGCTCAACAACCACGCCGTGACCTCGGCAATCGTTGGCCCGAGGACCGAGCAGCAGTGGGACGGTTACACCAAGGCACTAACGGTTGATATTACCGCCGAGGATGAGGCATTTATCGATTCGCTGGTAACACCTGGGCATGCATCGACGCCCGGTTTCAATGATGTTCAGCACTTTGTGTCTGGCCGCCTGACTCGCTGAAGCGATTCCGCCTGCGGCCTTATGCCGCGAACGCCACTCTACTGCGCTCTGAAACGCCCGTTTCAGAGCGTTATTTCATAAAAACATAACGTGAAACTCCTGTTACCTACGAATGCCCACTCGGTACACGGAGCGAATGAGCGCTAAGATAGGCGCGTACTCATTCAGGCTCGCAGGGCTGAACCGCAATCCGGCACTTGCAGCAAAACATGATGATGCTTCTATTTTCGCGACTTACTGGCAAGTCTTGGCTAGTCTGTCGGCAATCCAGCGATTAATTGGACTTTATCCAGCCAAGGTTGATGAAGAAGTAGACCGATGCGCAAATCAGATAGAGAAGCCTTTCTAAGCTCCGTACTGGGCAACGAGCAGCCTCCGGCGCACCTTGCCAGAACCGTGATTGAAGAAAAGCTGCGAAATGCCATTATCGATGGCAGTCTTCCCAGTGGCACGGCTCTGCGCCAACAGGAGCTGGCCACGCTGTTTGGCGTCAGCCGCATGCCTGTGCGCGAAGCACTGCGCCAGCTTGAGGCACAGTCGCTGTTGCGGGTCGAAACGCACAAGGGCGCAGTAGTCGCACCGTTGATTACCGAAGACGCAGTGGACGCTTATGCCTTGCGGATCCTTCTGGAGTCCGAGGCGTTGCGCTTGTCCATTCCGTTGCTGGACGCGGACGATCTGGCAGCGGCTGCAGGCTATATCGAGCAGCTTGAAGTCGAGACGGACTTCGGTCAGATCGGCAGGCTCAACCGGATGTTCCACTTGTCGTTGTATGCCAAGACTCACAACAAGCGCCTGATGCGCCTGGTTGAAGAAGGTCTGAACGAGGAAGAGCGCTTCTTGCGTTTCAATCTTTCCGCCATGGGGCTGGGCAAGCTTTCTCAGGATGACCATTGGCATCTGCTGCGGCTCGCCGAACAGAAAGCGGTCGAGCCATGTGTCGAAGCGCTGCAGCACCACCTCAACCGCGGCGTGCAGGCCGTCACCCAGTACCTGAGCAGCAACAAGGCCATCAACGCCAAACCGGCCCGTACAGCAAAGAAAACCCCCGCCTGAATCATTGAGACGGCTAATCCACCAGGCAATGGCATGACGCCTGCAGATTAGCCGCTCGCATTTCCCCCGCGCTTTCCCAACCTGCCTTCAACACCGGTCAGGCCCGACGCCTGGCATGGCGTTTTTATAGCTATTTTCCTGATCTGCCGGGTGGCCCGACACAGGAATCAGGCAAACTCGGGTGAGGCCCAGAGGACTCAACCTGAGGGTGTTCTCTGGCTACGGCTGAACTGTCCACGCAGCACCGGAGCAGTTCTGTGTTCATTTGAACCCAATGAACAAGGAGTTGTTGAACGGGGCAAACCGACATTGGAAGTCATTTCCAACATTGCCCATTAAAAAACCCAGGCACCTGATTATTCAGCATAACGGCAACGCTGAGTGAGGCATTCACTCATTATTGATAATTCTGACTCAATCAGTCGGAAGGGTTGCCTGCGTCCCTATAAAACATATTCCACGTGTTTTATATGGCAACTTACACGCCGCAAAAACAACAACTTAAATATTATTAAAAAAGAATTGCGCACTGCATTAAATTTGTTTTAAGTTTTCTTCGCCGTCAGCGTAATTGACGGCAGCCGGACGCAAAGCCGCAATCCATAAGGGCTACAGACCGGCAAGTTGAAGTTATGGACGCTCTTGAATGGCTATAACCGACGTGCAGTTGCGGCTAATTATCGCCCCTGCCTTCAGGCCTTTGTTCGCCTTGCATTCAGGTCTTTCATCACATTCATCCTGCACGGACGACACGTTAAAACTTCGAATAACTGTACTGCCACCTACCGCTACCATGACCATAGGGACATCACCATGCATTGTGAGAAAACGCTGCTCGACCAAAAGAAAGTTGAACTTAGCCGTCACCCGATCTTTGCCGAAATCACGACGTTGGGCGTATTGCGACGCTTTATGGAAACCCATGTATTCGCCGTCTGGGATTTCATGTCTCTGACCAAACGTCTGCAACAGGAACTGACCTGCACGCAACTGCCGTGGCTGCCCCCGACCGATGCCTGCGCCGCCCGCCTGATCAACGAGATCGTGCTGGGGGAAGAGTCCGACGACCGATTGGATTCAGGTCATTACAGCCACTTCGAGCTGTACCTGGACGCCATGCGCGAGATTGGCGCGAGCACGTTACAGATCGAGCGTTTCATACAGCTGCAGCAGCAGGGTCTGCATTACACAACGGCCCTGCAACGGGTCAACGCAGGCCAGGCCGCATCAGCATTCGTGACGCACACCCTCGACACCGCCCTTCATGCCCCCGCACACAGCGTTGCTGCGGCGTTTCTGCACGGGCGCGAAAGCGTCATCCCACAGATGTTCCAGAGCATCCTCGACGACTGGGGCATCACCGTCGAACAGGCACCCACCTTCCGTTACTACCTGGAGCGCCACATCGAAGTGGACTCCGAGGACCACGGCCCGGCAGCGGAACAGTTGCTGGCCCGTCTGATTGGCGGCGACGCGCAGCGTGAACGAGAGGTGTATCAGGCGGCCATCGCAGCGGTGGAAAGCAGGGTCCGGCTATGGGACACGCTGCGCATGAGCATGCGCGCGCCATTGATGCAGGCCAGTGCGTAACACCCGCTCGCAACACTCTGAAGCCTTTACAAGGAAGACATCATGAAAGCAGAAGACTACACGTCGTTTATCGATGCGTGGGAAGGCCGCGCCACCATTCGTACTCGTCCGCGCAGAATGGTCGAGAACGATGAAAAACTGATCTACCCCCTCAGCCGTCAGCCGCTGGTGCTCAGTGACACGTTTACCCGCGAGTGCGCGCATTTGCGCGACTACGCACTGGTGCAGAGCCTCTATAAGTTCATCAACGATGTGGTGATCTTTGAAACCGAGATCGTCGACAAGACCGCACGCAGTATCGCCAAGGACAACTTCACGATTCGCTTCCCGTTTGCCTGCCGCTATGACGCGATGACGGTGGTGGTCGACGAGGACTATCACGCGCTGGTGGCGATGGACTTCATGCAACAGACCATCGCGCTGACGGGCATCGAGCCGATCCAGCTGCCTGACGAAATCGAACTCAGCCGGGCCATACCCGCCGCGCTGGCTCTGGCTCCGGAGCATCTGCGCAGTGCAGTTGAACTGATCTGCGTGGCTATCGCGGAAAACACCGTTACCAATGACGTGGCGGCGTTCGCCAAGGACGACTCGGTCAAGCAATCGGTCAAGGGACTGATGGCTGATCATCTGCTGGACGAGGGACGTCATTCAGGATTCTGGGCGCGGCTGGTACGAATCTACTGGCACACCGCAGACGAGCAGGATCGGGAATCCATCGCGCGCATCCTGCCGGTGTTTATCGCACAGTATTTGACCAATGACATACAGAACGGCTTCGATTTCACCCTTATCGAACACTTGCAGGTGCCAGATACCATCAAGCATGCGCTCAAGGACGAGACCAGAGCCGTGAGTTTTCCTGTCAACCGCCACCACCCGCTGGTCGCCAATATTGTGCGCTTCTTCAAGAGCAGCTCGATGCTGGACGATCCCTGTGTGCAGCGTGCGCTGGCGGACTATCTGCCGGTTCAGGGGACGCTGCAATGAAGCGCCTGGAGATTGTGCTCATCGGTCACAGCCTGACCCTGAGCGAGCTGAATGCCGAGCTGCTGGACCACGGGCATGGGGTGCGGCATTTGTCTGATCAGCAGGCGCTGGACGCGTTGACGGTGCCTGATGGTTGCGTCCTGATCGAAGACGGCAGTCTGAACCTTCGCGGGGTACGAGGCCACGGTACTCATCTGGGCCTGCGGGTCGGCTTCAGCGCGGCGCTCGCGCACGGTCTGCCTCGCCTGGAGCTGCTCTGCTGGCATGGGCCGGCCAACGCGCGACGCCTGATAGCTCATGAGTGGTTGCCGGCCGAGGAGTCAGGCAACGGCCGGGTACTGCGTGATGCGGCTGTAGCAGGCATGGTGGGGATGGTGGCATTGCAGGTCAGCCGACTGTCCAGGGACGATGATTATTTCAACAGTCTGCCTACTGCAACACCCGCTCAGAGTGACCGGCAGGATGGTTTGCAGGCGATTGATCATTTGCTCTTCGAGCATCGTCTGAATCAGACAGAACAATCCCACCTGCTGAAGCGGGCTGAAACCTCGATCACCGAGCGGCTAGAACAGGCGCTGCTGATGTTTGCCGAACGCCCGGCACTGTCGGTTCGTAATCAGACGCTCAGCTATCGAGAACTGCACGCGCACAGCATCGCCATTCAGCGCCTGTTGCTGCCTTTGCTGGCGTCTGCGAAAGCTGACACGCCTCCGGTGATCGGCATCTGCCTGCCCAAGTCACCCGAGTTGTATGCGGGCATTCTGGCGATTCTGGGCTGCGGTGCGGTTTATCTGCCGCTTGATCCTGGCCAGCCTTTGCAGCGTCAGCAGTACATTCTGGAAAACTCGGGAGCGATGCTGTTGCTTCACGACGGCTCGCACCCTCTGGCCGCTGCGGAGTTTCCGGCACTGGATATCGCTGCGGTGCCTGTGGGGGATGCCGTTTCAGCCGATATGCGCGTTCATGCCGCGCAGAACGCGCCCTGCATGGCGCTGTATACGTCAGGCACCACCGGGCAGCCGAAAGGCGTATTGCTCAGCCAGCACAACCTCAGCCATTTCACTGCCTGGTACGCCGAGTATGTGAGCCTGCGCGAGCAGAGCCGGGTGCTGCAGTTTTCTACGTTGAGCTTTGATTCGTCGATCATCGACATTTTTCCCACCTGGCTCAGTGGCGCCGAACTGGTGGTGCCTGATGAAGACCAGCGGCGCGATCCATTGCAACTGGTCAGCGTGCTGCAACAAGGCATCACTCACGCGTTTCTGCCACCGGCACTGTTGAGCATTCTGCCGCTGGATCAGCCTTTGGGGCTGGAGCATGTCATGACCGGGGGCGACGTCTGTGAGCCGCATGTGATTGCGCAACTCACCAGGCAGTGTCATTTCCACAACCTGTATGGCCCTACCGAAGCCACCGTATTGGTCACGGCCGTTGAGTTCGGGCCGTCCAGCAGCAATCGGCATCTGGGACGACCGATTGCCAACAGCCAGGCTTGGATTCTCGACGAGCAATTGCAACCCGTAGCGGAGCAAACGCCGGGTGAGCTGTATATCGTCGGTCCTGGTGTTTGCCTGGGCTACGTAAACAATCCCCCGCTTACCGCCGAGCGCTATGTGTGGCTGACCAAGCTGGACGGGCAGCAACTGCGGGCCTATCGCACCGGCGATATCGCCAAGTGGACGGCTGATGGCATCGTACTGAGCGGACGCCGCGATAATCAGGTAAAGATTCGCGGCTTTCGGGTCGAGCCGGAAGAGATCGAGCATTGTTTGCGCGACAGCGGGCTGTATCGACAGGTGGCTGTGGTGATCGACGGGCAGCGACGCATTCTGGCGTTTCTCGCTCAACCGTATCGGGAGCATGACGAACAGGCGTTGAGAGCGCATGTGCAACGTCTGCTGCCTGACTACATGCATCCTGCTGTGTACACGACGCTGCCCGGTCTGCCGTTTGCCAGCAACGGCAAGGTCGATCGCAAAGCACTTCTGGAAATACCGCTGAGCTTCAGCGGACAACGTACGGGGCGTCTGCCACAGACCGAGCAGGAGCAAGCGCTGCTGGCGTTATGGGCCGAGCTGCTGGAACTGCCGTCAGAAGATATCTCTACGGACGAAAGCTTTTTCAATCTGGGCGGTCATTCGATTCTGCTGTCACGCCTGTTGCTGGGGGTTCGTGAGCGGTTTGGGCGCAGCATTCCGATCAACCGTTTTATCGAAGCACCTACCGTCCTGACACTGGCCAGCCTGATCGACAGCGATGGTGCTTCGGCTTACACCATCAGTGCGCAGGCTCTATTGGATGCCGACGCGAATACCCCGCTGACGACTTTGCCCATCAGCCAGCTGGGTGATGTTCATAAAGTGATTGTTACCGGTGCCAACGGTTTTCTCGGTGTGCATATCGTTGAAGCGCTGTTGAACTGGGGGGCGACAGAGATCGCCTGCCTGGTTCGTGAAACTGCGGGGCAAAGCGCACAACAGCGTTTCGAGCATTCACTGCGGGAAAACCGTCTGGATCATCTGGACCTGAGTCGCGTGAAGGTCTACGCCGCTGACGTGACCAGGCCCAGGCTGGGTCTCACTGAAGCGGTATATGAACGACTGGATAGCGAGTTCGGTGCGCTGGTGCATAACGCTGCCAATGTGAACCATGTGCAGGACTATGAAACCCTCGTCAAAGACAATGTTGCGCCGGTCTTTGAATGCCTGAAGCTGTGTGAGGGGCGCAGCAAAAAGATCTTCAACTTCGTCTCGACCCTTTCCGCCTGCAGTGCAGTCGATGCAGCCGGTAACGTGCTTGAACAGCCCGCTGCCGCTACCCCGCCGATCTACATCAAGAACGGTTACAACCTGTCCAAATGGGTAGCTGAGCGTGTTCTGCAGCGCGCGCGAGAGCAAGGTGCCTGGGTGAACATCTATCGGCCCGGCAACATCGCGTTCAACAGCGTCACCGGCGTGTGCCAGCCGCAAAAAAACCGCCTGATGCTGATGCTCAAAGGCTCGCTGCAACTGGGTCAGGTTCCGGCGTTCGCCATCAACTTCGACCTGATGCCGGTGGACTTCCTGGCACGCTTCATCGGCTTCCATGCCAGTCGTTATCAACCGGAACACGCCGTGTTCAACCTGCATAACCCCGAGCCCTTGAGCTGGAATAACTATGTGGACGCCTTCCGCGGGGCAGGCCGTCAGTTCGAGCTGGTCAGCGTCGAGCAATGGCAGGCCCAACTCGGCCGTGTTGACAGCCAGAACGCTTTGTTTGGTGTGCTGGGTTTCTATCTCGACGGGTTTGAAGAAGACATCGGCGACATCTCGATGATCGAGTACCGCAACACCCTCAGCGGCATTCACCGTATGGGCGAGCAATACCCGCAGAAAACCCCTGTGCTGTTGCGCAAGGGCTGCGATTACCTGAAAGAAATCGGCTTCATCTGAATTGATACCCCACTGACGTAAATGGAGAAAGACATGAGTACACTTCACAGTAATCTGAAGCCCGACACCCTTATCCAGAATCCGGTGTCGTGCCGAGTGGCTTCAGCCGTGGAAGTACCCGGTAACGCAGCCAGCGTATGGGCTGTGGTGGGGAATTTTGGCGGTTTCCAAGCCTTCATACCCGCGCTGGACAGCATTGAAGTCACCGGGGAAGGGCCTGGCTCGGTTCGAAGGAAATTGTTCAAGGACGGTAACGTGGCCATCGAACAACTGAACTCCCGGGATGATCAGGCGCTGTACATGACCTGGTCACTGATCCACACCAGCTTACCGGTGAGTAACCTATGGGCGGCAATGACTGTTGAAGCTACCGGGGAAGGTGCGTGTGTGGCCCGTTGGACGATTGTTGCCGACCCTGTTCAGGGAGGTCCTGAAGGGGATGCATTTGAGGCGTTTCTTCAGGGGTTTGCTGACGGCGCGATGAGTAACGTACGCAGCCTTTTTGGCTGATTCACGCACCATCACTGAAGCCCGCTCAGCGCGAAAGCCTGCGCGGGCTTTTTTCGGGCTCCATAACGACAAAACCCCTCATCGCAAGAGCGATGAGGGGTTTCGGAATTCAATCTTGACGATGACCTACTCTCACATGGGGAAACCCCCCACTACCAGCTGCGATACATAGTTTCACTACTGAGGTCGGGATGGGATCAGGTGGTTCGAATG